>CAZUSS010000001.1:0-119811 GCA_964623245.1 uncultured Syntrophomonadaceae bacterium
AGGCCCCCATGCCTTGGTCACCAGGTGCCCCTACTAGGGGATCACCCGAGTTGTTAGATACCTGGTATAGGCTAGCCCCTACTTGCAGTAACCCTGCTGGGTTTTGGAAGTTCACTAGAGCTACCCTTGCTAAGTTACGGCTTTCCCCATTATCATATACCCCTTGGATGGTACCATCGATTCCAAAGTTATAGGTAGTCAGGTTACCCATGGTATAGCCATCTTGGTATTCTGCCCAAGCGGTTGACTTAGTTTCCCATTGGGTGATATGGCTAAAATCAATGTCGAATTCAATATCTTCTGCACCTTGGGCAGACCTGTCAATAATCAAGTTCTTCAATATTGCTGCATTTGCTCCAACGCCTGATAAGACACCTTTATCATCGAAAATTAAATCCGTTACCCTCAATACCTCTACTGTTGGGATAGATGGAGGTGCTGCATTAACAGGGATATTGCCATAAACACCTGTAAATTCAGGGCTAAAAGAAATGTCACATGCCCAAGTACTATTAGCAGGCGGTCCAACATTTACATCGTACTTAAAAAATCTAAAATATAAGGTTTCCTTATTGCCTAAGGAATCATATACTTCCTTAGAAGTAATAATAGTTTCGTTTTCATCTGGTATATCGGTTGCCAAAGTAAATGAACCACCTGCAACATCATGGTTTAAAGTATTCGAATCCAGATTCCCCGTAAACTTCATTTCCGTAGTGGCCCGAGGAGGAATAGACTTAAAATCTGCTATGTCTATAGGTTCACTAGATCTGACTGTATCTATTTCCCAATTCTCATCAGCCATCCAGCCATGTACCCTATACCCATTGGATAAACTAATTAAATTGCCTAGTTTGTCAAAATCAAAATTACCAGCCCGAGTATAGAACCTTTGTCCACCATTATCGACGATAAAATAACCATTACCATCTATAGCTAAGTCTGAGGCCTTGTTAGTAGAACTAGCAGGGGCTGGAGTATGAATCTGATCAATACTGGCAATGGCCATACCTAGACCTATTGCCATGGGGTTAGTCCCCCCTCTGGCATCAGTAGGCCTGGATGCTCCCCGCATACTTTGATATAGGATATCCTGAAAGACTACCCTACTTTTCTTATAGCCAGCTGTATTAACATTAGCTATATTATTACCTATGACATCCATTTTCGTCTGGTGGTTTCTCAGTCCAGAAACCCCAGCGTACATTGAACGCATCATATCATATATGACCTCCTATTCTTTTTTCCAGGTGTATCAGTCAATCTACACCCCTAAGGCTTCCTCTAAGAGGTCCAGCCTTATATTATTACGGCACTATCAATATTGGTAAAGACATTTTCCTTTAAGTTAGCTCCATCTACTGCCGTAATAACTGTGTTGTTTTTCACACTCACTACTAGAGCCAAATCCTGCATCAAGACTAATGAATCACGGGCACCTTTTTCCCTTACTTTGGCGACTGCATCATTCAGCCTAGTCAGGTCATTTTCATTCAAGTGAATATTTCGCATCTCCAACCTTTGTCGGGCGTGATGGGAAAATTTAACCTCTTGATTTAGCTTGGCATCTAGCACCTTAGCAAAATTAGCTTCACTAGATTTCTTTTGCTTAGCAGGCTCATTTATCTTAGGTGTAATTGGTCTAACCTGATTAGGAATAAATATTTTATTATGCACCTAGTTCACCTGCCCCATTTTCATCATCAATATCATCGTTAGGTTGAAGGGTTTTTAATAGTTCATCTAGTTTCTCTAATATCTTACCTAAAGCACCTTGATTAGCATCGGGTATTTGCCCTAATTCTACTATTTCATCAAAAGGCACTTTGTCGTTACCTATGATAAAGGTAGGTCTGCCTTCCAATACCATTACCGAATTAATCTGCCCAGCTAAGATATACTCATTTTCGGGGGTATGGTCCTTTATATTAGGGTTAATATAAGCTACTTCCCGTCCTATCATCGAACTAGCTTGCTGTAATAAGATGCTAGGCATTAGCTGGTTAGTAATGCTACTAGCCATATGGTCAAAAGACTTATTTAGGTTTTGCATCTGTTCTAGGGCACTAAATGAGGCCATTTGAGCAATAGATTCCTTACTATCCATAGGACTTAAAGGGTCTTGGTATTTTAATTCAGTAATTAAGATTTTCAGAAAATCATCCTTACCTAAAATCCCATTATCCTTTTCCGCTATATTTTGACTATTTGCTGTGTCCCCCCTAATAAAGGGTGACTGGCCATATATCGGACTAATACTCACAATTCTCACCTCCTAAATTAGAAAACTTACGCTTGTGTCTTCGAGTAACTGATAATAGTCTAGCCCCGCTAAGTTTTCCACTTCTTCTGCTAGATGGGGATTGAATTCATAATTATCGTCTATTTCACCATTGGCTTGATAATTATTAAATCCCGACTTCTCAAAATCCCATTCTTGCTTAGTTTCTGAACCGTCAAACATACCGCCATTATTAAGCTGGACATTGACTTCGGTTCGCTCTACTTTAATCCCTTGGGATTCTAAAGACTGGCGAAGTGTATTAAGATTACTCTCTAGTAAATGCTTTACTTGTAGATTTTCGGTTATAAACCTTGCAGTTACTAGGCCTTGTTCCACTGCTATCCTAATGGTCATTTTCCCTAAAAACTCTGGCTTCAAGTTAATCTTCATTTCAGAAACATTTTGCTTTAATACTAGTTCTGCTTTTTTGACTATCTGCTCCATAACTTCCTTAACTTCCACTGGCTTGTTGTCCACTAATACTAGACGACTGTCGGTCCTAACATTATTAAGCTCTGCCTTATTGAGATTTAAGTTAGCCCCTTGGTCATTTTCTGCCGTATTAGGAGCCTTAGCTTCACTTGTTAGTTGGTTATTAGTGCTAGTACTATCAGCAGTTTTTAAGTTATTAAGCTTGCCTACTTCTGTAGAAATTAACTTTTTAATATCAGTCTTACTAGTAGAGTCCTCTTTAGTAAGCTGAGTGTTTATTAGGTTTTGCAGCTTAAAGTCTTTAGGTTTCTCCTCTACCTTGTTATTAGTGATAATTTCTGTTTCATTAGGAATGTTATTGCTTATTATTCGATTAGCTGCCTGTTTTTCTTCAGTATTATCCTTTGCCACATTTACTAGGTTGACTTGATTAGCTGCCTCAGTAGATACTTTAGGATGGTCTGTCGGCATTTCTTCGCTATTATCTACCTTATTTTCAGTAATTACTATTTTCGCTAATTCAGTATTGACATAGGCAATAATTTCTTCCTCACTTACATCTGTCTCCTCTGCTTCTTCCAAAATTAGACTAATTATAGCTTTTAATTCAGCATTACCCAGCCCTGGAGGAACTTCTAGCTCACCGCTGTTTTTTGCTAAAAATTCATCTAATTTGCTAATACTATTGCTTTCAGACTTTTCAGTTTTTAATATAGGTTCATCTTGTCCTTTATCGGTATTAGTCGTAATTAGATTTTCTTTAGGCTTAGTCTGGTCGTTTAGAACCTTGGCAAAATTAGTTCTAGCTTGGTTTTTGGATTTTGGTAAAGGTTTACTGGCTAGGTTAAATAAACTATTATCACTATTAACCATAGATGCTAGCATATTCATTCTTCCTTAATTCACCTCCTTTAGTAATCTCCCTTTTGAAAGGGGCTAAATATAAGGACTAGTAAAAATCCTTATGCTTAACCCCTCTAATTGTCCTGACTAGGGGGCAGTAACTAGCATCTTTCTTGTAACTTCAGCCGCCTTGTCACCAGGCATATTTTGTAGAATATCTGCAGCAGCGTCTGGCTCTAGCTCTACTAGAATACCTATAATATGTTCTATTTCTAACTTGGTGATAATTTCTGCGGCATTCTTGGCATTCATTTCAGCATAATATTTGGCTGTATCCTTATAAACTTTGGCTTGAGCTTCCTTTTTCATCTCCGCATTTATTAATTGCTCATTTAAATTAATTATTTCTTCTTTAAGCTGGTCTTCATTATCCATTACTGCTTTAAGTTGCCCTTCTATATATTCAGTGTCTGTTTGTACATTTTTTAATTCTTGATTTTTTTTATCTATAGTTTCTTTAAGGGAAAGGTTTTCCTCCTCTAGCAAGACAATTTTATTAGGTTCTTTTTTAATTTTATCTTTTGATACAATTTCCCCTATAATAGGTATTTCGTTTAAAAAAGGAGGGGACTTTAATATATCTAAGAAGAATAATAAATAAAAAACCCCAAATAGTAATCCAAAAAATAAAATAACAGACAATATTATTTTAAGTATATTTCCCACTTGTCTCACCCCAACAATAATTAGTTCTTCCTAAAATGATTGTTAATAGCTATTTCATCGATTTCTTTTTGTTCCTCTAAGTTAAGTTCGTGTAAATAATTATGCCATTCTTTTTCCCTTAACCTGGTTAAGGTTTTGGTTTCCTTTTTACATTCAATTAAGATATTCCTGGCCACCTCAACTCTATCTTCTGCTGCTGCCAACTCCAATTGCAGTTCATAGATACAAGTCCTGAGAATGGGCAAATAATCCTTAACTATTAAGGTGTGTTGAAATGATAGTCTTTTAACCGAATCTTGTAAAACTTCTAGCTTGTCTTTTTTATTATTTAATCTTTGTATAATATTATTTCTTTCAGCAATTTTTGCGGCTAGTTGTTCCATAGCTAGTTTTTCTTGGCCTACAGAAATATCTAATTTTGTTTGCAATCTAAATCTAAATTTTCTCATTTATATCCCTACTCAATTAATAAGTTCATTTAGTAATTCCAGGGTATTATCAAAACTAGCCTCTTTATATATATCTTGTCTTATGAAGTCGTAACATTTATCAACTAGGCCTATTGATTCATCGATCATAGGATTGGAACCCTTTTTATAAGCCCCTATTTCAATTAAATCTTTGGCTTCTTCATAGGTCGCTAGAATACTGCGGAATTTATTTGCTTTTTGCAAGTGTTCGTTTGATATTATATCTATCATTACCCGGCTAATGCTTTCATTTACACTAATGGCTGGATATATGTTCAGTGCCGCTAAATTACGGTTTAAGGCAATATGCCCATCTACTATACCCCTAACTGCATCGGTAATCGGTTCATTCATGTCGTCCCCCTCAACTAATACAGTATATAAACCCGTAATGGTTCCAGTTTCTGAGGTTCCCGCCCTTTCCAAAAGCCTAGGTAGTAAAGCAAAAACAGAAGGGGTATAACCCCTAGTAGCTGGGGGTTCGCCTATGGCTAGGCCCACTTCTCGTTGGGCCAGGGCAAATCTAGTCAAAGAATCCATTAACAAGAGGACATCTTTTCCTTGGTCTCTAAAATATTCTGCTATACTTGTAGCTACAAAGGCTCCTTTTAATCTAATCAGGGCCGGTTGATCTGATGTAGCAACTACTACTACTGACTTGGCTAAACCTGCCTCACCTAAATCCCTTTCCAGGAATTCTCTAACCTCTCTCCCCCTTTCACCAATCAATGCAATCACATTTATATCAGCTTCTGTATTTCTAGCAATCATACCCATTAAGGTGCTTTTACCTATACCACTTCCAGCTAATATTCCCATTCTTTGTCCCCTACCTATGGTAGTTAATCCATCGATTGCCTTAACCCCTACTGGCAATATCTCGGTTATTCTTTTTCTTTTTAGGGGATTGGGAGGTTGATTCATCACCGGATAGCTTAACTTCGCATTAATTCTTCCTTTACCATCGATGGGTTCCCCTAGACCATCTAATACCCGACCTTGCATTTCCAAGTCTACATTTACCCTCAAGGTGGTACCAGATGCTATTAATTCACTGCCCGGACCAATTCCTTCTATATTCCCTAGGGGCATAAGTAATATTTTGTTTTCCTTAAAGCCCACTACTTCAGCAGGTATCTCAGTGCCATCGGCATAGTTAGTCTTTATATAACATAGTTCACCCAGACTAACCTTAGGGCCAGTTGCCTCAAGAGTAAGCCCGATAGCTTGCGAAATCTTACCCTTTAATTGGCAGCTAGGTATCTTTTCTAAGGCAGTAAAATATTTCTCAAGATTTTTTATACCTGTAACCCTATTCATCTCCAGACACTTCCAATAATCCTTTTTCTATATTGGCTAATTTAGTTTCAATCCTAGCATCGACAGAACCACTATCACTTTCTATCAAAGAGCCTCCACTAGTAATGCGACTATCACCTTGAACATCTACCCTTATTTCTTCACTACCTATATCTGCTAAAAGTTCATTTTCCAGCAGTTCTAGGAGTCGGCCCATCTCATTAGGATTAACATGTACCCTTACATTTTGTGGATTATCGAGATAGTTAATGGCTTCTTTGACTATATTCATAATAGAGTCAGGGTTAGTTTCTAGCTCATTTACTATGATTTTTTTGGTAATGGCCATGACTAACCTGACAATATCTGATTCCACGCTTCTTAAAATCTCTAGTTTGGTTTGCCTTGCTTCCTCAACTATTAGTTGGTTTTGTTCGATGGCCCTTTCCCGGTCGAACTTAATCTCCTCATTGGCTAATTTCAAACCTTCTTCATAACCAATCTTTTTAGATTCCTCTTTAAGTTGTTTGGCTTCTGTGTAGACCTCACTCCTAATAACATCTGCTTCATCTTGGGCGTTTGCCATAATCTCCCGGGCTTCACCTTGGGCCTTTTCTAATAGGTCTATAACCATCTGTTCGGTTTCTTTAATTATTTTTTGGCTTTCATCCTCCAAGACAGCAAGTTCATCGATTTCATTTAGGTAATCAGTGCTTTCAATAACTATAGCTGGTTTATATGTTTCAATTTTGGCAACTTCAATTAGCTTTGGTTGAGATGATAGTGATGAATTTTTTATTACTTTAGACAATTATTTCATCCCCTCCACCCCTAGCTACTACAATTTCACCAGTATCCTCTAATCTCCTAATAATATTGACTATACGTTGTTGGGCTTCCTCAACATCACGCAATCTGACTGGGCCCATGAATTCGATATCTTCCTTTAACATGCCTGAAGCCCTTTGGGACATATTGTTGTATATTTTCTGGGCAACTTCATTGCTAGCCCCCTTTAGGGCTAAGGCTAGATCCTGGGTTTCTACTTCTCTTAAGACCCTTTGTACTGAACGGTCATCAATAATAACAATATCTTCAAATACAAACATCAATTTCTTTATTTCTTCGGCTAATTCGGGGTCTTGTACCTCCATGGCTTCTAAAATAGTTTTTTCAGTACCCCTATCAACCCGGTTAATTATTTCCACTACAGATTTTACTCCCCCTGCCGCAGTTAACTCTTGGGGGCCCAAAGATAACAATTTACGTTCTAGCACTTGCTCAACCTCTTTTATGACTTCCGGAGAGGTAGTATCCATAATTGCTATCCTTTTAGCCACTTCTGATTGCCGTTCTGGAGGTAGGGCCGATAAGATCGAAGAAGCCTTTTCAGGTTCTAAATATGCCAAAATCAAAGCAATGGTTTGGGGGTGTTCTGATTGAATGAAATTCAATAATTGGGAAGGCTCCGTTTTACGCATAAAATCAAAGGGGCGGACCTGCAAAGATGCCGAGATTCTACCGATAATCTCCATAGTCTTTTCTTGACCATAGGCTCTTTCTAGTACCTCCTTAGCATAGGAAATACCCCCTTGACCGATATATTGACTAGCAACAGCCATTTCAAAAAACTCCCTATAAATCTCATCCATTTTTTCGGTAGGAACCTGACGAATACTAGCAATTTCAAGGGTTAATTGTTCAATTTCCTCTTCGCTCATATGTTTAAATATAGCAGCCGACTTTTCAGAACCTAAAAATATTAGGAAGTTGGCTGCTTTTTGTTTACCTGTTAGTGCTTTTCTAGTTGTGGCCACCTGTATCACCTCGTATCTTCGGCTAACCATATTTTAATTACCTGGGCTGCGTTTTCTGGGTCCTCATCAATCAGGTTATCAATTTCTTGTTTAATTTTCTGGGCTTCCTTTTCCTCCGGAGTGAGAGCCTTGTCTATTAAATCTTCCAGTTTAATTTCTTCTTCAACTATAGCTTCAAAATCAGTAGTTTCACCTTCGCCTGCCGCCTCTAGTCTCCTCCTTCTGATTAGAATAAAGACTAGGACTGTGATTATCACTCCCAAAATCCCGAATAAGAATGGAGTATAGGGTGATCCGAATAAACTTTCCACTATAGTAGCTGTTTTCGGTTCTGGGACGGGCTCAACATAGAAATCGATAAAGGCAATAGAAATGTTTTCATCTAGGTTAACATTATCTTGTTCTCTATTTTCCCTTAAGCCACAAGCTGTAGCTACCACATTTCTTATAGTATTACTTTGTTCTGCTTCTGTTTGACCTAAGTTGGTACCGGCAACTGCTGCATTATTTACCAATACGGAGACAGTAAGGTAATCATATTTGACATCCCCTTGGGAAAATTTCGTTATGGTCTCAGTACGATTCAATTCATAATTGCTTGTCCGCTCACTTTTACTAGAGCTGCTTTCTCCCCCTCCAGTAGCTGGTTCAATATATTGGGGAATATTATCGTCTATGCCTATAGGAGCCCCAGGTTCCATAGTGCTATCTGAAGATTCCCTAGATACTTGTTCACTCCTTATAAATGGCCCTTCGGGGTCATGTGTGTATCTTTCATCTAATTGCTCTATATCATCAAAATTTAGTTCTGCACTTACCCTCACCACCGAATTATCTTTACCCAGGGTTTTGTCTAGCATGGTCTGAATAGCTGTTTCCTTTTCCTTCTCATATTGCTTTCTCATGGCTAGTTGTAATTGTACTTGTTCAGTAGTGCTAGTATTAGAGCCTAATGCATTTTCTGATAAAAGTGTCCCATCTTGGTCTACCACCACTACGTTTTCTGCTTCTAGTTTCTTTACACTATTGGCAACCAAATTAATAATAGCCACCACTTCACGGTTAGACAGGGTTTCATTATCCCGGGTTCTTATGACTACCGATGCTTTTGGTGCTTCTTCATCTTCTATGAAAAGAGATTCCTCAGGTAAAGCTAGGTTGACTTTAGCAGCACTGACTTTATCTAAGGCTTGTATAGTTCTAGCTAGTTCCCCTTGCAAGGCTGACTGATATTTTACTTTTTTATCTGCTTGAGTTTCACCGAAACTACTTTCTGAAAAGAGTTCCAATCCGGCTTCACCACGGGGTAGGTTTTGGCTAGCTAAATTAAGACGTGCTTTATATTTTTGGGCAGCAGGAACGAGAATTGTGCTGCCATTATCTTTAAGGTGGAAGTTAATCTTATCTTCCTCTAATTTTTCAACTATAGCTGCGGCATCCTTTTCGGCTAATTCCGTATATAATACTTCATACCCTCTATATGTATCTTTAGTAAGGAATAGTATAGCCACGGAAACAATAATTAATATGGCTGCACCCGAAATTAGGACTTTTTGATTTAGGGTTAACCTATTCCATAATTCCCTAATATCAGTGGCATATTGCCTTAATCTATTAATAAAATTCTCCATTTAACAAACTCCCTACTAGACAATTTACATTTGTATTCTCATGATTTCCTGGAATGCTTCTACAATTTTATTCCTTACTTCTATAGTCAATTGCAAGGCTAAATTTGCTTTTTCGTATGCTAGCACAGTGTTATGCAGGTTCTCCTCTTCCCCCAAAATTAATTGGGAGGCACTAATGGTAGCTTCCTTTTGCATAGTATCCACTTCGCTTAAAGCTGTCTTTAGGTAAGACATAAAATTACTGGGACTATTTTTAGTAGTTGGGTTATTTTCAAATTGGTTTTTATTAATAAAAAAACTAGGTTGCATTATATTGGTCTTCAAATGTCACCCTCCTATCTTCCAATATCAAGGGCCCTTAAAGCCATGCCTTTCGTAGCTTCCATTACTTTAGCATTGGCCTCATAAGACCGCGTAGCTGAGATCATATTAATCATTTCCTCTACTATGTTCACATTGGGATAATTAACATAGCCTGCTGCATCCGCATCTGGATGGGCGGGTTCATATACCCTCCTAAAGGGGGCTTCATTTTCATTAAGACTCCTTATTTCAGTCACCCTTACTCCTTGCCCTACTGCAGACATTTTATCTTGTAGAATACTATTAAAATTCTTTTGTGGTGAAGTCCTTTTAGCTTCAAAGAGAACTATTTGTCGCCTATAAGGGCCATTGCCCCCATCTATCCTAGTAGATTCTGCATTAGCCATGTTACTAGCTATGGTATCCATTCTAAGCCTTTGAGCTGTAAGCCCAGAGGCACTAATATCAATAGCATTTAAAAACTTCAAGTATGCCTACCCCCTTCCCGTTATAGCTAATCGTAGCAGCTTTATTTCCTTATCCATAGTCTGAGCTAGTGCATCATAATGCAATTTATTTTTGGCCATTTTAGCTGATTCTACATCAATATCTACATTGTTACCATCATTTCTATAACTAATTTTTCTAATCTCCCTAATTTCTGGCTCCAAATTAAGGTTGGATTTGATAAATATATGACGATTATTGGTCAAACGCATATCAAGATTCGCATTTCCCCTATGTAAGGCATTTTGTAGTTTTTCTTGAAATATTACTTCCCGCCTATTAAAATTTGGAGTATCAACATTGGCAATGTTATCGGCGATTACGGTATTCCTTAAGCTAGCAGCATCCATTGATTTATGTAATAAAATTGAAGTAGGAGAATTAAATAATCTTTCCAGCATCTTATCACCCCAGTCTTGATATATATCGGCTTTATTATCGTTTATTTCTACTTTTAAACATAATTTCCTGCAAAATATTATATTATTTATCTTAAAGGCCTATTTTTTCAGACAATTCCCACAGACATTATATTTCATATCTTGTTATATTACACCATCTTTTTACCCAATTGGCCCTTTCATTGGCAAAATGACCCCTTTCTCCCCAAAAAAATATGACTGACAACCTAGTTAGTCATAATAAATCCTATCCCTATTGAGTTACTAAAAGTAAAGTTTTAAATATTTAATTCCTCTAACAAATAGTCATTTAAAATTTTTATATAAGTTCCCTTCATTCCTAATGAACGAGATTCAATGACTCCTGCACTCTCAAATTTTCTAAGTGCACTCACTATAACTGAACGGGTTATCCCTACCTTATCCGCTATCCGGCTAGCAACTAGCAGGCCCTCTGGCCCATCTAATTCCGCCATAATATGATCGATGGCTTCCTTTTCAGAGTAGGATAAGGTTGCTATAGCTATTTGTACTGAAGCCTTTTTGCGGGCCTCCTCCTCCACCCGTTCTGATCGCATCCGCATAATCTCATTTGCAACTACAATAGCACCGTATTCCGCTAAAACAATGTCTTCATCTGTAAATTCTTGATTTTCACGCATTAAAATTAGGGTGCCTATTCTCCTGGCTGAACCGAAAACCGGAGTTATTGACCAAATTCTAGTAGAACAGTCACATGAAACATTATCGGGGTTAAAGACACATTTGCGCCCATCCTCTAATACCAAATTAGTCATGGTTTCAGTAACATTCATGAATTCTTGATTAAAACTTTCAGGAAATCTTTCTGAATGATTTGTGAGTTGTTCAATTTCGATACAAGAAGCATTGTCAACAAAAGCGTAGCCACCTATTTGTCCCCTTCTGCCTACTATGAATACGCTACAATTTAGATTTTCAGATAATACTTCCGCCATTTCAAAAAAATCAACCGGGTGACCACTGATTTTTTGCAGTATCTTATTTAAAGCCCTTGATTTTTCTAGTAATGTTTTTCCCACTCGCATAACCTCCTACAAGATATATCTACTTAAGTCATCATCTTCAACTATCTTTTTTAACCTTTGTTCAACATAATTCATGTCAATAATAACTTCTTGTCCACTCATATAGGGGGAATCAAATAATAAATCTTCCAGTACTTTTTCCATAACCGTATGTAGCCTTCTAGCCCCAATATTTTCAGCCTTATTATTGACTTCCCAGGCTACATCTGCAATATATTCTATGGCTTCACTTGTGAAACTAATATTGACATCTTCCGTAGAGATTAGAGCTGTGTATTGTTTGGTTAGAGCATTACGTGGTTCAGTCAAAATCCTTTTCAAATCACCCTTGTTTAAATTTTCTAATTCTACCCTAATTGGAAATCTTCCTTGTAATTCAGGGATTAAGTCAGAAGGCTGACTTATGTGGAAAGCCCCTGCAGCTATAAATAAAATATGATCCGTTTTAACTGGCCCGTACTTGGTAATAACAGTTGAACCTTCTACTATCGGTAAAATATCTCTTTGTACCCCACCGCGGGATACATCTGGTCCGCTTCCACCCTCTTTACCGGCAATTTTATCGATTTCATCTAGGAAAATGATCCCATCCTCCTCGACACGCTTAATAGCTTCCCGATGGACCTCATCCATATCGATTAAGTTTTGGGCTTCCTCGTTAGTAAGAATTGTTCGGGCTTCCCTAATTTTCATTTTACGTTTTTTCTTGTTCTTAGGAATTAGGTTACCTAACATATCATTAAAATTAATGCCCATTTCCTCCACACCAGCGCCAGAAAACACCTCCATGAAAGAAGTGTTTTTTTCTTCCACCTCTATTTCGATTATTTCATCCTCTAATTCCATTCTAGCCAGTTTTTGTCTAACAATTTCTCTTTGCTCTTCTATTAGATGTTTTTGATTTTCATAATCTTCATCCTTTAATTCTGGTTCCCCAGACGAACCTAAAAATAATTCAAAGGGGTTTTTTACTGTCCTAGTTTTCCGGCGGGGGACAGGTATTAAATACTGTGCAATCCGTTCTTCAGCTAAGTTTTTGGCTTTTTCATCTACCTCCTCCATTTTTTCTTTTTTAACCATTCTGATAGCGGTCTCTAGTAAATCCCTGATCATGGAATCAACATCTCGACCTACATAACCTACTTCTGTAAACTTACTAGCCTCCACCTTGACAAAAGGTGCCTTAACGAGCTTAGCTAACCTCCTTGCTATTTCAGTTTTCCCCACCCCTGTAGAACCGATCATGATAATGTTTTTTGGGTATATTTCTTCGCTCAATTCACTGGGAAGTTGTTTCCTTCTATATCTATTCCTTAAGGCAATAGCTACTGCTTTTTTTGCATTACTTTGTCCAATTATATGTATATCTAGTTCTTCTACAATTTGCTTTGGTGTCAAACTCAACATTCTATTAGCCCCCTATTCAATTGTTTCTAGAGAAATATGATTATTAGTGTAAACACAAATCTGGGAAGCAATAAGTAGGGCCTCATAAGCAATTTCCTGGGCTGACATCTCAGTAAAATTCAACAAAGCTTTCCCAGCAGCTAAAGCATAAGAACCCCCAGAGCCAATAGCTGTAATGCCATCGTCCGGCTCAATAATTTCCCCATTACCCGAAATGATAAATATCTTTTCTTTATCAGCCACAATTAGCAAGGCTTCTAACCTTCTTAGAATCCGATCAGATCTCCACTCCTTGGCCAAATCCACGACCGCCTTAGTCATATTACCATCAGTCTTTCTTAGCTTTTCTTCAAACTTACCAAACAAGGTAAAAGCATCGGCTACTGAGCCCGCAAAACCTGCAATCACTTGCCCATCAAATAAACGCCGAATCTTATTGGCATTATGTTTCATAATAGTATTTTCCCCTAGTGTAACTTGGCCATCACCAGCTATGGCTGTCTTTTTATCTCTTTTTACTACAACAATTGTAGTGCCTTTAAACATATATTTACCTCCGTGGATGTGTTTCATTATGTATAGCTTTTATTTTTTCTTTGGTTAGGTGGGTATATATTTGGGTGGTAGAAAGCCTAACATGCCCCAATAGTTCCTGGACCGATCTTAAATCAGCCCCATTATTTAATAAATGAGTAGCAAAGGAATGCCTTATAGCATGGGGACTAATTTTCTGGTTAAGAGCAACTATATCTACATATTTATTCAATATATTGCGTATACTTCGGTCTGAGAGCCTAGTCCCAAATTTATTTAAGAAAAGGGCCGTTTCTGTTTCAAGGCCAGGCTTAAGCAACAAGGGACGTGACTCATCCAAATAGTTAAGTAAGGAAAGTCGAGCAAATCGCCCCATCGGTACTATTCTTTCCTTGCTCCCCTTACCCCATACCCTAATCAAATCAGCCTCCATATCCAGATCTAAAATATCTAGGTCTACTAGTTCACTAACCCGAATGCCTGTCGCATACAAGACTTCAATTATAGCCTTATTTCTGATCCCCAGTTTTGAGTCATCTGGAGCTTGTAACAATTTATTTATTTCTTCTGGGTATAGAAAATGAGGTAGTCTTTTCTCTTGTTTTGGTGTAGCCACAATTGCTATAGGATTGCCCTCTAATACGCCAGTCCTAATTAAGAAAGCCACAAAAGAACGAAGCGAGGCTAACTTCCTAGCTATAGTGGAACGGGAATATTCTTTTTCTTGTAACTTACTTAAATACCTTCTTGTATTTAGATGACTTATATCATCAGCTTTAATTTCTTGAAACTCGATATTATATTCACAAGAGATAAAATTAAAAAACTGATATAAATCAGTTCTATAATTATTTAGGGTTAATTGAGATGAATTTTTCTCAATTCGCAGGTATTTTAAAAAATTATCTATCTGTTTTATAAACATCCTCAAACCCCTAAATTAATTATCTATTAAAAAAATCGTAGCATAAGAAACTTTTTTTTACAACTGTTTTAAAAACAATTCTGAAAACTTTAACATGCTATCCAAAGATCTTTTTGCATAAGCCTTGTATCTTATTTTTTTATCCTTAATTTTAGGTGTTAGGTTGGGGAGAATACCAAAATTAGCATTCATAGGTTGGAAGTTAGAAGGCTTGGAAGTGGAAATGAATTCCAATAATGAACCAATCATAGTATAAACTTCAGGCGTTATTAATTTTTGGCCTTTGCAATGTAGAAGGGCATTATGTCCAGCAATAAGGCCTGTCGCAGCAGACTCCATATAACCTTCCACACCCGTTATTTGACCGGCGAAAAACCAGTTAGGATTCTTTTTCATTTGCAGGGTTTTATGGAGAATAAGTGGGCTGTTAATGTAGGTGTTACGGTGCATAGCACCATAACGAACAAAATCAGCCTCAGCTAGTCCGGGAATAAGTCTTAGGATTCTATCTTGTTCACCCCAGCGCATCCGAGTCTGGAAGCCTACCATTCCCCACACATTGCCAACTTTGTCTTCTTGCCTTAATTGCAATACCGCATAGGGGGGTTCTTCACACCTTATATCCCTTAAACCTACGGGTCTCATTGGGCCGAAACGCAAAGTATCAATCCCTTTGGCAGCCATAATTTCAATGGGCATACAGGCATTAAAATATTTTTTATCGATATCATGTCCCGCAAAAACATCTGCCTTAATTAATTCCTGATAAAACATTTCATATTCCTCTTTGGTAAAGGGACAATTTAAATAATCATCACTTCCCTTGCCATATCTGGAGGCCCTAAATATTTTACTTTTATCCAGGCTTTCATAAGTGACACTTGGGGCAATGGCATCAAAAAAAGATAAGGCTTTTTCCCCAGTTATGGTATTTATATAATTGGCTAAATGGTCTGAAGTCAGGGGTCCCGTTGCAATTACATATATTTCATCCTCATTAAGCGTGATTATTTCTTCCCTTATTATTTCAATTAAAGGGTCTTGTTTTATTTTTTGGGTAACTAGTTCAGAAAAAAGCTGTCTATCAACAGCTAAGGCCGAGCCCGCAGGAACTTTGGCCACCTCAGCTGCCTGTAACAAAAGGGAATTGAGCATTTTCATTTCGGCTTTTAATAGGCCTTGGGCAGTATCCGGCAATAGTGACTTTAAGGAATTGCTACATACGAGTTCGGCAAAATTACCAGTAGTATGCACAGGAGTTGTCTTATGGGGTCTCATCTCCCATAATTTTACTTTAACCCCCTGGTTGGCGATAGTAAAGGCGGCTTCACATCCTGCCAAACCTGCCCCAACCACATTAATAAATGGTAGCTTATTCCTGGGCATCTTTTCTGTATTTACATTCTGTGTTTTGACATATTGCATAGGGTTCTTGTCCTTTAACTGATCTTTCTACCATTGCATCCCCACATTGGGGACATTTCTCACCGGTCGGTTTATTCCAAGTTTTAAAATCACAATCTGGATATTTACTACAGCCATAAAATCTACGACCTTTTTTACTTCTTAATTCAACTATTTCATGGTTGCATTCTGGGCATTTAACCCCGATCTCTTCGTTTAGGGCTTCAGTATGCCTACATTCTGGAAAACCAGAGCAAGCCATAAATTTACCAAAACGGCCATACTTTATTAACATAGGTTTTCCGCAAACTGGGCAATCTTTCCCAGCTTCCTCGTCCTTAATTTCAATTTTTTCGATTGATTCACTAGCCTTATCTAATTCTGCCTTAAAAGGACCATAAAAATCCCCCACTACCTTTTTCCATTCCAGTTGGCCTTCCTCAATTAAATCGAGGTCCTCCTCCATTTTAGCAGTAAAATCAACATCGATAATATTAGAAAAGTTTTCTTTTAGTAAGTCCACTACTATAAAACCTAATTCAGTAGGAACAAATTGCCTATTTTGTCTTTCCACATAATATCTTCTTAGGACAGTGTCTATAATAGGGGCATAAGTACTTGGCCGGCCAATATTTTTTTCTTCTAGGAACTTAACTAGACTGGCTTCCGTAAAGCGCGGTGGTGGTTGAGTAAAATGTTGTTCTGGTTTTAATTCCACCAATTTCAGTAGATCCCCAGCTTTTATGGCGGGAATGGGGTTTTTAACTTCATCTTCCTCATTATCATTATAAACTTTTTTGTAGCCTAAAAATTTTATCTGGGATGAACTAGCTCTTAAACCGTAGTCCCCGGCATTAATTTCCACTGATGTAGTATCAAAAATAGCTGGAGTCATCTGGCTAGCTGCAAATCTTTCCCAAATCAGTTTATAAAGTCTGTATTGATCCCTAGATAAAAATGCTTTTATACTGTCTGGTGTTCTAGTAATCGAAGTGGGTCGAATAGCCTCATGAGCATCTTGGGATGATTTCCCCATTTTATAAACATTGGGATTCTTAGGGGCGTACTCCCCTCCATATGTTTCTTTTATAAAATCAAGGGCTTCGCTTGCTGCGGTTGGAGCAACCCGTACTGAATCAGTACGCAGATATGTTATAAGACCAATAGTACCCTCTTTACCAATGGGTAAACCTTCATATAATTCTTGAGCTACTCGCATGGTCCTTTTGGCGTAAAAATTCAACCTTTTGGAGGCTTCCTGTTGTAGAGTACTGGTTATAAAAGGAGGGCTTGGCCTTTTTCTTTTTTCCCTATTATCAACTTTTTTAACTTCAAACTCCGCTTTATTCAAATGGTCGACAATCTCATCTTTTTCGGCTTCATTTGCGATACCAACTTTTTTACCCTTATAGGTGGTTAGGCGGGATACGAAATCTTGTTTTTTGGCACTTAGTAGAGCCTCAAGACTCCAATATTCTTCGGGGACAAATTCATTTATCTCCTTTTCCCTTTCACAAATTAGTCTAATTACCACTGATTGTACCCTACCAGCGCTTAAACCTTTACGAACCTTGCTCCATAACAAGGGGCTTAAATTATAGCCCACTAAACGATCCAAAACCCTACGGGCTTGTTGGGCATTTACCCTATTCATATCGATAGGGCGTGATTGTTTAATGGCTGATTTAACTGCATCTTTGGTAATTTCATTGAATTCTATACGGCAGGGTGTTTCGGGTGGGATTTTTATAGCATTTTGTAAATGCCATGCAATAGCTTCCCCTTCTCGGTCGGGGTCAGTAGCAAGTAATATTTTTTTAGCTTTGGCGGCATCACCTCTTATTTCTTTTAAAATATCCCCTTTCCCTCGAATGGTTATATATTGGGGATCAAAATTATTTTCCACATCAATACCCAATTTGCTCTTGGGCAAATCCTTAACATGACCAACTGATGCCTTAATTTTATAGCCTTTGCCTAAAAATTTATCCAATGTCTTAGCTTTGGCCGCTGATTCTACAATAAGTAAAGTATAAGTCAAAATTATCACCTCTTTAGGATTTAGTTAGGAGAATCACTAACTTTTACATAATAATTACCTGGCATTGATTTT
Source organism: uncultured Syntrophomonadaceae bacterium (assembly GCA_964623245.1). Classification (GTDB taxonomy): domain Bacteria; phylum Bacillota; class Syntrophomonadia; order Syntrophomonadales; family Syntrophomonadaceae; genus JAAYRQ01. The sequence goes on from CAZUSS010000001.1 coordinate 18,164, forward strand.
ACTATTCCTTTAAACTCTAGATTTAACAAAATCATATTCAGATCTCCTACTGAAAGTGAAGTAGTATTTATTAATTCATCAAAATGTATGGGTTCAAAATCTAGTAATTTTAGTAAAGCACCTTCCTGTTCATCTATTAAAGGTAGCTCATCCTGTACTATTTCCACGGCTTTTACAAGCTGAATATCATAGTATTCCTCAAATATATCTGTAATACAATTAACTAATTTGGCTCCTTGTTTTATTAAATTATTGGTACCTTCACTATTCTTGCTGGTTATAGGCCCAGGTATAGCAAATACATCCCTGCCTTGCTCTAAAGCAAAATCAGCCGTAATTAAAGCCCCACTTCTTAGTTTAGCTTCAACTACAATTACCCCATAGCTTAAGCCCGAAATAATTCTATTTCGCATGGGAAAGTTCCCGGGGTTAGGCTGGGTAAAGGGGGCAAATTCGGATATAACCAAGCCATTATTACATATTTCATTATATAATTTATTATTATCCCTAGGATATATAACATTTATTCCGCTACCTAGTACAGCAATAGTTCGACCATCAGATTCTAATGTACCTTTATGAGCCTCTGTATCTACACCACGGGCCATACCACTTACAGTTACAATACCCTGTTCAGCTAATTCCTGACCGAACTTAAAAGCCACCTTTTTGCCATATAAAGTGGCCATTCTAGTACCCACTATGGCAATTGCATCTTCATTTAAAAGACTAATTTCTCCTTTCGCATAAAGTAAGTAAGGTGGGTTATCTATATTTCTAAGCATTTTAGGATATTCTTCTTCATCAAATGTTACTACTTGGATCCCGCTCCTTACTAAGGATTCGAAATAGGAACTAGCATTATAACGGGATTTAATTATATTATCACAAATAGTAGGGGATATTATGTTTTTTTGCAAATCCTTTAAACCAGATTCCAAACAAGCTGTAAAGCTACCATACTGTTCTTTTAATTTAAATAGAGTCCTGCTGCCAACTCCATCCACATTGTGGATAGCACATAAACTGGCCTTTTCATTATTATCCATATTTCCCCTCCCCATTGTTGCTTATTGCAATTCATCCCCATAATGCCTTGAAATCAACCTATGCAAATTAATACCATAAATAAAATGTTTAAGCAAGGATTAACTTCAATTTTATTCCATTTACTTTCCTGCCATCAATGACATTGTTTAACACTTTAAAATTTGTTTTTACGGGAATTATATTAATGCAATCTCTTTTAGGGGGTCTTATTTTGAAAAATCAATCTTTCTCACCATTAATTTATATTAATGGTAAAGTACAAATCCCTTTGAAATTGGAGGATGTCTTAGACGAAAATATCTATGAAAATGTATGGTTAGACAGTGATGATAAGGAAACAGATATAATACACCTGATTGAACAGAACCGTATTAGTAGGTAAAAGCAGGCTTAATCAAATTCAATAACATGAGTATGAATATCACCTTGATAATCGTGGGCTTTGACTATGAATTGACCGGGTCCTGGTTGCCTAAAATTTTTTAAGGTTACTTGTCTTCTCAAGTCAGGTGAATTAACTTTTTTTCTAGTCATTTGGATTAAGGAATTAAATCCTGAAGTAGTTTTTATACCAATTTCCCAAAAAAATATTGGTCTTTCCTTTTCAAATGGCAGGGTTACTGTCCATAAATCTTTAGTATCCTTATTTAAGCTAACCTTTAATGGTTTTTCTTGTGTATAATTAACTGTTTCTAATATAAATGGTCTGGCTTTATTATTTACCAATCTGTTATAGGTAGTTGATATGGCTATATTACTCTCATCACATACTATCCATTTACGTTCTAGTTTTTCGGCGGCAGCAGCTGTTGTGCCAGAACCGGCGAAAAAATCGCCTATTATACTATCTTCATCTGAAGCAGCCTTAATAATTCTTTCTAGTAAGGCTAAGGGTTTTTGGGTGGGAAATTTTAGATTTTCATATGCAGTTGGACTTAATATTTTATTAATATCCGTCCACCAGTCATGCATTAAAGCCCCTTTTTTATTAAGTTTATAATCTGGTCCTTTAACTTTGGTTAAGCCTCTCCCTTTAGTTTTTTCGGTGTAGGGACGATATACTGGATTAAAAATGTAATTTTCACCTTTGCTGTACCAAAAAATCGTGTCATGTTTGCGGTGAAAATGTCTTTTCGCATTACTGCCACCCCCATAACACCATATAATCTCATTGACAAAGTGTGCTGGGGAAAATATTTCATCTAAAAGCACTTTAATATAATGGCCTACATGCCAATCTACATGGACAAAAAGACTTCCATTATCACTTAATAAAGAATGGCACATTTTTAATACAGCCCATATATAATCCAGGTATTCTCTAAGGGAAGGCCAACTATCCATGAAAACTCGTCGCTTAACTAGACTAGAATTCTTATCCCCATTAATTTTTATTTGGGAGGTATAGTTGCTTTGGCTAAAATAAGGGGGGTCTAAATAAATAAGTCCAAACTCTTTTGCATAGCCCCGATTTAATAAATCCGCCATTACAGCTAAATTATTACCCTTTATTATTCTTCCATTTAGTAATTTGTTTTCATAGTTTAAGACCTCGCTAAAATCCACACTGCTACTTTGGGTCACATATGGGTAAATTGCTTGGCGTTTCACGGTGGAATATGAAGGTAACTGGTCTTTGCCCTTGTTTTTACCGTTCCAGGTAAGTTCTACTCCCTTGTTTTTATGCATCTAAAAGCCCCTTATAAATATTAAAGGAAATCTTATTTAAGATTTCCTTTAAAGTTTAGCATTTTTAACAAAAGTAAACTAATATTTGCAGATTCGAGTTGCCATGAGTAATACTACTTGCTAGTTATATTTATTTGTATGAGATTATCATGGGTAAAAGCCCGCTCTATAGAAAAGAAATCCGTAGTCAGAGGTACCAACAAGGTTAAAATTACTGCCATTAGTATTATAATTACGAGATTTCTCGGCATACTAGAGCCTCCTTATATTACTAAACATATTTCCTGAGTTGCTTTAAAGCTGCCTTTTCCAAACGTGATACTTGGGCTTGTGATATGCCTATTTCCTCGGCAACCTCCATCTGGGTTTTTCCATTAAAAAATCTTAATGAAACTATATGTTTTTCACGATCATTTAGTTTTTTCATGGCCTCTTTAATTGCTATTTCCTCCAGCCATAAATCATCACTGCTTTTATCATCACTAATTTGGTCCATAACCAGGATCGGATCACCGCCATCATTATATATTGGTTCGAATAAGGATACAGGTTCCTGAATAGCATCTAAAGCAAACACTACCTCTTCTCTGGGCACATTTATTTCCTGAGCAATTTGGCTCACTGTTGGTTCTTGGGAATTATCTGAAGCTAGTCTCTCCCTTACTTGTAAAGCTTTATAAGCTATATCGCGTAATGATCTAGATACCCTAACTGAATTATTATCCCGTAGGTAACGACGGATTTCCCCTATAATCATAGGAACAGCATAGGTAGAAAATCTTACATTTTGACCCAAGTCAAAATTATCAATAGCCTTGATTAACCCTATACACCCCACTTGAAACAAATCATCTACATATTCACCCCGGTTAGAAAACCTTTGTATCACACTTAAAACCAATCTTAGGTTCCCCTGAATTAATTTCTCCCTAGCTTCGATTTCACCCGCTTGCATAACCTTGAAGAGGTTTCTCATTTCTTCATTTTTAAGTACAGGTAATTTGGAAGTATTTACACCACATATTTCAACTTTGTTTATCAATACTCCACCCCTTCATCTATTAAGTTGCTTAATAAAATTATTCTCTTTAAGTAGTCATATTATTCAAGGATTGAGTATTAATTACTTAAAATTATGGGCCCTAAATTTTAAAAAAGATTAAAATAACCAATCCAGCTTTCTTAGGAATTATTCAATTTTTCTAATTTCTCTTTGTAACCTTTTAAGAATTCTTTTCTCTAATCTGGAAATATAAGACTGGGAAATTCCTAATATGTCTGCCACTTCTTTTTGGGTTTTTTCTTCCTCACCAGCTAATCCAAACCTAAGTTTAATAATGGTCTTTTCGCGACCATTTAACTTATGCATGGCTTGCCATAATAAACTTTTCTCCACTTCGCTTTCAATTTGTTTATAAATCATGTCATTTTCAGTCCCCAAAACATCTGATAGTAGCAATTCATTACCATCCCAATCAACATTCAAGGGTTCATCTAAGGATACTTCACCTCGGTTTTTTAAATTTCTTCGCAGATACATTAAAATTTCATTTTCTATACACCTAGAAGCATATGTAGCCAATTTTATATTTTTTTTAGGTTGGAAAGTGTTAACTGCTTTGATTAGGCCGATTGTGCCTATAGATACCAAATCTTCAATATTTATACCCGTATTTTCGAATTTTTTGGCTATGTAAACCACTAGTCGCAAATTATGCTCTATAAGGGGGGCTTTTACCGCCAAATCACCTTCGTCTAGCCTTGAAATTAAAATACTTTCTTCATTTTCCTTCAAAGGTGGCGGTAAAACTTCTGTTGAGCCTATATAGTGAATATACTGAACATCTTTCCGGTTTAGATACCAATTTAATAAGTTGTACCAACATCTGGTAATCCTGCTTCTTAAATTCAAACCCAACATAAGCAACCTCCTAATTTGATTGAATTATATTAAATGGAATGAGCATCTGGTAGTCACCCTCATGGCTTAATCTGTCTAAATAAATAGCTACAATAATATTTTTATGTATAAATAGCTTTTTGAGGGTAGTAATAATGACCTCATCAGCCCTAACCCCTATTAATAACCCATTCCTTTTGCCAATTGATGTAAAGGGGATAAGCCTAAGTCTACTAGCCCAAGCAGAGTTGGTGAGTTCATTTAACATTTCCTCCTGATCACTTGTGTTTTCCATAGCTGCTTGTATATCATTAGGCAAGCAAGCTTTAATGAAATTATATTCGGCTACCAAAACAGGCTTATTAGTTAAGGGGTCTATTAGGCTGTTTCCAGTATCTAGAAAGCCCTCACCTTCACATAGAGAACCCGCAAAATTGAGTTTAACCTTATATTTAAAAAGATTAGGTATTAGTTGCTTTCTTAGATATCTTTCACCAAAAATGCCTAGCAAAATTACCGCCAAAACTCCTCCACCTAGCCATAAATAGGAAAATGAAAAGGTAAATTGATTAGTCTTATATAAAAATGAACTTGCCATTGTAGCACCTGCTACAAAAAAACTTATAGAATAAAAGTATAAAATTGATTTTTTGAATACTTGTATATTGGTTGGAAATAAGCCTACTGTAACTAATAATATAGAAAAAAGGAATTTCATAGGTAAGGAGTACCAAAACAAATCCAAAAAAAGGTACCCTACTGCATATAAGCCTCCAAGAAGGGAAGCTATGACTAATCTTGTATAAGATAACCTTATACCGATTAACTTACCGGTAGCCCATAAAATAAGAAAATCCATAATAAAATTAATCAAAAAGGTTAAGTCCGCATATACTACTTGTTCATTCACAAAATCACCTATTATTTCAGCTTTTCCCAACATTTCTTAAATAGTATGTGATTAGAATTAAAATCATGTATTCCACATTATACCAGGTGGCTTTTGATTAAAATGTAAATTAGAGTAATAAAAAAAATAAAAAAATCGGCATATTAATACCGATTTTTCATTTATCGTTTTTATATTAACTTGGGTACTATTTGCGGCGTAAAAATGGTGGAATTTCTAAATCAGTTTTATCTAATAAGGATGCAGGAGTATTAGATAATCTGGTTCTAGTAGTTTCATGGGTTACTTGGGTACGGGGGGTATTAAAACCTGTGGCGATTACAGTTACCCTTACTTCATCTTCTATAGATTCATCGATATTGGCTCCAAAAATAATATTTGCTTCCACATCAGCAGCTTGATGGATAATTTCGGCAGCCTCATTAATCTCGAATAAGGTTAAATCACTACCCCCACTGATGCTAAACAAAACTCCTTTGGCACCCTCAATAGAGGTTTCCAGCAACGGGCTAGATATAGCCGATCTAGCCGCCTCTGATGCCCGATTTTCACCGGAGGCATTGCCAATGCCCATTAATGCAGAGCCTGTATTTTGCATAACAGTTTGCACATCAGCAAAATCGCAATTGATAACACCTGGAACCGCAATTAAATCGGATATGCCTTGTACACCCTGACGCAAAATGTCATCTGCTATCTTAAAGGCGTCATTAAATGCCGTATTCTTATCCACTACCTGGAGCAGTCTATCATTAGGTATAGTTATTAGACTGTCGACTTCTTCCCTTAAGGATTGGATGCCTTTTTCTGCTTGGGAAGTTCTCTTTCTCCCTTCAAAGGAAAAAGGTTTAGTCACTACCCCAACTGTCAAGGCTCCTTGCTGTTTCGAGATTTTGGCAATAATAGGAGCCGCCCCAGTACCTGTGCCACCGCCCATTCCAGCAGTAACAAATACCATATCTGCATCAGCTAGCACCTTTTTTATGTCATCTTCATTTTCTTCAGCAGCCTTCATCCCTACCTCTGGATCAGCACCTGCCCCTAAGCCTTTCGTAAGCTTCTCCCCTATTTGAATTTTTTTATCTGCTTTGGAAAGATATAAGGCCTGGGCATCAGTATTTACGGCGATAAACTCTACCCCTTTTAAGCCAGCTTCTATCATGCGATTGATAGCATTGTTGCCCCCACCACCAACTCCAATAACCTTAATATTTGCAAATTGTTGCATTTCAACATCAAAATCTAAGGGCATCTAAAAACCTCCTCCGCCTTAACTAAATAATTCTTTAAAATAATAGGAAATTCTATCAAATATTTTCGCCATTCCTTGGGTTTTTTGATAAGATATATCAAGATATTTAGTTCCACTTTTTACCGCCCCCAAAACACAAGCATATTGGGGATCTCTATATTCAGGAGATAAATTAGCTATATTATCTGGATAGCCTAGTCTGACAGGAACATTAAGGTATTCCTCCATAAGTTTACTGATACCTATTAAATGGGCACCTCCGCCTGTCAATACAATTCCACCAGGCATTTTCCCTATGCAAGCAAATCTATTTAATTCCGAAAAAATCAATTCCATAATTTCATAAACCCTAGCAGAGATTATTTCCGCAATTGTATGACTAGACACTTGATTTGTTTCGGTTCCCTGAATATTTCGGATGGTTATTTTATCATCTTCATTAATTATATCGATATTAGTCATTCCATGTTCTTGCTTAATTCTTTCAGCTTCCTGGATAGATGTCCGAAGTACTATAGCCAAATCTTTAGTGATATAATCGCCCCCCACGGGCAATACAGAAGTATAAAGTAAAGAACCCATCTCAAAAAAAGAAATGTTGGTGGTTCCTCCCCCTAAATTCACCAAAACAACGCCCATTTCCTTTTCCGCAGGGAACAAGACTGTCTCCGCCACGAGCAAAGGCTTGTAGAAGAATTTTTTGATTGGTAAATTTATTCTTTGGGTGCTTTTTTGTAGATTTTGGATAGCTGCAGTTGCTGCAATTAATATCGCAATTTCAGCTTCTAGTCTACTTCCTGCCATACCGATGGGGTCCTTTACCCCATCATAACCATCTATAATATATTGCCTTTCGATAATTTGGATAACAGTTTTATCAGGTGGTAAAGCAATATTTTGCGCCGATTGTAACACCCTTTCTTTATCCTCCAGGCTAATTTCATGTTGCTGGTTGCCTACTGCAACTATTGCATGGTTATTGACACAAGTGATATTACTTCCTGAAAAGCCAACCACAGCAGAATAGGCCTCTATTCCGGTTAATTGTTCTAACTCAAGTAATGCTGTGTCAATTGATTTTGCTGTGCCCTCTATATCAACAATATTGCCTCTTCTTAGCCCAATTGCTGGTACTTGCGTAATGCCTAGGACATTTATTCCACCATCATAATATACTTCAGCTACCCCTGCCTTTATAGTATTTGTTCCAACATCAAGACCTACTGTGATATTTCTTTTCTTGATATTAACCTACTCCTTATACAAACTCTTAATTTTAAATACCACAAAGGCAGCAATATTCCTTTATTTTAAAAATATTTTATTTAGTACTTTTTCAATAGATATCGACGTATAATCCCTAGATTCTGAAATAATCTTACCCCAAATACAATAACGGCTGCTAAATATAATTCCACTCCTAATTTATCTCCCAAATAAGCTAGACCAGCTGCCAAGAGAGTGTTAACCGTAAAACCACTTGTAAATATAATATTATCAAAAGCGTCCTCCATATAAGCACGAATCCCACCGAAAACAGAGTCTAAGGCTGCCAGAACTGCAATAGACATATATTTGGCTAACATAGCGGGTAATAATATCGGCATTTGAAAACCAATAATTAGACCAATTAATAAACAAAATAATACCAATAACCACATACTATTCAGCAGCCCTTTCTTTATATGGGATAGGTGAGCCATATGTAAACTTCATGCGCCCACTGTAAGCGGGAATATTTATTTCCTCAGCTTTTTGTATATTTACGATATAATCTAGGTTTTTCAAAAGCATTAAGTGTCCACCGGTCATAGTCATGCCACTTTCCAACATATCGGGATCCCCGATCGCTTTTATTTCAAAAGGTGGAGCAACCTTGACCCAGTTAATTAGTATTAAAGTACCAGCACATCTTATTTCAGACATGGATATTATCCGTTCCCCATTAACGGAAATGGCCTCGGCACCCGATGCTTTTAAATCATTAACTACTAATAATAAATCCCAATCATGTACAATAGCGTTATTAGGGTTGTCCCCTACTTTTAAAGCACGGGGGCTATCATCTAGCTTTATAATTACTCCGGGCCCCTCTATTTCTAACATTCCAGCTGCCATACTAGCACCTTGCAGTTCTTCTTGTATATCAGCCATGGCTACATCATATTCCCTAACATTTTTAAGTTTTTCCCTTAATTCTAAAACTTCATCAGCAAGGGCATCCCTTTCATCCACCGCCTTGTCGAGTTTTTCAGTTAATTCTGTTACTCTACCTGGTAGCATATCGGGACTAACCTCGGGGGTGCTTTTAAATTGAATGGCCATCATGATACCTAAAATCAAACATACTGCAGCTATGGAAATTAGAGCCCCATTGTTATTTTTCATAGAAAACATCCTTTATTCCTTCATTTTGACTATAGGTTGACCTTTGAATCTTAAATCAATATATTCCAAAACATCAGAACCAGACTCTTTGAATTCAGCTTCTATTTTAAATACTTCTTTAATAAAAGTTGTCTTTTCCTCGAATCTTTCCATATCACCAAATCTTATTTCTGTCCCATTTATAGTATAAATGATAAGTTCCTCTTTATCATTAAAATAAAAATCAGAGATTGATTCCTGTTCAAAATCACCCAATTTATCCCATACGTTTTTTATTTGCGATATTCCTATGGGTGCTAGTGCTTGTCCGAAATTAATGCGCTCCGGAAAATTGGCTAGGTTAATAAAAGGATATATAGAAAAATCCACCATAGTCTTTTTATCAATTACAATTCCCTCATCATCAATACAGAGGAATTCATTTTGAAAGGGAACAATTGCCCATGTGTGGCGTTCCACAACTTTAATTTCTAAAGTTCTAGGCAAATGTCTAATTATTTGGACATCCTTAACTATCGGATGTACTTTAATAGTTTGGGTAATTAACTTGGGTTTAATTGAAAATATGTTTTGCCCCATATTTAGGTTAGAATAAGTTAAGACTTCTTCATCAGAAATTTGGTTTAAACCTGTGGTGTAAATTTCATCAATGTTAAAAAAGGAACTATGCAAAAAAAGGAATACGGATACTAAGGTAATCAATAGAAATATAAAAAAGCTGAAAATTCTACGAAATGTTTTTTTAGTCAAGCAAAACTCCCCTGTTCCCATTAACTGCTAGAAATTATAGCAGAAATCAGTGGTAAAATCATTAACTACTGATATTAATTTAACAGGCTAGGCCTAAAAACCTAGCCCGCTAGACAAGAGCCTGCCATTATTTCTAAAGATAATCGTGATTTAACTATCAAATAATTTGAGACTTTCCTGCTATATTACAGTTGTCTTTCCGCCTAATATCTGCACCTAAACCTTTTAATTTAAAATGCAAGTCATCATAACCCCGATCTATATGTTCAATTTGGTTTATCTTGCTTACACCCTCGGCAGCTAATCCCGCCAATACTAAAGCGGCCCCAGCCCTAAGGTCGGTTGCTTCTACTGAGGCACCTTCCAAAGAATTTTTCCCTTTAATTATTGCCACCCGTCCCTCTATTTTTATATCGGCTGCCATTCTTCTTAATTCTTGAACATGCATAAAGCGATTTTCAAATATTGTCTCTACTATGATGCTAGTTCCTTTAACAGTAGATAAAAGAGCCATCATTTGGGCCTGCATATCAGTAGGAAATCCAGGATAGGGCATGGTTTTGATATCCGTATTGCGCAATCTTTTGTTGGCAGCAACAATTAATCCTGTATTGGTGGGACTAATTTCTATCCCAATTTCCCTCAGCTTAGCTATTACGGGCTGAATATGCTCCATAATAACGTTATTAATTTGTATTTTTCCTTTGGTAATAGCGGCAGCTACCATAAAGGTACCTGCTTCTATCCTATCTGGGATAACCCTATACTCTGTACTGCCTAATTGCTTAACCCCATCAATTCTTATAGTATCAAAGCCAGCTCCTACTATTTTAGCTCCCATAGAATTAAGGAAATTTTGTAAATCTACTATTTCCGGCTCTCGGGCAGCATTTCTAATAAATGTGGTTCCCTTAATTTTTGTTGCCGCCATCATAATATTCTCAGTAGCGCCCACACTAGGGAAATCTAATAAAATTTCAGTACCTTGTGGATTGGCAGCTTTACCTTCCATAAAGCCATAACCATCTGTTATCTTAAAACCCAAACTTTCGAATCCTTTATGGTGTAAATCCATGGGTCTAGTCCCTATGGCACAGCCACCAGGATATGCAACCTTAGCTTCATTAAATCTAGCTAACAAGGCCCCCATTACTAAGTTTGAGGCCCTCATTCTTCGTGAAATATTTTCCGGTAATTTTGTATAGTTGACATCCCGGCTATTTATAATTAAAACATCACCATCACGGTGTACTTTGGCTCCAAACAGATTTAGTGCCTCAGACATCACATGTATATCTTCTAAATCTGGAACGTCTTTTAGCACTACTTCCCCATTAGATATTAGGCTGGCTGCCATAATTGGCAAAGTGGCATTTTTGGAGCCACTAATTTTTACTTGCCCATCTAATGGTTTCTTTCCCCTAATCACAAAATGTTCCAAATAAACACCTCCCTCAGGAATGTGCCTTGATTTTCATTTCTGGAACTATTTTCAATAAATCTATACCAACTGTCCATATATCCCCTGCACCCATGGTAATCACCAAATCATCCTTTTGTGCATTTTTAACCAAGTAATGGCATATATTGTTCATATCAGGGATATAGATTGCATTGCAACCAGCCTGAAGTGCTGCATCGTATACAGTTTTGCCACTAATACCGGAAATAGGTTTTTCCCCCGCAGCATATACCTCAGTAAACACTACCAAATCTGCGTTAGTAAAGGCCTCCCCTAGCTCTTGACCTAATGATTTAGTGCGGGAAAAGCGATGGGGTTGAAATACTGCGACTACTCTCCCTTTATGGAAACTCTGGGCTGCATCAAGAGTAGCCTTAATCTCTGTAGGGTGGTGGGCATAATCATCAATTACTACAATCCCATTTTGTTTACCCACTATTTCAAAGCGCCTTTTGGTACCGTGATATTTTATTATGGCCTTTTTTATGTCATTAAAATTTATCCCCAGCTCCATGGCTATTGTGATAGTAGCCAATGCATTTAGGGCATTATGTTGGCCTGGTACTGATAATTCCACTAGTCCTATGTCTTGACCTTGCCTATATATATTAAATTCTGAACCTAAACCTTTTGTGCGCCAATTATCAAAATAATAATCACAATCTGGGCTTTTCCCATAATATAAAATTCTTTGCTGCATATTTGCGGTAATATCACGAATGTGCTGATCTTGACCATAAACTACTGCCCAGCCATTATCAGCAATCCCATTTAAAAACTGTTTAAAAGCATTTTTAATGTTATAAAAAGATTTGTAGAAATCCAAATGGTCGTTTTCAATATTGGTTATGACTCCTATATATGGCTTTATCTCTAGGAAAGAAGCATCACTTTCATCTGCCTCCACTACAAAATATTCGCCTGAACCCAATTTGGCATTTAAATTGCTATCTTGAAATTCTCCCCCTACTGCGAATGTAGGATCTAATCCTACCTCAGATAAAATCATATACAACATGGCTGTAGTAGTTGTCTTGCCATGTGCCCCAGCTATCGCTATTCCTTTCTTTTGATTAACTAAATGGGCTAATAAGTCCCCCCTTTTTAAAACTGGTATATTCCTACTTAGAGCCTCTACTAATTCAGGATTATTATCGGGTATGGCTGAGGAAATAACTAAGAAATCAACCCCTTCCTTCACATGAGAGGAAGCATGACCATGATATATTTCTATGCCTAAATCAGCTAAATTCCTAGTCGTATGATTAATTTGTAAGTCTGAGCCACTAACCTTGAAACCTTGTTCATTTAATATACGGGCAATCCCACTCATTCCTGCTCCAGCTATACCTACCATGTGGATCCATTGCCCAGAAAAAGCAGTCATTTCTTCATCCCCTTTGAATATGTGAATATATTACATTGTATTGTATGCAAAATTAACAATAATGGTTACATTCTAGGCAGCTTGTACTACCCACTTCTTTTTAATTAACAATTATACTAACAATGTCCTGCAAAGCATTAGGTTTTGCTTCTTTTAATAAATTATTTTTCATGTTCCTAAGTTCGATTTCATTATAGCGCAGTTCCTCTACCTTTCTAAAAAGAGTATCCCCATCTAGAAACTCATCAATAACCATCCGAGCAGCATTTTTATCCATAAGTGCCCTAGCGTTCTTTTCTTGGTGACCTTCAGCTGCATATGGATAAGGAACAAGGATAGCTGGCAATCCCAGTATGCTTAATTCAGCTAGGGTGCTTGCACCAGCCCTACATACAGCTAAATCCGCGGCCGCTAAGGCCTCTTCGATATTATACATATAGGGAAACAATAATAGATTGCATTTTAATTTATTTAAATCTATATTGTTCTTTAATTCATTTTCAATCTGATTAAAGCTATTATTCCCAGTAATCCAAATTATTTGTAGATTATAGTCTTCCTTATATCTTTCTATTAAATCCATCATAGCTCGATTAATACTAGCAGCTCCTCTGCTCCCACCAAATGCTAGTAAAGTAAACCTGTCATCTAGTTTTAAGTTTCTTTTAGCCCTAGAGGAATTTACATTTAAAATTTCCGGACGAACCGGTAAACCAGTGACGATAGTTTTTTTGGCATTCATATCTTTTTGGGCCTCAGTAAAAGTTAACAAAGTATAATCCACCCTTTTGGCCAGATGGCGATTAGCCAAACCAGCAACAGCATTTTGTTCATGGATTATAGTTTTGCATTTAAAAAAGCTAGCTGAAAAAACTACGGGAAAGGAAACATAACCCCCAGTCCCCAATACCACATCAGGCTTAAATTCCTTTATTATTCCCCTGGCATCCATAAAGCTTTTGGGAAATTTCATCAGTGTTTTCGAGGCCTTTAGCATTGATGATCTATCTAAACCAGAAATATCAATGGATTTGAAATTATAACCAGCTTTGGGCACAATATCACCTTCTAGGCCTTTTTCGGTACCTACATATAATATTTCTACATCGGGGACTAGGCTTTTAACCCCTTCGGCAATAGCCAAAGCAGGATAGATATGCCCCCCAGTACCACCGCCACTTAGTATTAATTTCATTCTTAATAGCCCCCTTTTTTAACGACTATTGCTATACCTAGAAATATTAAGTAATAACCCCACGCCAGCCATAGTAAATAACAAGGAAGAACCCCCATAACTTATAAAGGGTAATGTTATCCCAGTTACAGGTAAGGCCCCAGAAACTACTCCTATATTTATAGCTGCTTGAAACACTATCATAATTGTTATACCAGTAGCCAAAAGGCTACCAAAAGTATCAGGGGCCTTTATAGCTATTTTAAATCCACGCCAGGCAAATAATAAAAATAAAATAATGACAAAAAACACCCCGATAAAACCTAATTCTTCACCTAAAATAGCAAAAATAAAGTCGGTGTGCTGTTCAGGTAAATAAAAAAACTTCTGCCTGCTCCTACCTAATCCCATCCCGAATAGGCCCCCAGAGCCTAATGCATAAAGTGACTGTATGGTCTGGAAACCCTCATCACTCGGATATTTCCAGGGATTGAGAAAGGCAATAAATCTTATCATTCGATAAGGTGCTAGGATAATTAGGCTAGCTAGGGCACCCACTCCTGATAAGGCTAAAAAGGCTAAGTGTGACGCCTTGGCACCTGCAGCTATAAGCATAAAAAAGACTGTGGCTGAAATAGCAAAAGCTGTGCCTAAGTCTGGTTGGGCTACGATTAATCCGCCTACTATGGCTAACAAAATTAAATAGGGTAAAACACCTGATTTAAATGATTTCATTTTATCCAGATTTACTTCCATGGTCTTGGCTAAAAACATAACCATAGTTAATTTAGCTAATTCAGATGGTGTGAAACTTAAGAATCCGATCCCCAGCCACCTTGTAGCACCCTTAGCCGAGCTACCCAGGGGTGTAATGACCAGTACCAAACAAATTAAAGTAAAAACCATTAATGGAATAGCAGCACTTTTGAGTTTAAAATAATTTACCTTCATGATGACTATCATGGCTATCAGTCCGATTACGACCCACATCAACTGTTTTTTAAAAAAATAAAAGGCATCATCATATTTCATATTGGCAGTTACAGCACTAGAACTAAATACCATGACTAAGCCCAGGCTAATTAATATTAAGGTGGTAATAAACAAAACAAAGTCGGGTGGTCCCTTTTTTAATCTCATACACAGTCCCCCCAGATAAAACTTACTTGCCCCCACATATAGCGAGGACTATTTCGCGAAACAAGTCGCCCCTTTGCTCGTAATTATCAAACATATCCCAGCTAGCACAGGCAGGAGAAAGAAGAACTACATCCCCTACTTGGGATAAATGATGAGCTAGCCTAGTCCCTTCATCCAAACTATTTACTTCATAAATACTAGTATAATTCTGGGCAATGGCTGCAGATTTAATATCTTCCTTGGCCTCACCTAGTAAAATTAGTGCTTTTACTTTCGGGGATAATGCCCGGGCAAATTCATCGAAACTCGCCCCCTTATTCCTACCTCCGGCTATAAGTATAATCGGCTCAGAAAAGGCTTCTATGGCTTTTAAGGCCGACTCCGGATTAGTTGCCTTAGAGTCATTGACATAAATTACCCCATTATCTTCTGCAACTTCCTCCATGCGGTGCCTAACACTAGTAAATGATTTAAGTGCTTTTGCTATATGTCTCGGTTCAACTTGGGCTGCCAAAGCCATAGCACTTGCACAAAGGATGTTTTCCAAATTATGTTTTCCTTTTAATAAAATCTCATCTACATTACATATATTTATTAAAGTATTATTGATATTAGCCATTATAATATTATCCTTAACGAATACACCTACATTAAGGGGCCGCTCACTAGAAAAATATATAATAGAGGCCTTTACTTCCTGGGTTAAATTTCTTAAAGTTTCATCTTCATAATTTAAGATGGCATAATCATTTGCATCTTGATTAATAAAAATGTTGGATTTAGCCTTAATGTAAGCTGACATGGTCTTATGACGATCCAAATGATCTGGGGTGATATTTAAAATACTAGCAATACTGGGCTTAAACTTATTTATCGTTTCCAATTGGAAACTAGACAGCTCCACAGATATAATACCCTTTTCCATGCTATCGGCTATTAGCGTTAGTGGAACCCCTATATTTCCTGCGGCTATAGCATTGATACCGCTTTCCTCCAGAATAGCCTGTAATAAAGCAGTAGTAGTGGTTTTGCCATTAGTTCCAGTTATGGCAAATATTTGTATACCGGGTTTTTTTATAAGAAAGGCCAATTCTACCTCCCCAATAATAGGAATCCCATGTTTAATTGCAAGCTGTACAGGCCCAATAGTAAGAGGAACACCAGGGCTAAGCACCAACATGTCATACCCTTCCTTTTCGACATCGGGATAGGTTCCGACTAGAGTTTCGATTTTATTTACTAGAAGTTCCTCCATGATTTCCCGCATGGAATCAGGTTTTTTTATATCACATGCAATGACAATGGCACCCCTTTTAGCTAAAACCATAGCCGAGGCTACCCCGCTTTTCCCTAGGCCAATCACCAGTATTTTTTTATTTGCAAAATCCACCAAAAGAACACTCCCTCATACACATCAACCAATACCCTTCAGCCCTAAAAGGCCTATTAAAATAAAAGCTAATGATAATAACCAAAAAAATCTTACTACTTTAGTTTCATGCCAACCTTTAAGTTCAAAATGATGATGAAGGGGGCTCATTAAAAACACCCTTTTGCCCCTGGTTTGATAAACCAGCACTTGGATAATTACACTTAAGGCCTCAATAACGTATACCCCGCCGATTAAGACTAAAGCTAATTCAGTTTTGGTTAGGGCTGCTATAGCTGCTATAGCCCCACCTAAAGCCATGGAGCCCGTATCACCCATAAAGACTTTGGCAGGATAGCGATTAAAAATCAAAAAACCTAAACAAGCACCTGCCAAGGCAAGACAAAAAATAAGCAGGCTATAATTTTTAGTCATTATAGATATTATTCCCATGGCAATAGCAACTAGGGATGTAACCCCACTAGCTAGACCATCTAAGCCATCGGTTAGATTAACTGCGTTTGAAGTACCCATTAATACTAGAATTAAAAAGGGTATATAAAAAATACCCAAATCTAATTGATAGCCTATAAAAGGCACAATTACAATAGTACCTCGATTAAAATATAAGATTAATAACAAGCCAAAAACTATGCCTATTAATAGTTGTAGTCCAAGTTTTTCACGGGCTCTTAAACCTAAAGATCTTCTCAAGACAACTTTAATATAATCATCAAAAAACCCTATGGCCCCGAAAGCAAGCATAACAAATACTACTGCCAAAACCTTAACATCTGCCCCTGCTATTATAAAATTGGCTACCATTACAGCAGTAATTATCATAATACCGCCCATAGTAGGAGTGCCAGCTTTGGCGTAATGTCTGGCGGGACCTTCCTCCCTTATGCTCTGCCCGACTTTCAATCTAGTTAAAAAGGGAATCAGAATCGGCCCCAGAATTATGGAAATTGTTATAGCTATTAATCCAGCCCAAAAGGATTGAAGTAATATCCCTGGCATCTACTTATACCCCTATCTCCAGTAAAATAAAAAATTAAAGATTGAGCCATTCATTTATTAGTTTTTCCAACTCTAAACCCCTGGATGCCTTGAATAAAACTACATCTGTCTTTTTAAGATTATGACGTATGTAAGACAAAGATTCAGATTTATTGGAAAAAGGATAAATATTTGATTCTTCCATACCTTTAGCAATAGCCCCTTCAGCAATGAGTTTAGCCCTATCACCTATAGTTATGAGTTTATCCACATGGCTAGCGACTACATATCCCCCGACTTCCAAATGTCCCTTTTCTTCATAGGGTCCTAATTCAAACATATCCCCTAATACTGCCACTAACCTATTATTACCTTTAAGCTCCGCAGCTGTTTCTAGTGCTGCTTGCATAGAAAGTGGATTGGCATTATAGGTATCATTTATTAATATACCGCCTTCTGGTAGATAGGTGATTTGTAAGCGGTTCCCAGTTGGTTGGTAAGCCCCTATTTGGGTAGTAGATTCCTGCAAGGGAACCCCCAAAATATAGGCGGCACCTATAGCTGCTACTACATTCAAAGCTAATCTTGGTGCCGGTATGGGAAACTTTAATTCCACTGTCTTTTTTAGAATTTGCATAGTAATAAACATACCACTTTTATCACTAGTAGTATCTACTAATTTAAAATCACAATCATCATTATAGCCAAATGTATATATTCTACAAGGATAGGTATTAGCTCTTTCCAGTAATGGTTGGTTGTCACCATTTACTAGGGCGAAATCTTGGGCTGTTAAGGTTTCTAACACCTCACATTTAGCTTTTATAATGTTGTCAATATTACCTAAGTTCTCTAAGTGGACCAATTCAGCATTAGTAATAATAGCACAGGTAGGTCGGGCAATATTAACTAAGCGAGAAATTTCCCCTAGGCCCCTCATGGCTAGCTCAACTACAGCTAAATCGTGCTTTTCCTCTATTCTCAACAGGGTTAAGGGCAGTCCAATATCATTATTATAATTACCTTTAGTATATAGGGTTTCATATGTAGTTTTGAGACATTGATAGAGTAACTCTTTAGTGGTAGTTTTGCCCACACTTCCGGTAATAGCCACCAAGGGTATATTGAATTCTTGTCTATATGCCTTAGCTATCTGCTGAAGTGCCAGTAAGGTATCTTTTACTAATATTAACACTTTATCTTGGAACTTTGTAATATCGAGCTTGTCTAGCGAGGAAACTATCGCTACACTAGCCCCTTTATCTAGGACCTCAGCCACGAAGTCATGTCCATCAAATTTATTCCCTTCAATAGCTATAAATAAGGTATTGGTGCTTATTTCTTGGCGCGAATCAATAATTATCTCCTTGATAATTGGATCAGCTTGCCCTAATTTACGGCCTTGGCAGCTTTCAATAATAAAATCTAATGCATATGTAGACATTTAACCTAACTCCCTCAATACTTCCCGTACTACTTGGCGATCATCAAAGTCTATGGTTTTATCACCTATTATTTGATATGTTTCATGGCCCTTACCCGCTATTATAATCACATCCCCCTCTTTAGCTATAAATAGTGTATGTTTAATAGCCTCCCTACGATCAATAACTATTGCATATCTAGAACCTTCTACCATATTGAGTCCAGGTATTATATCATCGATAATAGCTTGTGGGTCCTCGGTTCGAGGGTTGTCAGAAGTAACCACACAGAAATCACTGTATGAAGCAGCTATCTGCCCCATTAGCGGGCGTTTAGTCCTGTCTCTATCTCCACCGCAACCGAAAACCGTTATTAATCTATTCTTAGTTATTTCACTAGCAGTCTTTAAAATATTTTCCAAACCATCAGGGGTATGTGCATAGTCAACTATAACCTGAAAATTCTTATTAACATTGACTAATTCAAACCGACCTGAAACACCAGAGAATTTTGCCAAAGCCTTTTGGATAAGACTTATTTCGATACCTTGTTTTATGGCAAAAGCTATGGCGGCTAAAGCATTATAAACATTAAAAACTCCCAACATCTTGAGCCGAATGGGGAAACTCTTGTTATTATAGCTTACTGTAAAGCTAGTTCCAGTATAACCTGTTACGACTTCAGTAGCCCTAACATCAGCTGCTTTATTAATAGCATAGGTAATGGACTTGCCCTCTGATGCTGCTATAAAAGAGTTGGCATTTGCATCATCTATATTAACTATACCAAAGCTATCTTTTTCTTGCCCTAACCTGCTAAAAAGTTTTAGTTTGGCATTTTTATATGCTTCCATATCTTTATGATAATCCAAATGTTCTTGACTTAGGTTGGAATATACAACACTATTGAATTTCAAGCAATCTACTCGGCTTAAATCCAGGGCATGCGAAGAAACTTCCATTACCACGTGATCAGCCTTCTCTTTTAGGGCTAAACTAAGAAATTCCTCTATTTCTGGGGCTTCAGGAGTTGTATGTGGTATGATTTTTTCAATTTCACCCACTTTTGCATACAAGGTACCCAATATGCCAACTTTTTGTCCAGCCTCCTCTAAAATAGCCTTAATTAAATGGCTAATAGTGGTCTTACCATTAGTCCCTGTTACCCCAATCAGATTGAGATTTAAGGAGGGATGCTTATAAAAATTTGCCGCAATTTTAGCCATGACTTTGCGCGTGTCGGGGACCCTTATCAAGGTAGTCTGGGGTAGTCCTATCCCCTTATCTTGAACTAAAATAGCAGTTGCCCCGTTATTTATCGCCTCTTGAATATAATTATGTCCATCAGTCTTAAAGCCTTTAATAGATATAAACAAAAAATTAGATTCAACTTTACGTGAATCATAGGCAATGCCTTCAATTTCCAGATCAAGATTCCCATGCAATAAATCAAAATTTATATCTTTTAAAAGATGACTAAGTTTCACGATAGGCCCTCCTTTATCTTATTCACCTACTGGTTGAAATTTTACCTTTATACTTGAACCAACCGCTAGCACCTTACCTGGTTCTGGGGATTGTTCATAAGCTAGACCATAGCCTTCCGGAATAAGATGTAGTCCTAAATCAGCTAATATTTTAGCTACCTCTTTCATGGATTTACCTTGTAAATTGGGTATAGTTACTTCACCTGAATCCTGATTGGGTTCTAAAGGCGAAAGATTAATAATAACTTGGGCACCATAGGCTAATTTACTATTAGGTTCAGGAGTCTGTTGCCAGACAATATTGCCCATACCACTTACTTTCACCTGTAATCCTCTGCTATTCATAATTGCAGTGGCTTCATTTAAGGGTAGGTTTACAACATCTGGCACTACTACACGGTTTTCTACTACTTTTTCATCCGAATTTTCTGTAGTTTCGTATAATGGAACTTCTAGATATCTTAAGGTGTCTTTTATGATCTCACGAAATGCAGGGGCTGCCACCCAACCACCATAATAGGGATAGCCCTGAGGCGCATCTACCACAACTATACAAGCAATTCTAGGTTCATCAGCAGGGGCAAAGCCAATAAAAGAAGCCACATATTCATTAGACATATAACCACCAGTAGGGGACACCTTTTGGGCTGTACCTGTTTTACCAGCTACCTGATATCCCTCAATATAGGCATTCCTTCCTGTACCGTTGGTTACTACCCCCTCTAAAACTGTCCTTAATTGTTTAGAAACTTCAGGGGAAATTACTTCCTTGACTACTTTGGGGTTATAAGATTTAATTACTTCACCATCACTGTCGATAACCTGTTTGACTAAGTGGGGCTGCATTAATTTCCCGTCATTAGCAACTGTTGCAACGGCATTTAATAGTTGCATGGGTGTAACTGCATTTGCTTGCCCCATAGACATGGTGGCTAAATCAATTTGTTTAGCTTCCTTGGGATTTACCAGAATCCCTAGGGCCTCACCGGGCAGATCCACGCCAGTTGCCTGACCGAAACCAAAATCACCTAGATACTTGTAAAAAGTAGGTATCCCGATATCCAATCCTATTTCCACAAAAGCAACATTACAAGAATTCTCCACCACCTGTGGAAATACCTGACTGCCATGTGCTTTTCTATCAGAACATCCTATAGTTTCGCGCCCTACCTTGACATAGCCGGGGCAAAAAAACTTCCTATCTGCAGAAACTACCTTTTCCTCCAAGGCTATGGCTGCTGTAACAATCTTCATGGTTGAACCTGGTTCATAAGCATCATTAATAGCAAAATTACGTCTGTTTTTAGCTGGGTATTCTTCATACTTGTTTGGATCAAAGGTTGGTCGTGAGGTCATGGCCAGAATTTCGCCTGTTTTAGTATCCATTACAATCGCACAGGCCGATTTAGCATTCCTTTCCTCAAAAACCTTGGATATTTCCCTTTCGGTTATATATTGTATAGTTTCGTCAATGGTCAGTACCAGATTAGCCCCATCAGTAGGTGGGATAAACTTGTGAGTTGCCTCTGGTATCGGCCTCCCACCCCCATCATGCTCTATAATAATTCTTCCCTTAGTTCCACCAATTAAATCATTATAAAAGAAATCAACACCTTCAAGCCCAGTATTATCAACCCCAGATATCCCCAAAATATGACTGGCTAAGGTACCCTTGGGATAATGCCTCCGGCTTTCTTCGGTAAAGCCAATTCCGGGTAAATCCAATTCACGTAATAACTTCGTTTTTTCGGGCTCTACTTGCCTTTTTACCCATTCGAATGAACTCCTGCGTGTTATGCGCTTATATACATCTTCTGCATCCAGTTCCAGAACCTGGGCAAGTTTTTGGGCGATTTCTTTATCAGTAATATTTTTGGCTATTATAACTTCAGCTGGTATAGCATAAATCGAGTCAGCACTAACCGAGATAGCCAGGTCATTACCATTGCGATCATAAATAGTTCCCCTTTTCGATTCTACCGGAATGTCGCGCATTCTGTTTTGTAAAGCTTTTTCAGATAGTTCTGCACCCCGAACAAATTGTACCCAAAAGACTCTGGCACCTAAGAAAAATAAGACCAGTGAAAACAAGAAAAAAAGCGTAGCAATACGCTTTCTCACCATATAATTTGTACTTTTCAAAGCCATGCCACCTCACATTTTATAATTAATCTTTCTGGGCAAGTAATAGTAAGTTCGCATAAATTTTATATAGGGGTTTTGTTTCCAATTGAGCCAGCTCATCATCGTTCATACTTGTTTCCCCTCCTGCCCCTGCAGTTACCGTAGACGTAGAAAGGGCTATCGCTAATTGCTGCTCCGGCTTATGCATATTTAATTGATTAATTGCTATATATTCAACCTTATCCAAGGAACAGTTTTCCTGAATACTATATTGTAATCCAGCATTCTGGGATTCGTGAAATTTAATTTCCTTTTCCAATTCAACTATTTGATAGCCCAATGTAGCACCTTTAATACATAAGAATACTAGAATAAGTGCATAAATAAAAGCAAAACCAGTTAAATTTATAATTAACTTTCTGCCATAGTTAACCTTCTTGTAGGTCTTCTTAACTTTTCTTACGGGAGTTGGTTCTTGTGCTACTTGCTCCCAATGCTTAGACCAATCATACTGTGCCTGTACCATACTATTCCGTCCTCCCCATATATAGAACTATATTTTTATAGCTACGCGGAGTTTTGCGCTCCTAGCCCGGATGTTTTGTTCACATTCTATTTCACTGGGTTGCCAAGGTTTTCTATTCTCCAATCTGAGTGTAGGTTCATGATTACAAGTACAAATAGGTAGCCCAGGCGGGCATATACAATCTTTAGTTTGTTCTACAAAAAAATGCTTTACTATTCTGTCCTCCAAAGAATGGAATGTAATAATACAAAGCCTACCATTGGGATAAAGACTCTGTACTGCTTGAGGTAACACTTCCTCTAAAGCATCTAATTCACCATTAACTGCAATCCTGATAGCCTGGAAACTTTTTCTGCCTGGGTGTTTAGCCCGTCTATAAGAGGCTGGAACTGCTGATTTTATTATTTCTACTAACTCCAAAGTAGTCTCAATGCTTTTGTCAGCACGATATGCTACAATAGCACGAGCAATCCGACGGGAATATCTTTCCTCTCCATATTTCCACAAAATATCTGCTATTTCCCCTTCGGAATATCTATTAACTAATTCTTGAGCGGTAAATTCCTGCTGTCTGTCCATCCTCATATCTAATAAGGCATCCTCATGGAAACTAAAGCCCCTATGACTTTCATCTAATTGAAATGAAGAAACACCCAAATCAATTAGAATTCCGTGCACCTTATTTATATTGAGTTCCCGCAATATAGAGGTTAAGTTCCTAAAGTCATTGTGTACATAGGCAATATTGGGTGCATCTATTTTCTGGCGGGTCCTTTCTATAATATCCGCATCTTTATCAATAGCAATAATTCTTGCACCTTTTTCCAACCTGTTTAATAATTCCTGGAGGTGTCCACCCCCACCTAAAGTGCAATCTACATATATACCCTTAGGATCACTTACTAAATTCTCTACGGTTTCATTCAGTAACACTGGTATATGCAAATAATCCAACTCCTAAATGCCTAAATCTACTAAGTTTTCCGCTATTTCCTCAAAAGAGGAACTGGCCATTTCATTATATTCTGCCCATTTAGCTGTTGACCAAACCTCTATTCTTGAACCTACCCCAATGACAACAGTGTCCCTTTCAATTTCAGCATATTCTCTTAGGTTAACAGGAATCACAGTCCTGCCTTGTTTGTCTATTTCGAGTTCGGCTGCCCCAGAAAAGAAAAAGCGGACAAAAGAACGCACATCTGCCCTGCTTACAGGTAGCTTATTTAGTTTATTTTCTATTTCTTGCCACTCACTTAAAGGGTATAGGAATATGCAGTTATCCAAACCCTTGGTCGCTACAAACTTATCACCTAATTCATTTCTAAATTTAGAGGGAATAGTGATTCGCCCTTTAGTATCTAATGAATGTTGGTGTTCTCCTAGAAACATAAATAAACTCCTTTTTCGGTTTAGGGAATATGCTCCACTTCTCTCCACTTCGTACCACAAATATTCTCTTTAGTAAACTAGTTTACCTTCTTTGTGAAATAAATAACTATATCTATTGGCAATTATTTTCCTGGCCTTTCTCCTAATAAACCCCATTATATCGGCTTTTTAGATAAATTTAGCCTTTTTCAACTTTTCCAAAAATTATACTATAGTCCTATTTTGTCGTGAGACCTTAGCTTGGAAGATTTGGGTATGTGACAGGGTAAAATAAACTAATGATTAAATGTGGAAAATAAGATACTTAAGTAAGGCGGGAGGTAAGGATAGGGTTATTTATACTATCCAGATAGAATTGGAAAATATCCAAGGGCGCCAAGACTTACCATGTCTATGATAGACTTCTAGACGATAAATCCCATCTTCTTGTACTTTTATGACGAAATAATCGCCGTATAATTGTTTTATTTGCTCACCATTACGCATTAATAGCACTTTGGCTTTGCTAGGCAATTTAATTATAAAAGCCATGTCGTTTTTCAGCTTTACCTGACTGCCCATAGAAAAAACTTCCCCCTTATAGTTTAGGGTAAAGCGAAATCCTCTAGAATCCCTATAATAATCGTATCCTACCCATGAATTACCTGATCTTAAAGCCCTATATACTGATTTTTTGTCTGGGGCAAATTCTTTTTTTAATTTTTTATCTAGCAATATATGCATATTGATACATTTAAAAGAATAGTAATAGGGACCCATTGTAGCTAAGGTTATGGGGCCAAATTTAACCTTGATATTATGGGCATCAGAACCACCGTATGCCATTACTTTTTGACCATTGCTTTGTAATTCATCTAACCAAGCCATTACTTCTGGATAGGGCCCAATTAAAGCCTTATGAGGATTGAATAATAAGTATAAAGCAGAGAATATGTTTTTAATCCCATCTTTCCATTGGGATAAGTAATTCCAAATTTCTATCCCTTGGAAATCTGTGACCTTATAATCGGTCCAATTAAAAGTTATGCCTTTTTTATAAAGTGGTGAGCCTTTTTCAACCGGATGGGCTATTATCCCAAACCCACCTTGGGCATTAACAGCATCAATGACTGCTTGCGGGTTTTCAGTGTTGTTAGGTACAATTTTTTCAATATCCAAGGCTAAATAGTGGTTACAAGTATCATTCACTTCCTCCCCGATTAAGGTAAGAACTCCATAGTTATAACCTTCTTCCCCATTATCTAAGCCTGCTAGTGTTTCGTGATCGGTAATAACTATAAAATCAAGCTGGGCTTTACTAGCTAATTTAGCAATTTTATTTATCCCATATCCCCCATCGGAGTAAGTGGAATGCATATGTATGTTACCAACATATTCGTACATCATTATCCCCTTTCCTGAATGCAGCCTGTTTTATGAATTGCCCTAGATATCATTAATGTATCGCCTTGAATTTATAAGTATGCAAGAACCATTGCCGAAACATGGAGGAAACACCTTATATCCTCCTAATCCATTATATTATCCACCGATTCATAATATCATTATTGCCATAAATTTACCCTTAAATAATGATATTAGGCCAAAGAAAAAAGGTGGCGGGATTGTTCATTCCCAGCCACCCTTTTGGAGTTTATGTTTTATTCAACCACTTTAACCACTAAGTTTTGGCTACCATCATCAAATGTAATGGTTAGGGTTAATTCTGTTCCAGTTGGAACCATATTAATTGGTACAGGAAGTAGATCGGTAAGTTCTTTCTTAACGGTTAGTACATCACCATCTACTACATAATGGGTACCTTCTTTAGGTTCGATATTTACGGCTCCACCTAAAGCAGTACCTTTCATACCAGTAATTTCAGAAGCAGGACCCCAAGTAACATCGATTACGATGTCAGCAGGTGCATTCTTATTGAAGTCTACAGCAGTTGGAGCAATGGCTAAGTCAGCTACCGGCTCCTCTTCCACTGGTTCCTCCTCTACTACTGGTTCCTCTTCGACTGGTTCTTCTTCAACAACTGGTTCTTCGACTACAGGTGCATCACCTAGGATAACGGTTCTAGTGTCATTATCCCAATCGACTTTGACGCCTAGTGCGTCACCTAAAGCTCTCACTGGTAAATAGGTTCTGTCATTGTAAACGATAGGACTAAGTTTTACGTCCCCATCCATGGCTACAAAATCCTCACCATCAACAAGGAACTTGAAATCGTGGGCTAAATTAGCTTGGATCGCTTCGATGCTAGATCCAGCAAAAGCCCCTGCAGCAAACACCAGTAAAGCGGCTACTGCAATAAGTACTACTACTCTTTTTTTCATGAACAATTCCCTCCTATTAATATTTATATTCTAGGCCTCTTCCTCTACGGGTGCCTCGAATAACTGTTTTGGTGGTCTGCCTAGTATTATTAAAATGACTAGAGCTACCGCTAGGGCCCCAAGGCCATAATTCATGGCTTTAGCTTCCTTGTTTACTTCGGGTGTCTGGAATACGTAGGCTACAGTGCCAAAAGCACCTTCGGGTTTACCTAAGAAGGTATTAGCTTCACCAGCATTAAGTTCTAGTGCAGCTACTATAGCGTCCACTGATTCAAAAGTTTGTAAGCCTTCAGCTATAGCTTCCTTAGCACCACCGGCACCACTACCAATTTGTCCAGTACCTTCTTGTAATTGCACAATACCGGGAACCATTTGGCCATCAATGGCATCCTGTAAATAATCTAGGGCATAAAGTAGGCTACCGGGGCTACCATTCAACATAACTTTAACTGGATTTCCTTTTTCGTCTAATTGACCTAAACCAATAACCATCATAGTTAGCCCTTGGTCCACCTTATTTAGACTATCTGACATTACGCTGGCTCCTAGTTCTAAGGCAGATATGCTAGCTGGGAATGGCATTGTACCTGTGGCGGTTATTAGAGTGCCACCATCCCTAAATACAGCAATATTTGTATTAATTGCCTGTAATTTAGGTTCTATGGCTCCAGTAATAATTTGTTCCGCAGGGGTACCAGCAACTGCAGCTTTCAAGGCATTAACATCATTGTATAAACTGGTTGATAAGGCAGGTGACTGTCCTTGGTCTGCAGATGTTCCAATAGTAGTTTGCAAGGTAGACAAAACAAGTTTTTGCGCACTAAAGGCTGGAATAAATTTTTCATCAACATTTTCTTTCAATAGTCCTACTGCATCTTTAACCCCAGGAGTATTACCACTTGCATCTGCACCCTTGAGGGTGTCGTATGTAGCTTTATTAAAGTTGGGGGCTTGCATACCGTACCTTATGGTTTTCAAATTATCCTTTAGGGTGCTTAGTCCTCCACTGACTTGATGTAAGCCATCTTTAAGGGAGGAAAGACCGAATAATAGGGTTTGGTCTTTGTTAGGTGCACCAACACCGGATTCGATTTGATCAAATCCATCGTATAACATATTTAAACTTTCTTGCACAGTACCTAAATTATCTATTTCTGCTGTGGTCGGTACTATGGGAATAACTCCGATTTTAAAGCTAGGCAGTTCAATGTCTTTGGCATCTGCTTCTAGAACTGCATATTGTTTAGCAGGAAACTTAGGTGGAACCAAGGGAGCAGTCCAACTTACTTGGGTAACTCCTTGCACATTAAGCAAGACACCTTCCGGTGATTCCCCTTCTATCCCTGGTGCTACAATATTGGAAAATTTCCGATTATCAAATTCCCACCCAGATAAAGATACTACATAAGGAGTAAATATTTCAGTTTCTTGTTTTACTACTTCCCCATTCGAATCAGTAAATTCTAATTCTGTCATTTTACCGGTAGTATTCTCTAAATGACATACAATTTTCAAATGTCCAGATTTACCAGTTAACTTAGAAGGTGCAATTTTCTTCCCATCTAGGAAGTATTCCACATTTATTTTAACTGGTACCTCTATATTGCTAACTTCCTTTTTATCTAGTTCTGCTAAATAGTATATATCACTAAATGCTTCCCCTTGCGGAATATTAGCTTTCATTTTCAGACTGCCATCTTGGATAGCGATCTTTTCCGTACTGTACAAATTACGAACTGAAGATAATTTATATTTTGATTTATCTTCAAAAGCAACATTTCCTTGACCTAAAACCCGGATGTGGTTTAGTACTTGGATGTCTGCAATTTCACTGTTGTCGTTCAAGTTTAATATAACTAACTCATTATCTAGTATCTTTTCCGGATTTCCTTGAGCATTGACTGAAAGTGGCGCTATTACTAAACTTAAAGCCATGAATAGAATAAATATTCTTTTTAATTTAGTAGCTTTACGCAAAATTCTCCCTCCCCTCTATTATTGATTTACAGCCATAGCAATCTTAATGACTAGCAATGATAACACTAAACCGATTAACAAAGTAACACTAACCCCAACAGCAGCTGGTAAAGCTATGCTACCTAATGCTGGAGTATCAGTCATATAAGTTCCAAAAACTGCTGCAAAATAACCAGCCCATCCTAAAAACATAGCATCAATTCTCATACCAGTAGTAGATAAAAGGATTAAAAGAAATAAAGAAACGGCTGATACTATGGTTAAATAGATTAAATGGTCTGGTGGAAGTGGCATTTTGGTAGCTAATATAATAATTCCAATTAGACCTACAATTACCCCAATTAGTAATGATATACCAGTTCTTAGGTAATCACCGAATGGACCAATTACGGCAAACATTGCCATCGTAATTGCAGCCAAATAGAATGCAGTAGCACCAATATACCCCTGGAAGAATACGAATATTGCAAAAAATATTGCGACTATTAAGCCTAGACCTATAGCCTTTTTCATTTAGTCACCTCCTTTACCGAGTTTTTCCGTAAAGTGCCATGATTGAGGTGTTACCAATACTGCGAAGGACGATACATCTGGAATAAAACCAAATAAACTATAAATATAATTATAGCAATTATTAATATAGCCCCTATGATATGTAGTAAAAATAGTATGACAATTATCTTTAAAGCATTACAAAATTTAACCTTCCTAATAACTAAGGAAAGGTATATTTGACTTAAAGTCTGTATAGTTCAGTTTCATCTAAAAACTTTATGCCCTTTTCAATAAATGTATCTCGGGCTTTAGCAAAATCTTCTACTTTGAATATAACTAAGGCATCATTTTCTGCGGTACCTAAAAATGCGTATAAGTATTCGATATTTAAACTAGCATCCGACATTTGTTCTAATACATCTGCTAATCCACCTGGAGAATCAGGTACCTGTACTGCAATAACTTCTGTTTCGCTAACCGTAAACCCTGCTTCCTTTAAAATGTTATAGGCTTTTTCTGGATCAGAAACTATTATTCTTAATATACCAAAATCGGAGGTATCAGCTATTGACAGTGCCCTAATATTTATATCCGCTTCACCTAATACTCTAGTTACATGGGAAAGGCGACCCGCTTTATTTTCCAGAAATACAGAAATTTGCTTTGCCATATTATTCCTCCTTATAATTGTCTTTTATCAATGACCCTTTTGGCTTTACCTTCACTTCTTTCAATAGACTTGGGTTCTACCAACCTGACTTTAACCCCTACCCCTAGGGAACTTTCTAGTTCCTTTTTAATATGAGCCCCAAGTTCTTCTAGCTTTCTTACCTCATCACTGAATACCTCTTCCGATACTTCTACCTGGACCTCTAGTATATCTAAAGTACCTTTTCGGTCTACAATCAATAAGTAATGGGGTTCTACACCTGGTATTTGTAGTAATACACTCTCCACCATAGATGGAAATACATTTACACCCCTTATGATTACCATGTCATCTGACCTACCTAAAACTTTTTGCATTCTAACATGGGTTCTACCACATGAACATAGGTCAGTAGTTATTGAGGTCAAGTCCCCTGTCCTATATCTCAGCAATGGAAGGGCTTCCTTAGTCACTGCAGAGATAACTAATTCCCCCTGCTCACCTTCTGCTAGGACTTTTCCGGATATGGGATCAATGATCTCTACAATAAAATGGTCTTCGGCTATATGTAAACCTGATTTCTGAGAACATTCTATGGCTACACCCGGTCCTATTATTTCACTGAGACCGTAGATATCATAAGCGTCTATTTGTAAGTTTTTTTCTATTTCAGCGCGCATACCTTCAGACCATGGTTCAGCACCGAAAATTCCTGAATTAAGTTTAAGTTCTTCTGGTCTTACACCCATTTCCCGCATCTCTTCATACATAAACAAGGCATAAGACGGTGTGCAGGTAAGCACGGTAGTTCCGAAATCCTGCATGAGCATTATTTGCCGTTTAGTATTACCACCCGAACTGGGTATCACAGAAGCTCCCAGTTTTTCGGCCCCGTAATGGACCCCTAAGCCCCCAGTAAATAAACCATAGCCATAAGCATTTTGGATTACTGAACGCCTATTGGCTCCTGCACTACATAAAGCCCGGGCCATTAATTCAGCCCAAATATCTATATCTTTTTTGGTATAACCTACGACAGTTGGTTTCCCAGTTGTACCAGATGAGGAATGAATCCTGATTACTTCACTCATGGGTACTGCAAATAGATTAAATGGATAATTATCTCTTAAATCTTGTTTAGTAGTAAAAGGTAGCAAGTATAAATCTTCTAGCGAATTAATATCATCTGGTTTAATTCCTGCCCTATCCATTTTTTCCTTATAAGTCGGCACAAAGGCATACATACGGTAGACAGTTTCCTTTAATCTACGAGTTTGAAATCTTTCTAATTCATGCCTAGACATACATTCTTTTTCAATATCCCAATATGACAAATATTCTACCTCCTCAATTTTTTTCCTGCTTAAACTTTTAGAATATTTACACACTATAACTTTAAATTATTATGTTTAGTAATAAAACTTGGCTAGAAATTTAATCCTTAATCTATTAGATTCCTTATTACTACACTAGCTAATAAAAGTCCTGCTGTTCCAGGCACAAAGGAAATAGTACCTAATTTATTAAGCCCATCATCTTTAGGTTCTAGGGGTTTTTCGGTAGAATAGACCACAGTAACACCCTCGTGGATATCATATTTACGCAGGCTCCTACGTACTTTTCTGGCCAAGGGGCATGTGGTAGTGTTTTTTATATCCCCGATTTTAAGTAGGGCAGGATTTAGGCGATTGGCAAACCCCATGGCACTCACTAAAGGAATATCATGGGTAAGACAATATCTAATTAATTGTATCTTATCTGTAACTGAATCTATAGCATCAATTAGATAATCTACTTTACCTGCTAATATTCTAGATTGATTTTCCTGGTTAATGTAATCTGTATACTTACTAATTATAACATTAGGATTAATATCTAAAAGCCTTTTTTCCATAATATCTGTCTTGTACTGACCCACAGTAGAAATTAATGCTGGCAATTGGCGGTTTATATTGCTTTCGTCTACTGTATCTGCATCTACTATAAGAATATGCCCCACCCCCGCCCGACATATAGCCTCAAGAGCATAGGAACCTACCCCACCTAGCCCAATTACAGCCACAGTAGAGTTAGACAGAGTCTCTATATTGCTTTTTCCTATAAGTAGTTCCGTACGTGAAAAGATATTTTGCATGGTTTACCCCTAATACTATAAATGAATATAAAAAAGCCCCACTGAGCCGTAGTAAGTCGCGGAGTTTAAACCTGATTTGTTCAGGTGGGTGCCCTCCTGTATATAATTCTTAATCCCTATTGGGCATATAAACTATATACAGAGCCGAAGCTCCCTTTAATTTGGTGTTGGCAAAAACTTAGCGACACACTCGCACACAGTAGGGATTTCCTACCTCATATTCTTCTGACTAGCTAAAATAATAGCACATAATTGTTCAATCTTCAATAATAGAGAATATCCATAAAATCCAGTAAAAGTAATCTATTTCTTTTGAATCTTAAGGTGCAATTCATTTAATTGTTTGGTAGTCACATCAGAAGGTGCTTCTGTCATTAAGCAATTTGCATTTTGTGTTTTAGGAAATGCTATAACATCTCTAATGCTAGCACGCTTGGACATTATCATTACTAACCTGTCAACACCAAAGGCTATGCCCCCATGGGGTGGTGCCCCATATTCAAAAGCCCCTAACATATAACCGAACTTACTATTTACTTCGTTTTCGCTTAGGCCTAGTACAGTAAACATTCTCTTTTGTAAATCCCTATCATGAATCCTTATACTGCCACCACCTATTTCTAAACCATTAAGAATTAAATCATAGGCCCTAGCCTTACATTGGGCTGGGGATTTTTCTAATAAAGCAGTGTCTTCCTCTCTTGGGGCTGTAAAGGGGTGATGGACTGCAACATAACGCTTTTCCTCAGGATCAAATTCTAATAAGGGAAAGTCTATAACCCAAGAAAAATTAAGCTCATTTTCGTCTATTATCTTTAATCTTTTGGCTAAATCCAGTCGTAAGAAACCTAGAACCCTAGCTACTATGTCTTCGCTGTCCGCACTAAATAATAGCAAATCACCTGCTTTAGCATCTAGGGCTTCTACGATGGAGGTAGTTTGCTCCGGGGTAAAAAATTTAATTATAGGTGATTTCAATTCATCTTCTCCAACTACAATCCAGGCTAAGCCTTTAGCACCATTATCTATGGCAACTTTAGCTAAGTCGTCTATTTCCTTGCGGGTAAAAGATGCACATGTCCTAGCATTTAAACCCCTTACTACACCACCATTCTCAATGGCGGAAGAAAAGACCTTGAATTCAACTTCCTTTACAATCTCCGTAAGATCAACTATTTCCCAATCAAAACGTAGGTCTGGCCTATCTGAGCCATACTTTAACATAGCTTCATCATATCTTAATCTGGGGAAAGGTAGATTTATATTTCGTCCCATAACTTCCTTAAATAACTTAAACATCATCTTTTCAATTAAGTCAAATACATCTTCCTCATCGACAAAAGACATTTCAATGTCTAGCTGGGTAAATTCTGGTTGGCGATCCGCCCTTAAATCCTCATCCCGAAAACATCTAGCTATCTGAAAGTACTTTTCTAGTCCTGAGACCATTAATAGTTGCTTAAAAATTTGCGGTGATTGGGGCAAGGCATAAAAGTCCCCGGGATGTACCCGACTAGGTACTAAGTAATCCCTAGCCCCTTCGGGGCTGCTTTTAGTTAGAATAGGTGTTTCTATTTCCACAAAATCATTTTCCGCAAAATAATCCCTAATTGATTTGAGCACCTTATGGCGCAGTATCATATTGGCCTGCATCTCGGGTCTTCTTAAGTCTAAGTATCTATACTTAAGTCTAAGGCCTTCATCGACATCTATGCCATCTTCTATATAAAATGGCGGAGTTTTAGCCCGATTAAAAATCTTCATATCTTCAGCATATACTTCAATTTGTCCTGTTTTTAAATTGAGGTTGGCTGTTGCTTCTGGTCTAGCACTGACCTTTCCTTTTACTGCCACAACATATTCACTTCTAACCTGCTCGGCTAAATTAAAGGATGCCAAGTCCACTTCAGGGCTAAAAACCACTTGTACTATCCCAGAACGGTCCCTTAAATCCACAAATATTAAGCCCCCGTGATCTCTTCTAGTATCAACCCAACCGTTTAGAACTACCTCTTGCCCAATTATTTCAGAATTGAGTTCGGTAGCATTATGAGTCCTTTTCATCTAGCAAATATCCTCCTAACCTTTACCTAAAATATTTTTTATATGGTTTACAATATCTTGGCTTAACACTTGAGATTGTTCAGCTTTAGCCATATCGCGTACTGTAAAGTAATGGTTTTTAATTTCATCCTCACCTATAATGATAGTGACTTTCGCCCCTAATCTATTAGCATGTTTCATTTGGGCCCTCATACTACGATCAGCATAATCCTTATCAGTCCTTATATTTGCACTACGTAATTGGCTGGTTAAGTGTCTAGCAAGATGATCATTTTCTGGATCAGAAACAATAATAAATACATCTGTCAAGGAATCTTCTACTAGTTGCACATTTTTAGATTCTAAAGCCAGTAAAATTCTTTCCAGACCCAAGGCAAAGCCCACCCCTGGAACATCTGGACCACCACAGGCCTCGACTAGACCATTGTATCTGCCACCCCCGCCGATGGCACTTTGGGCACCGATCCCAGGAATATGTATTTCAAAGGCTGTGTTAGTATAATAATCTAAGCCCCGAACCAAATTATCATCATGTATATATTCAATATTATTATCGGTAATAGCTTGTTTAACGGTCTCATAATGAATTTTACAATCTTCACACAAGGAATCTATAATGGCGGGATAACCAGCAATTGCATTTTGACAAGACTCGATTTTACAATCTAGTACCCTTAGAGGGTTTTTATTATACCTGACCTGACAATCCTGACATAGTTTTTCCCTAGTTGAGGTAATGTGTTTTATTAATTTATCACGATATATATGGCGGCATTCGGGACAACCAACAGAATTTAGATGCAGTTCATATTCATTTAATCCCAAACGCTTAAGAATATCCAGCAATAAAATAATTACTTCCGCATCCAAATAGGGGCTATTGCTACCAAATACCTCCACCCCGAATTGCGTAAACTGTCTATATCTAGCAGTCTGGGGACGATCATAACGAAACATAGGCCCCATATAGTACCACTTAACAGGCAAGGCCCCAGCATATACACCATGCTCGATTAAGGCCCTAGCACAGGTAGCTGTCGCTTCTGGCCTTAAAGTTATACTTCGTCCAGCTTTATCTGTAAAAGTATACATCTCCTTAGACACGACATCGGTTGTTTCACCAACCCCCCTTTCAAACAATTCAGTATGCTCAAAAATGGGGGTTCTTATCTCATGATAGCCGTAAATCTCGGCTACTGATGTCAATATATTCTCCATATAGTGCCATTTAAAAGAATCTGGTGGCAATATATCAATTGTACCCCTGGGGGCTTCTATGCGCATATCTTCCCCTCCGAACTAAATTATTCCTGGGATAATTCTAATTTAAGCCCCTAAGCTTGTCAACTTTCCGAGCTACTAACCCTTCCATAGAATTAAAATAGGCTTGGGGTTCCTTAGGATTATAGATGGATTCCAAACTCCAATCCGAAGGATTTACGAACTTACTAGCAGCTCCACCCCCAAATCCAATTATAGTTTGCTTTTCCTCAATCATTAAAATATTATAAAGACAAAAATTGTTCGGTAGCGAATAGCCTAGATTTTCCATATCCCCCCGCATGTATTTTTGCCTATATAGATAATAAGGTATATAGCCCGCCTCGGCTAAAAGATCATGAAAATACTTTACCCCCATCTCCACTTCCCTTATTCTCATTTCCATTCTATTTCTTTCATTCTCTGCCATAGCAGAGCCTTTTTTCAGGGCTAAAGTATGTACAGTTATGTTTTCTGGGATGACTTCTAATATCCTTTTGGCCGTAAGCTCAAATTCCTTTTTGCTTTCCTCAAATAAGCCTACAATAATATCCATATTAATGATGTCAATACCTGCTATGCGCGCATTCTCTACGGCATCCAAGGTTTCTTGGCTTGTGTGTTCCCTGCCAATTTGTTTTAAGGTATGGTCATTCATAGTCTGGGGATTAATGCAAACCCTATTTACACCACCATCTTTCAAAATCATAAGTTTAGATAGGTTCAAGGTATCAGGTCTCCCTGCCTCTACGGTAAATTCCTTAGTAGCATCCGATTTTAAATAATGATTAACTACATCTAGTAGATTGGCTAGATCTGATTCCTTTAGAATCGTAGGGGTCCCACCACCGATATAGATCGTTTCTACTTGAATGTGATTAGCTTTTAAATAAGAGCTGATCTGTTTAATCTCAGTATATAAAACCTCTAAAAAGGAAGGTAGCTCTTGGGCATAATTCCTTAATACCTGTCCTGGAAATGAACAATAATAGCAACGGCTAGGACAATAAGGTATGCCAATATATACACTTATTAATTCGGCTTTTGCAGCTTTAGCTGGTAGATAAAGACGATTATTATAAGCAACCCTAGTTAACAGGTTCGCTTTATCGGGGTGTAAATAAAATTCTTTTTCTAAGGTTAGCTTAATTTCATTTGCTGTATAGTCAGCATCTAGGAGGCGGTGTACTAATTTGAGGGGTCTGACCCCAGTCAGGACTCCATAAGTACTAATGGGTTTTCTTTGATGCTTGCTTAATAAAGTAAAACAGAACCTACGCATATCCCTATTTATTTGATTATGTTGATCATCTTTAGCCAGAGTATATACCTTCTTAAGAGTAGTTGGGACAAAGTTGCTTATTATTAAGCCTTCCATAATCAACTTGTCATTTTCTACGCTGGCATGCATTTCAATATGCAAATCAGAATTCATATTTTTCCCCTTATGCAAAATGCAAGCGGGAAAAGCCAATCTAATTAATTCGTGAACCACCCTATACAAATAGTCAGAGCTAAAATTATAGCTTATTAACATAGTAATCCCACCAATATTAAAAGAATTAAAAAATCTCTCATCCCTAGTATAAGGATGAGAGATTCATATATATAATTATACATCTTTTATTTTATAAAAAAGGATTGTTTTTACGTTCAAAACCTATTTGGGTAGCAGGACCATGTCCGGGATAACATACTACATCATCATCATAAATTAGGAGCTTTTCCTTGATATTTTTAATTAGTTGCTTATGGGAGCCCCCTGGGAAATCAGTCCGACCAATAGACATCTGAAATAGTGTATCCCCTACAAAAATTATGTCCCCCGTTTTCAAACATACTCCACCAGGACTGTGCCCAGGTGTATGTATAACTTCTAGTTCAACCGTATTGCCGATTTTTATTATATCGCCTTCTTTAATGAATTCATCTGCAGGTGGACTAGTTACTTTGGTCCCCATTAAAAAAGAAAAATTAGCTACTGAGCTAGTAAGCATTTTAGCATCAGCTTCATGGATAAGGATTTTGGCTCCTGTGGCTTGTTGGACCCCCCTATTCCCACCAATATGGTCAATATGTCCATGAGTATTAATAATATAAATAGCTTTTAGGCCTTCTTCCTCTAACAAATTAATTATGCCTGGGGCATTGCCAGCTGGATCTATTACAGCTACTTCTTTAGTTTCTTCACAACCAACTATATAGCAATTTGTTCCCCTGATATCTATGCCTTTTAGGATCATTGCAGCACATCCTTTACTAAATTATTTTTTCGCTATCAAGTAATATAGTACAAGGGCCATCATTAATAATATTAATTTGCATATCGGCCCCAAATATTCCTACTTTTGTCTCGACACCACATAGTTTAGCATAATCTGCACTATAATTAAATAAGGGTTCAGCCAATTCCGGTAACTCTGCATTGGTAAAACTAGGTCTGCGGCCCTTTCTAACATCACCGTATAAAGTAAATTGACTAACCAAAAGTAATTCGCCTTTTATATCTAACAAGGAAAGATTCATTTTCCCCATATCATCAGCAAAAATTCTTAAATTAATAATCTTATCGATTAAATACCTAGCATCACTTTCACTATCCCCTTGCTTAATGCCTAGAAGCACCATTAAGCCTTGGTCTATAGCTGCAACTACTTCATTAGCAACCACTACTGAACTGCTAGCAGTTCTCTGTACAATAGCCCGCAAAATTACTCACTCCTAGCCTCACCAGGCAAAACCCGCTTAACATCTAATACATCCTTAACTGTCTTGATTCTTTGCATAACCGCATAAAGCTTATCCATGTCCTTAATTTCTAATTTGAAATTCATGATAGCTATCTGCCCTCTGGTAGCCCTAGAATAAACAGAATTAATCTGAATTCTAGTATCTGCTATGACATTCATAACATCCGTAGTTAATCTAGGTCGATCAATGGCCTTGACTTCTATCTCTACGTTATATACCCCTTTATCGTCTGACCATTCCACTTCTATTAATCTTTCCCGCTCATTTTTCAAATAATTGAGTAAATTAGGACAATCTTGACGGTGTACCGATATACCCCGCCCCCTAGTAATATAACCCATAACTGCATCACCAGGTAGTGGATTACAACACCTAGCCAGCCGGGTAGCCACATCATCTACCCCCCTAATTTTTATAGCCGCTGAACTAGTATCCTGATCAGAATAAATAACATTTTGATTAATAGGAATATCGGAAATATCCTCCACATTAGTATCCTGGAAAAACACTTCCTTTTGTTTATTAATTACCTGATTAATCCCCAGAACTCCATCACCAATAGCAGCATACAAATCATCCGTAGATTTCAGGCTAAACTTTTTAACAATCTCCATTAACTTATCTTCCCTAAGTAAGTCCCGGGGATCAAAATGGAGTTTTTTCAACTCTCGTTCCAACATGTCCCGGCCTTTGATAATGTTACTTTCCCTTTTTTCCCGCCTAAACCATTGCTTAATCCTACTTTTGGCTGAAGAGGTTGTGACAAAGTTAAGCCAATCACGGGTGGGTCCAGGTGAATTCTTGGCGGTAATTATTTCTACTATATCACTATTTTCTAACTCGTAATCCAAAGGAACTATCCTACCATTTACTTTCGCACCTACACATTTATGGCCTACTTCAGTATGAATTCGGTAGGCGAAGTCTACTGGACAGGCACCTTTGGGCAGTTCTATGACTTTACCCTTAGGTGTAAATACAAAGACTGTATCATCAAACAAATCTATTTTCAGCGACTCCATAAATTCATTAGTATCTTTAATATCTTGTTGCCACTCTAACATTTGTCTTAACCAAGATAATTTTTCATCGAATTTTTTTTCTTTGGGGCTAGAACCCTCTTTATAGCGCCAATGAGCAGCAATCCCATATTCCGAAGTGCGATGCATTTCCCAGGTCCTTATCTGTACCTCAAAAGGTTCCCCACCCTTACCAATTAGGGTAGTATGTAATGATTGGTACATGTTGGGTTTAGGTGTGGCAATATAATCTTTAAAGCGACCAGGAAGTGGTTTCCACATAGTATGAATAATGCCCAAGACCCCATAGCACTCCCTGACTTCATCAACAATTACCCGGATAGCTATCTTGTCATATATTTCATCGATATCCACCTGCTGTTGAATCATCTTTTTGTAAATACTGTAAATGTTCTTGGGCCTGCCTGCAATATCAGCAGTAAGTCCAATCTGATCAATCCCATGTTTAATTTGTTCTATTAATTCATGGACATATTCTTCCCTTTCTTTCCTTTTTTGCTTTAGGCGTTTGGCCACCTCATAATATATTTCCGTATTCAAATAATAAAAAGCTAAATCCTCTAATTCCCATTTATACATAAAAATACCCAAACGGTGAGCTAAAGGAACAAATATCTCCATTGTCTCCTGGGCAATTTCTTTTTGCTTATTTTCATTTTGAAATTGCAAAGTTCTCATATTGTGCAATCTATCAGCCAATTTAATAATAATAACTCGTATGTCTTTGGCCATGGCCAAAAACATTTTTCTTAGGTTTTCAACCTGGGCATCTTCCTTAGACTGAAAATCAATACGGCTCAGTTTAGTAACCCCATCCACCAATAGCCCGATTTCCTCCCCAAATTCAGCCTCTAAGGTCTCTTGGCTAACTGAGGTGTCCTCTACGACATCATGTAAAAGGGCAGCACAAAGTGTAGGTACATCTAACTCTAATTCAGTTAAAATCAGAGCAACGGCTAAGGGGTGTTGGATATAGGGCTCACCTGATATCCTTTTTTGACCGTGGTGCGCTAATCTGGCAAAATTGTATGCTTTTTCTAATAGATTAATATCAGCACCCGGATCATATTCAGTTACTCGCCCAAATAGCTGGTTAATATTTATTTCCCTCACCATTTTAGCCATTTGTAATCATCTTCTCCCATTCTATAAAAGCTGTCTTTTCAGCTATTCCTTCCAAGTAATAAGGTGAATTAGAAATGTTTAATTTTTGGTTAGTTACCCTAAGAAATTTTATTTCAATGGTACTAGCCTGATTTTTTATTTCACATAGACCTAGGTCTGCCAATATCCACAATACAGGTAATATGTTGAAATCGCTAGAATTTTTATTTATAAAGTTGGCTACCTTTAAATTTAAATCATTAATATCACATCTAAGTCTTTTAGTCTGTAACTTTCTGAAATAGTTTAAAACTTGTTTGACTATATCGATATTAGGGTAATTTTGGGCTAAATATTTTTTATTACTTTCAATATTAGCCTTATCAAACAGGCTTATCAACTTTATTTCTTCAGTAGCATTAATTTGATACATAGCGAGCAGACCCTCGTAGTAACTAAAAGGTACATCAGCCAAAAGCATTTTATCTATATTTTCTATAGCACTATCATAAAAGTCGTAGTTAGCATCAAGTAGTAAATAGGCTTGGGTAGAATCATTAAATTCTTGTCTTAAGCTCCTACGTCTACGATAATCATCCTGCCCTGCTAAAACGAATGTGTTTTCTAGTTTATTTTCTAAATCTCTGATAGTAGCCGGACGGTTAGTATAGACTACAGCCCGTTTTTCTTCCCTTATATCTATTTCCTCCTTGATGATATTGATTTGCTTAGGTTCAAAAAGATAGTTGACTTCTACCCCATCTGATGCCACTAAAGAAGCCGATAAATCTGGCCAAATGTCCACCACATATTTCAAGTAAGCCGGCAAGTTATTATGCAATAAAAAGTAGTCCAAATAGGAGCTAGTAAGTAAATAAATGCCTAATTTGCCTTCCTTCCATTCCTTAAGCACCCGATTGCGATTTTCTATATAAATATTACCATGCAACCTTTTAATTAAACCGGGATGAAACATTTTACTTAAATCAATATAATGTTTCATCAAGGTGCGACTAGTTGGATAAATTAATGTAACTGGGCGTCCAGTTTCCAATTCACTTATAATTTTATCTATTATTGCTTGGGTTTTTTTAAAATCCTTCAGCAAGTTGGGGTCATCTGGAATAAGTGTTGGTTTAATATTTCTAATCCTAAGTTGTATTTTCTTTTGGCCCAAAAATTCATTTTCTGCTAGGTTAAAGGCCATATCATATTTTAATAATTCTAAAGGTTGCTCCATATAATGTGGCCCATTAAAGGCTATGGCATCAAGTGAACCCGGCCACACTTGGCATTTAAAGTGTTCCTTGTTTTTACCTACTAAGGTAGGATTGATTATTTCTAGATTTCTAGTCAAAAACATAGGCAGGGGATTTCCTTCCCCAAAAGGTTCCAGTAATTTTATTTCCTCCATTAACTTCTGATTAAGGTCGTTTATATCCAATTCCAAGTCTATAATTTCCGGCTTAATACTGGGTTTCTCTTCTTGCAACTGATTGTAGTAAGTTAATAAGCCCCTTTTGAAATTAGCAAAATTATTTTTATGCAGACTTAAGCCAGCCGCCAATTTATGCCCGCCAAATTGGTCTAGACATTCCCGGTTAGCAGTTAGGGCTTGGTACAAATCAAAATTCCCCGTGCTACGGCCCGAGCCTCTCCCTAAGTCACCTTCCCAGGATATTATGATTACAGGGCGATCGTACCTATCCACTAAACGAGAAGCTACTATTCCAATTACACCCTGATGCCAGTTGTCCCCTGCTAGAACTAAAATCTTTTCCTGGACCAAATCAAGCTTAGTTTCTATATATAGGATAGTTTCCTTTAGGATCCTATCTTCTACACTCCTGCGTTGATTGTTTAAGTCAGATAGTTTCTGGGCTAGTTTAACCGCTAGCTGATAGTCTCTAGTTTGCAACAAGTCGATAGCTAGGTCAGCTGAATCCATCCTTCCTGCAGCATTCAAACGGGGGGCTAAAATAAAACCAATATACCAAACAGATATTGTCTTATCACTAAGATTAGCTGCCGATAATAA
Source organism: uncultured Syntrophomonadaceae bacterium (assembly GCA_964623245.1). GTDB lineage: Bacteria > Bacillota > Syntrophomonadia > Syntrophomonadales > Syntrophomonadaceae > JAAYRQ01. Next base: position 60,417 of record CAZUSS010000001.1, read on the forward strand.
GGCTTTTAGCCCTATCCGGGAGCTATCCTTTATTTTTTTCATGCCATATTTAAGAAAAATCCTATTATCACCTTTTAAGGCTACTATGTCGGCTACCGTAGCTAAGGCAACTAAATCTAACCAAATGCCATTATTATGGGGTTCAATATGGGGATTTAATGCTAGCGCTAAATAATATGCTATACCAGCACCACACAAATCCTGGTTTCTTTCCTTATTGTCTAATTTGGGGTTAATTATGGCCTCGGCAGGAGGAAGCTCTGTACCAGGATTATGATGATCGGTAATTATAAAATCTAGGCCTAGACTCCGGGCTAATTCAACTTCCTTTATAGAGCTTATGCCACAATCTACCGTAATTACTAAATCATATCCTCTAGTAGCTATATCCTTTACGGCTGCGATATTCAATCCATAGCCTTCACTAAATCTATCCGGTACATAATAGTCAGCATCTAAACCTAGCATCTGCAAAGACTCTAATAAAATTACGGTGCTACATACCCCATCAACATCATAATCCCCGTAAATTAAAACCTTTTGACTATCAGCAATTGCCCTTTTAATCCTGGCTACTGCCCTATTCATACCGCTAAGGTCATAGGGAGCTGATAAATCATATAAATTGCCATATAAGTAATCTTTAACTTTACCCTCGGTATCAATTCCCCTTTGAATAAGTAATTTAAGCAAAGGTGGTGAGATGTCTAATTTACTTTCTAGTAATTTATAAGTATCAAGATCATAATCTTTAATTTCCCAAACAATTTCCACAAAATTTCCCCCAATTTATACAAAGCTCCTTATATTCTATATATTATAGACTATAAGGAGAAGGTTTTTAACCTGTCGCCATAACAGCTTGTTGACCTATGAAAAACAATCTACTATTCCAACTCCCTTTCCCATTTTGTGCTGCCCTTTTTGATTAATGCAAAATGTATTTGAATTGTGGCCAATAAAGTGTCCCTATCATCGTAACAATCTACCTGCCAAGCCGATACATTCCTACCCTTAGATAGTATCTGAGCCTCTGCCCTTACCTCCCCCGATTTTACTGGCCTAAGAAAACTAACGGATAAGTTAGTTGTAGCTGCCGGCACCATATCGTATGTATAGATTAACCCTACCATTGCCACACTATCAGCAAGAGCTACTAGTGCCGCACCATGTATGGTACCATTGGGGTTTAAATGATGTGATTCTACCTCCATACTCCCTATGGCTTTACCTTTTTCCACATGGGTATATCTAATTCCATTAAGTTCCTGATAAGTCCCCTTAAGTACTGCATTAAATTTGGTTAACAATTAAGTTCCCCCCTAAAAACTCTTTATTAATTAATCTACCATAATACTACTAATAATGACGAATCTTTTGTTATATTTATACACTTTTACTTCATATACATATTTAAAATAAAAATTTTGGAGGCCTTAAGAATGACTAAAATTAGAAATATTTTTCCGGGTGGTAACACCTGTTATGGTTTTTATTCTTTCTATGATTATATGGTTCCCCTTGAAGTAGGGCATAAATATATTTTAAAGGGTGGACCCGGGGTGGGAAAATCAGTCCTAATGAAAAAAATAGCTACTAGCTTCAGTCAGCAAAATTACGACTTAGAATACCATTGGTGTTCTTCAGATAGTAATTCCTTAGATGGCATTGTAATTGGGGATAATGAAATCTGCTTTTTAGATGGCACTTCCCCCCACATTGTTGAAACTAAATTTTCTGGGGCTGTTGATGAAATAATCAATTTAGGTAGATTTTTAAATCGAGACTTATTAAAAAACAATAGGGAAGACATAGTAAAGTTAACTAGACAAATCGGCAGGTCCTTTACCCGTGCATATGGACGCCTAAAAGAAGCTAACATTGCTTACACAGAATTAAAATCATACTATGAGGAAGCTATTGATACAAGTGCAATCAAGCGGAATATAAGGCTTCTGGCGGATGATTTTTTGCAATTAGGCAGTAGAAAAGAAAAAGCAGTTCGGCATTTGTTCCCTGGAGCTATTACACCAGAAGGTTTAATTAATCACCTAGATACCATCATTACTAAGGACACTACTTTATTCATGGTTAAAGGTAATCCCGGCACGGGCATTAAAAACCTATTTGACTATGTCTTTAATTTGATTGAAATCAATGAGTTTTATGCTGAAATCTTTCATAATCCTTTCCAGCCAGACGAAATTGACCTAATACTGCTACCAGAAGAAAAATTAGCTCTAGTAGATGCAACTAACTTTTTTTTCGATTATACCAGTAAAATACCCAGCAGTAATTTCAAAAGACAGCTAGATTTTAATATGTTTATAGATGAAAGCAAGCTGGATATATACGCTAAAAGTATTGATTCTGCCCTAAATCGAATTGAACTAGGTATAAAAGAAGCAATCGAATTTATCGGGAAGGCTAAAAAGCTTCATGATAATTTGGAAAGTTATTATGTTGAGGCTATGGATTTCCCCAGTTTGGAAAAATATCAAGAACAATTAATTAAAGAAGTAGAGGATTTTCTATATTAATAGGCCTCTGACTATATCCCCTTTATTACCTGTATTGGGCGGTATATCTAATATAATAGGACTTATAATTTTTAGCTCTTTATATTTTTTTAATAGTGTATAATTAATTTCACTTTTCCTGAGTGAAAGGGCGCTTAATTGATGATTTTTTGATATTAGGGCCCCCTGGCAAAAATATCTTACTTTTTTTGTAGGTAGATTATCATTTTCGAGTTTAAGATCAAACCACTTATTAGGAGTTGGGGCCATACCTTGCATTTGTTTTAGGACAGGCTGGATTAAAATATGGAATAATATATAGCCTGCATGGGGATTACCCGAAACATTAAATATTAATTTTTGCCCATAGCTGGCCACAAGTGTCTGCTTACCTGGCCTCAAATCCAGGCCTCTAACTAGGGCCCTAGCTCCAATTTTTTGTAGTGCGGCTGGAATAAGATCCCAATCCCCCGCCGAATTACCCCCAGTTATAATGATTACATCACTTAGGGCAAGTCCTTTTTCAACTTCTGCACAAATTAAGGTAAGATCATCGACCAGTTTTCCATTTCCTATGATTGATAGACACCCAGCCAGTTCTAGTAAACTTAGAAACATACTCTGGTTGCTATTATGGATTTCCCCAAATTCTATATAACTGCCAGGCATTTGCAATTCGCTACCCGAATTAATTAGATAGCTTTTGGGTTTAGCAAATATGTCAACTTTATCAATGCCAGTATTAGCAATTTGTTCGATTATTAATGGGTTAAATGCTTGCCCCTTTTCTATTAAAGGCTGTCCTTCCTTAATCATAGCCCCCTTGTTTTCTATATAGGAATTCACTTTAGGTGCAAAAAATATTTCTACATCCCCTGGCCCTTCTTTGACATCTTCTTGTTTGACGACAGCTCCAGTATTAAGGGGAATTGGGGCACCGGTCATTAGCTTTACGGTTGTCCCTGGGTTTAAAGTGAGTTTGTTTTTATCTCCTGCTGGTATCCTGCCTATCTTTTGCAAGAGTAGGGGGAATTTCCCCGCACAATCCTTTATGTTAAGCGCATAACCATCGACTCTGGATCTTGGAAATGCAGGAACATCAATAGGTGCAGAGATATCCCGAAAGGCTACCCTATTAACTGCCTGATTAATGGATACTCTTTCTTTCCCCGTAGTCTTAATATGATTACTAATTGTTTCTAAAGCTTTTTCTAGGGATAAATTATTCAGATTAATCTTGTCCCACCCCTTATAAATCATGGCCTGGAATTATATCTTTCCTACCAGCTTTTGTCCAATTTTTTGCGCTTGCATTATCACTTCATTCTCATCAAAGGTTTTTATGATCCGGTTTTCCATAATTATTTGCCCATCAATTATTACTGTATCTACATCACTAGCCTGGGCAGCATAGACTAGGTTAGCCATTAAATCATATTTCGGTGTCATATGGGCTGGGGCTAAACTTACTAAAATTAAATCCGCCTTCATGCCCATTTTTATCTGTCCTAACTCCTCCCCTACTCCCAAATTAAAAGCCCCATTACGGGTAGCTATTTCTAGGGCTTGGTGGGCGGGGATAACTGTTGGGTCCATTTGCTTAACTTTCTGCAATAGGGCACAAGTGCGCATTTCTTGCAACATGTCTAAGTCATTATTGCTGGAGGCACCATCTGTGCCTAAACTAACTGGAATACCCAACTTAAGCATTTTATGTACTGGGGCTATCCCGCTAGCTAACTTCATATTGCTTTCGGGGTTATGGGCTACCCCCACCCCTTTTTCCAGCAGGATTTGTATATCTTGATCAGTAAGATGGACGCAATGGGCAGCCAAAACCTTTTGATCCAAAAAGCCTAATTCATTAAGATGCTGTACCGGACTCATACCATATTCAGCCTCTATATCATTAAATTCAGTAAGGGTCTCACTAAGATGAATGTGCAGCATCGAATCAAGTTCCTTTGCTAAATCAATAACCTTTTTTAAATAATCAGGTGGACATGTATAGGGGGCATGGGGGCCTAACATAAACGTGATACGCCCATTAGCTGCACCCTGCCATTTTTTATGTAAATTAATGCTGTCGGTTATAGCTTGATCACGTTCAGGGCCAATTCCTACCATGCCCCTAGCTAGAAATCCTCTGATACCACTTATTTTAACCGCCTCTGCCACTTCATCCATAAAAAAATACATATCCGCAAAAGTGGTAGTCCCGGATTTTATCATTTCTGTAATGGCTAACATAGTCCCCCAGTAAATATCTTCTGGACTAAGCCTTGCCTCTAAAGGCCAGATTTTTTGTTCTAGCCATTCCATTAAGGGTAAATCATCTGCATAGCCCCTCAATAAGGTCATAGCTGCATGAGTATGGGTATTGATCAAGCCAGGTAGGGCTACTTTATCGGTACCGTCTAAAACTTGGGCATAATTGTTTTTAGGTGCTTCCCCTAGACCTAGCTCTGTAATTAAATTGTCCCCTATAACTATGTAACCTTTTTCAATGGTACTTGTTTCTTCCCCCATAGGTAATATGCTTATATTTTCGATCAATATATCCATAACCTACCTCCTCAAAATACAATTTATTGCCCCGTTTTAGTCTGGCCATAATCTTTAAATTCTTCATGCAGTTGTAAAATGTCCTTTTTAGATAGGCTATTAATTTCACCTAACCTGGCTGCATTTATAGCAATCATAGCCGTTTTTTCGGCAATAAAACAAACCCGTAGGGCATCGGATAAAGTGGAGCCTAGAGCTACTAAACCGTGATTAGCCAATAAGACCGCATTTTCTTGATTAGCTAAGCACTTAGCAACTTCATAAGCCAAAGCTTGACTGCCACACAAGGCATATTTAGCAACTTCAACGGGGTGTCCAATTACTTGGGCGGTTTCCTCTAAAATTACGGGAATAGGCTGATTAGCCACCGCAAAAGCGGTCACATATGGACTATGTACATGGACTATGCCATTAATATCTAGCCTATTTTTATAGATTTCTATGTGCATCCTGCTTTCAATTGAAGGTTGGTACTGGCCTACTACAACTTCCCCTCTTTTATTTATTATTATCATATCCTCGGGACTCAGACTATCATAATCCATTCCACTCGGTGTAATAACGAATAATTCCTGATCAATACGGTGACTTACATTTCCCCAAGTCCCCATAACCAGATTGCTTTTATAAATCTCAATAGCGGTTGCATAAACTTCTTTTTTTATATTCTGGTAATCCATACTTTACCCCCGTAAACTTAAAATTTGCTCAGCAAAGGGCGGTTTCAATACCCCCTTTTCCGTAATAATTCCAGTAATTAGATGGTTAGGAGTAACATCAAAAGCAGGATTAAAGACTTCCACTTTAGGTAGGGTCAACATGCTGCCCATGATACTTCTAACCTCATCAGGCTTCCTTTCCTCAATCGGAATTTCATTACCTTTACTTAGGGCAAAATCAATAGTAGAAATGGGAGCTGCGATATAAAAGGGAACCTGATGATGCTGGGCTAAAACAGCTAAGGAGTAAGTTCCAATTTTATTCGCTGTATCACCATTAGTCGCGATCCTATCGGCACCTACTACGATTAAATCCACTTCCCCTTGTGACATGACATAACCCGCCATATTATCAGTTATTAACGTAACTGGAATATTGTCTTGGGTTAATTCCCACACTGTAAGGCGGGAACCTTGCAAGACTGGTCTAGTCTCACTAGCCCATACCCCTTTGATTTTGTTTTCCCTAGCCGCAGAGCGGATTACCCCTAAGGCTGTCCCATAACCACAGGTAGCTAAATGCCCCGCATTACAAATGGTCATAACTTTACTGGGTTTATTAATTAAAGATTGCCCATATTCGCCAATAGCCTTATTAGTAGCCACATCCTCTGCAAACATTGCCTCGGCCTGTGATCTTAAAGCATTAACGATGGTAGGCAAATTTTCCGCAAAATTAGTCCAAAAGACATTTTCCATCCTTTGCAGGGCCCAAAACAAATTAACTGCAGTGGGCCTAGTAGATGCTAGTAGTTCCTTAACCTCGGTAAAGTATAGTTTCAGTTCATCTTTATTGCCTTTAAACTGAGCTAGAGCTAAAGCTAGCCCAAATGCAGCAGTAACCCCAATTAACGGGGCTCCCCTTACCTTAAGCTCCCGAATAGCATCGGCTACCTGCTCGGGGCTAGTAAGCCTTTCATGTACTATCTTTTCGGGTAATTTAGTTTGATCCAAAATAACTATACTATTATCTTCAAAGTAAATATTTCTAATCATTTTACATACCTGTTTCACTCAATATTTTCTGACAATCACAATCATTAGTTTCATCTAAATACTTGATGGTGTTCATTATCAATACCCTTACATCAGCGATTTTAGTTTTCATAATTTCCACCACTTCACTATGAGTCAATATAGTGGGTGAAATACCTGCAGCATAATTGGTTACAATAGAGATATTCCCATAACATATACCCAATTCCCGGGCTAAGCAAACCTCAGGTACACTAGTCATACCTATGATGTGTCCGCCTAACATTTTGAACATCCTTATTTCTGCAGCGGTTTCAAAACGTGGTCCTTCAGTACATACATAGACACCACCATTATGAACTTTTTGCCCCTCTTCTTGGGCCGCCTTTTCGATGGCCTTCCTGACCCTTGGACAGTATGGGATTGTCATATCACAATGTACTACACCATCCTCACCTTCAAAGAATGTATGGTTTCGCACCTTGGTAAAATCCAGAAATTGATCAGCTAATACAAAATAACCCGGCTCTAAATCAAAATTAAGCGAACCTACTGCTGCCGTAGCAATAATCCTTTCCACCCCTAAATCTTTAAGAGCCATTATATTAGCCCGATAATTTATTAAATGTGGAGGTACACTATGTCCCGATCCATGTCTAGGAATAAAGGCAATTTCCCGACCAGCGAATTTCCCTACTGTCACTTGTACTTGGCCGAAAGAATTTTTTTTAGTGATTTCTTTGACATCATCTAGTAATTCCGGATCATAGACACCTGTTCCACCTATAATTGCAGTCTTAATCATATTATAATTCCCCCTAATCTTTCCATTAACCAAATAAAGCTTGTGTAAAATCACCTGCTACAAAATCCCTCAAATCCTCCATCCCTTCACCTATTCCTACCAATTTGACGGGGATATCTAATTCTTGTGCAATGGCAAGTACAATGCCGCCTTTAGCCGTACCATCTAGTTTAGTCAAGACAATGCCTGTAACTGAAGTAGCCTCTTTAAAAATCCGGGCTTGACTAATGGCATTTTGTCCTGTTGTGGCATCTAAAACTAATAAAACTTCATGTGGAGCCGCGGGGATTTCACGTTCAATAATGTTTCTAACCTTCCCTATTTCTTTCATTAAATTAGTTTTATTTTGCAGTCTACCTGCGGTATCAATAATCAAAATGTCGCTTTGACGTGCTTTGGCTGCACTAAGGGCATCAAATACAACTGCACCAGGGTCAGCTCCTGCTTGATGCTTGATAAGGTCTACCCCAACCCTATCGGCCCATACTTGTAATTGGTCAATCGCTGCCGCCCTGAAGGTGTCTCCCGCTGCAAGTAAGACCTTCTTTTTTTCCTTTTTGTATCTATAAGCCATTTTAGCGATTGAGGTAGTCTTGCCTGCCCCATTAACACCCACTACTAGAATAACCGTAGGTGAGGCAGAAACATCTATATGAGCCTCAAAACCAGCCAATAAATTAGCGGCCTCCTCTATAAGTAAGTTGATAACTTCATTAGAATCATTAATTTTTTGCTTTTTGACCCTGCCTTTAATATTAGCTACCAAGGCTAATGAGGTGTCAACACCCACATCTGCCTGGATTAAAATCTCCTCTAGCTCCTCCCAGAAATCCTCATCTAGTTTTTTGTTGCTGGCGATTAGGCTAGTAATTTTTTCGTTTATGTTGGCCCTTGTTTTGCTTAAGCCCTTGATTAGTTTTTCAAAAAAACCAGTTTTAGTGCCTAAATCCTCAGTTTCCCCAGTGGGTTTAGATTGATTAGAAATGACCTGATCCGTTTCCGGGTTTTCTAGACTATCGTCTGATTTCTTATTTTTAAATCTATTAAATACCGACATCTTATCCCATCCTTTTAAATATTTAACCTGCTAGACCTTCAGCTTCAGATAAATCCAGGGTTAAAATTGTGGATATGCCCTTTTCTGGCATAGTTACCCCATAAAGATTATCCCCAGATGCTATGGTAGTTTGGCGGTGAGTAATAATTATAAACTGCATATTTTGGGCCATATTTTTAAGAAAATTGGAAAACCTCACTAGGTTGGTTTCATCTAATGTGGCATCTATTTCATCTAATAAACAAAATGGGGCTGGCCTTAATCTCAGTAAAGCAAAAATAAAGGCTATACAGGTCAAGGCCCTCTCCCCGCCTGATAGAAGATTTAGGGACTGAGTCCTTTTGCCCGGCAATTTAACCTGTATATTAACCCCAGCTGCCAAGCTATCATCTTCTTCCTCCAGGGTGAAAAAGGCTTCCCCACCTTCAAAAATTTCTGTAAATGTATTACTAAAACTTTCATTAGCCATAGCGAAAAATTGCCTAAACTCCCTAAGCATTATCCTTTCGGTCTTCTCCAGTAATTCTTCTAATGTGCCCTGCCCTTCAGTCAAATCATCCAATTGGGAGCTTAGAAAACCTACCCTTTCCGTTATTACTTGGTATTCCTGAATAGCCCCTAGATCGACCGGCCCAAGCAGTGATAAATCTTCCTTAATTTTTGCCAAATGGGCTGCAAAAGTCTTAATCTCCTGGTTGGTATAAGATACTTCAATATTCTCGGGTATTTTGCTATCGAAGATATCCTGCCATTTTTCGTGTAAATTGCTTAGCCCAGCTTCTAGTCGGGTTAAATTTAACTCGTAATTATGTATTGAAGATTCAAGCTTAGATATATCCTGCCTAATAGGGTTTATTAGATTTTTAAACTGCTTTATTTCAGTTTCATATTTTGCCACTGCTAGCTGTTGGTCCTTAATAGTCTGATTTTCCCGGACTAATTTCGCAGTACATTCTGCATTAGCCTCAGTAAGCATCACAATTTGGGCTTCTTCCTTTTTTATGGTATCAATAAGCCTATTTTTGCTTGCCATAGCATTATGCATAGAATCATAATATGAATCTTTAACTTGCATAAATTGTCCCATACTATGTTCAATATTGTTCAGTTCCTGTTCTTTAGCCAGCAAATAATCCTGGTAGGAGGATAGCCTAGCTTTCCCAACTTCATAGTCCCTTTGTCTACTATCAATTTTCGCCCTAGTTAATTCAAGTTGTTCAGTAGTCTTGGTACTTGTCTCCTGCATTTTAGCTAAATCACCTTGTAGGGATATGATTTGTCCACCCAGATTATTTTTATTTTGGTTTAATGTTTCTATTTCATTTAATAAATTAGTTCTGGAATTTATTAAATTATCTAGCTCATCTTTGCGGGCTTTTAATTGCTTATACAAGAGTTCTAATTTAAATTTGTTTTCGATATTTGTGTTTGTAACTACGGTTAACTCGCTTTCTATATTATCCAGCTTTTCATCCAGAGCAATTTTAGCAGCATATTTATCTGCTATACTTTGGCGCAAAACTTCCGCCTTTTGGGTAAGCTTTCTTTCCTCATTTTTTCTTTTGAGTGGACTATTTAATGCAGCCTTCCTATGACTACCACCAGTTATGGCACCACTAGTATTAAGGATTTCCCCTTCCAAAGTTACTATTCTAAATGGCAGCTTATATTTTTTAAATAAATAGATACTAATGGGCATATCTTCCACTATTAAAGTACGGCCGAATATATATGAAATCGGTTTTTGGAACTTGGCCTCGTATTGGATGAGCTCAGAAGCAATACCTAATACTCCTTTTTCCTTTTTAAGTTCACTTAATAAAAGATGATTCAATTTGGCTACTTTTAATATATCAAGGGGGAGTAAGGTTACCCGTCCCATTTTGTTTTCCTTGAGGAGGGTTACTATTCTTTGTGCATCTTGGGTTCTTTCTACAATTATATTTTCTAATCCCCTACCAGCTGCAGTTTCTATGGCGATCTCTAAGCCATCTGCCACTCGTATTACTTCACCTACGATACCCATAATGCCGGGAAAACTGTTTTGTAGGCTAAGCACTTCTTTAACTGCTGCAGAATATCCCATCAGCTTTTCTTCACTATCTTTGATGGTTAGTAGGCGGTTTTCAACTAAACGCAGCTCATTTTCCAAATCTCTATGGGCTTGTAATATTACTTGTAATTTTGCCCAGCAATCCGCTTTATTTTCCTGTAAATTATTTTCTTCTGCAGATATTGCTTGTATGGCAAGTGTCAATTCACTTATTTCTTCCTCCATTTCCAGGAGGCTATGACGGGAAAAATTAATATTATGGGCCAGCTCATCCTTTTTTATAGTAAGTCTAGTCCCTCTCTCCCGTATCCTGCTTATGGTATTTTCCTTTTCATTAATATCATTTTTAAGCTTAGCTTCATCTTCTAGGTGTGTAAATATGTAAGCCTTTTCTGCTTCAAATTTTTCTTTTAATAAGCCAATTTCATGTTCAAAACTTCTTAATTCATTAACGATTTCATTATATTCGCCTTTTTTTTGTTCATATGCTATTTTTTGTGCTTGTAGATCACTTTGTCTATTGGCAACCTCGAGCGAAATGTTAGCTAACATTTCCTTGTATTTTTCTGCATCTATTTCTGCTGTTTTTAGTCCTTCAGTATAACTTTTAATCCGCTCCTCGCTAATCCTAATATCAGCAATAAGGCTTTGTTGTTTGTTTTCCGTTAGATATACCGTTTCCTTAAGGCGGTTAAGCTCTAGCCTAGCCTCGGCTAGTAGTTTTTCATTATGGTCCAAGTGGCCTATATTATCAGTTTCAAGATTTTTCAATTCAGCCCATTGCTTTTTTAATTTTTCCAAATTAGTTAATTTGTTGTGGTAATCTTTTAATACTTTATTTGTTTCAAATTTCAATAATTCTTGTTCTAGCCTAGCTTGTTCCTGGGATAGTCTTATATGTTCCTTCGCTTTTTCAGCCTTCAAAGCCAGTTCCCCTTGTTGCAAGGTCAATTCAGCTAAAATATCAGCTAAACGTAATAAATCCTGTTTAGTATCAGATATGCGCTTTTTCACCACATCCCTTTGGTGTCTATATTTTATTACCCCAGAAGCCTCCTCCAATATTAGACGGCGATCTATAGGTTGCCCATTTAAGACTTGTTCAAGTTCCCCCTGGCTTATTATGGAATAACCCCTTTTGCCTAATCCAGTTCCCATAAATAATTTATTTATATCTTTCATTCTAACTTGGGATTTATTTAATAAAAATTCACTTTCACCTGTTCTAAATACCTTACGGGCCACAGTTACTTCACTATAATCAAGAGGTAAAATATTATCTATGTTATCTACTGTCATCTCTACACTAGCCATACTTAGGGCACGGGTTTTGTCGGTCCCTTTGAAAATAACATCTTCACCTTTTTGTCCCCGTAAATTGCGGACATTACCCTCACCTAATACCCATCTTATAGCATCAACTAAATTGCTTTTCCCACATCCATTAGGGCCTACTACTACATTTATACCCGGTCTTAAGTATATCTCTGTATTATCAGCAAAAGATTTAAAACCTTTGAGTTCTAATTTTTTAAGATACAACTTAAAATCCCCCGTATCAAATAATTTTTACATCACCCGTAGTAATACGCATAATCTCATCATCTACTTTTAATATCATACTACCTTGTTCATCTATATCCATACATCTGCCAGTAATAGTAGCTTTAAATTGCTGTATAGATACATCCTGACCTAAGTGTAAACATTTGGCCTTAAATTCCTGTCTTATTTGCTCAAAGCCCTCTTGCAAGAATAAATAGTAATATTCCTCTATATAAGATAAAACTTCGGTTAAAATATGGCTATTTTCCATTACCCGATGATTTTCAATTAATAAGGAAGTAATTTTTTCATCTTCTATCACCCAAGCATCCGATGATATATTAACATTAATTCCAAATCCGGCTATAAGATTATCTACCCTATCTGGCTGGCCACTTACCTCTAGGAGGATTCCCGCCACTTTTTTATCAGCTATAAATACGTCATTGGGCCATTTTAATTGGCTAGGTTTTTCTGTGAATTTGTCTAAAGCTTTTCCCAGGGCTAGGGCAAAAACCAAAGATAATAAGGCCAGTTTTGATAAAGGCAAGCGAGGTTTTAGGATAATGGAAAACCATATCCCACCCAATGGGGAGTCCCATTTACGCCCGAGACGCCCTTTACCAGCCCTTTGTTGTCCAGCTACTATTACTAGACCCTCCTCATTGCTAGCAGCCAATTCCTTGGCCAATTCATTAGTAGAGTCCACAACTGGACAATACATTATTTGCCTAATGAGTTCGGCCTTACCTAAGCCTTGCATTACCTCACTAGGTATAATTACATTTTGCCAATTATTGAGACGGTAGCCCCGCCCAGCTACTCCATTAATATCATATCCTTCTTGCCTTAAAGCTTCAATATGTTTCCATATTGCCACCCCACTTATGGCGAGTTCATCAGCCATCCTTTTTCCTGACATATAATCACCTTTTAAATTATATAGGCTGTTTAATATTCTTACTCTCATCTTGCCCTTCCTTTCTAGGCATTGATAATTATTTAAACAAAAATATTATTAAACCTTTATTATCAATCTGAAATAAAAGTTTATGCAAAGAAAAGCCCTTTAGGGGCTTTTAGAACAATTTTTCTTTTATAATAAAACTTAATCAAAAGGCTGTAACTAATTCCATTTAAAATACCAGGGTAAGTCTATATTTTAAAAAGATTTTTTAGATAATCTTCCCTATGCAAAATATGTGAGGGTATATTCCCTTTTGTACTTATTCCCACACTGTTTAGTGCCATGTCTTCAGTCCCATTAATCCTTATATCGTCTATCTGTAACCATTTTTTTAATTTAATAATATTGTTTTTCCGATTTCCAATCATTTTCGAAAAGTCTTTAGGGTTAATATAAATAACTAATTCATTCCCTAGCTTAATAGTTTCCCGGAATTGCCCCAATAAATATTGGACCATATCATAAAAAACTTCTTGCATAACTAGTTCACCAAAGGCAGGGTGAAATGGGCCCGCTATGACAGCATCACCTTTGGATAATTCCTCATTAGGGTGCAGGCCCATCCGTATAACCTTTATGTTCGCAGCAGTAAAGCGTAAATACATTTCTTTAGTTGTATTAACTGCTTGGGTAAGGTCAAGTGGCTGGTATTTTCCTTTTGCATATAAATTAGCAAGAAAGGTATCCTTGATAACTAAGGTGGGATAAATTCTAACCATATCAGGGATTAAAGAGATAGCAGCCCAAGTACTTTTTATATCCAAGCTATAATTATCACCAGGCAGTCCTACCATTAATTGTAATCCCAGCATGAAATTATGCTCTTTAATGAGATGAGCCGCCCTAAAAACGTCCTCTGCCTTATAGCCTCGGCCCGACTTTTTTAAGACTCCATCATCCAAGGACTGTACCCCTAATTCAATAGTCTTTACCCCATATTCCTTTAATAACTTTAATATGGAGTCATTTATAAAATCTGGTCTAGTTGATAGCCTAATTGATGCTATTTCCCCACTTTTGATATAGGGCTGGATAAGCCCTAAGTATTTAATCTGTTCATCTTTATCAATGGCGGTAAAACTGCCACCGAAAAAAGCAAGCTCAATTTCACTAGCCGCGGGTATGGTTCTAAGGTGCTCCTCTATTATAGTCTTTATTTCCGGCCATCCGGGTGCTTTTAAAGTTGCGGCTATTTGCTTTTGATTACAAAAAATACAATCAAAAGGACATCCTAGATGGGGAATAAAAATTGGAATATTAAAATGTCTTTTCATTATATTTTTAATCCTTAATCAAATTATTTATTAAATTGTGGGTTAGGACATGCTCAGCTGCATTTTGTTCGGCTTCTTTTTTACTTTTTCCTTTTCCGGTTGCGAGTATTTTATTATTATAGAAAACACCTGCTACAAAAACCTTGGCATGTGCAGGACCACTTTCCTCAACGATGGAATAAGTCACATTTTGTCCGTGTTTACCTTGTACATATTCTTGTAAACGGGATTTATAATCATTGTAATCCCCGCTAGCAGCTCCTTTGATGCTTGGCCCCAAATGTTTAATAATATATTGACTAACTTGGTCAAATCCTTGGTCAAGATAAATCGCCCCGACTACTGCTTCAAAGGTATCAGCCAATATCGATTTTCTTTTGCGTCCCCCCGACATTTCTTCGCCTTTACCCAGTAATAGATATTTTCCTAAATCAATATCGCGGGCCACATTGACTAAGGCCTTTTCGCATACCACCTTAGCCCTTATTTTAGTCAATTCACCTTCAGCCTTTTCCTTATATTCGTTATACAGGCAATCTGCTACTACAAAATTAAGTACTGCATCACCTAGGAATTCCAGCCTTTGGTTATTAACAGTTGCATGTTTTTCTTGGGAATATGAGGGGTGCATAAGGGCTGTCTGCATTAGAGTTTCATCATTAAACTTTAGGCCATTATCCTCTAAAAATTGCCTAGCACTTATAATACTATTACTCATTTTATCCCTTCCATATAATTAAACAAGGCGGTGACCAATAATCCCATAGTCGGGTAATCTTCCAAATCCTCTTCCGGAAATTCTACATCATATGTGTCTTCTAGGGCCATAATCATTTCCACCACATCAATTGAATCCGCATTAATTTCTTCAAATGTAGTTTCCATAGTAATAAGTTCAGTTTCAATATTTAACTGTTCCGCTAAATACTTCTGGGCCAATTCAAAAAATTCTTGCATCCTAAAATATCCTCCTTTATTGCCATTTAAAATATCTTACATTATACCCATTAATTCTTCTTCCTGTAAAAGGACTATATTATTAATATAACATTGTTTTGCTACATTTATAGCATTATGTACTGCATTGCTTTTTGAGCTACCATGACAAACTACGCTAATACCTTCAACCCCTAATAATGGTGCACCACCTACTTGGGTATAATCTAGTTTCTTAAAAATTTCTGGCAGAGTTCCCCCTTCTTTAAGAATATTCTCCGCCATAAAAGCGGCTAGCCCCTCTACGGTTTTTAATACTATGTTCCCCGTAAAACCGTCACAGACAATTACATCCGTTTTAGAACTAAATAGGTCTCTGCCTTCAATATTACCTATAAAATTTAGCCCTTTTTGTTCTTTTAAGAAATTATATGTCTCTATAGTTAAATTGTTACCTTTACTTTCTTCCTGACCATTATTCAATAGGGAAATCCTCGGGTTTTCAATACCCATGACTTTTTGGGCATAAACTTTACCCAATATAGCAAATTGTAACATTTGTTTGGCTTTACAATCAACATTTGCACCTACATCAATTAATAAACTGTACTCATCATTTCCCCTCGGAATACTGGTTATAATAGGGGGCCTCTCTATCCCTGCCATACGCCCTAAAATAAAAATTGCTGCAGCCATCTGGGCCCCCGTACTACCACAGGAAACCAGTGCATCTGCCTCACCTTCCTTTACTAGTTTGGTTGCCACTACTATTGAAGCATCTTTTTTCCTCCTTAGGGCTAAGGCAGGCGATTCATCCATTTCAATAACTTGACTAGCTGCAGTAACACTTACCTTAGTCACATCATATTCATGTTTTTTCAATTCCGCTTCTATCGTGGCTCTCGGGCCTACTAAGTTGATGTGGCTATTTTCTTCAGTAGCAAGCCAGCCCAAAGCACCTTTAATTAATTCGCTTGGACCATAATCTGAGCCCATGACATCAATAGCTATACGCATAATAAACCTCCTTAAAAACAAAAAGTAAGAATAGCCATTTGAGACTTTACTTACTTTATGTTTAATAGTTCATTTTATTTATAATACATTACGGTTTTTATAATATCCACAATTCAAACAGGCACGATGGGGCATTTTCAATTCGCGACATTGGGGACATTCAACTAGGCCAGGTTTATCTATTCTTTTCCACACTGCCCGTCTTTTGTTAGTCCGGGAGCGTGAGTGTCTTTTTTTAGGAACAGCCACGGTTATAAACCTCCTTCCCTATAATAAATCTTTAAGTTTTTCCCATCTAGGATCAGTTATATCTTTTTCACAATTACAAGATTCTATGTTTTTATTAACCCCACATTTAACACATAAACCCTTACATTCTGGGTCACATAAGACCCGCATGGGAAGGCTTATTAATATTGCCTCCAAAACAAGAGGAGTTATATCGACTAGCAAATCAGAATGGAAAACAATATCTACATCTTCCCTACTATACCTTTGTTCATGGGCAAATTCTATCATAGAAAAATTAAAGTCAGTCTTAATTTCATAAGAAACCTCGCCTAGACACCTAGCACATTGAGTTTTAATTTCAGTCTCTAAGTGCCCTTGGGCTAAATATAAATCACCAGTACGTTCTATAGTCAAATCAACCTGACAAGGCGTTAAAAAACGCCCCTTGACAACTTCTAGCAATTTGTTTGGTAGTTGTTTTTGTAATTTAAAGTTTTCAACATCATTTACTCGAAATTTTAAATTTCTTAATTCAATTATCATAATTACACCCCATAAAACACCTGCATAATTATAGTCCTCTACAGATATTGTTGTCAACTCAGCAAAAATTTAGATCAAAAAACAAAAGGCGGGATAAACCCGCCCTATTGTGTTTTGTAATTACTTACTTAAAGCGAGTGTATCGCGGGCAATAACAAGTTCTTCATTAGTAGGAATAACTAAAATCTTAACTCGGGAATCTGCAGCAGATACATCTACTTCTTTGCCTCTGACCTTATTCTTTTCGGCATCTATCTTAATGCCAAAAACATCTAGGTCAGTACATATGTTTTCCCGCACATCATAGCCATTTTCCCCAACACCGGCTGTAAATACTAAGCAATCGCATCCATTTAATAAAGCTATATATTTACCAATATACCCTTTAACCCTATTATAATATACATCTAATGATAACTGGGCCCTTTCGTTTCCAGTACTAGCCGCTTCGAGAATATCTCTTAAATCATTAGATACCCCCGAAAGTCCTAGCATACCTGCTTTTTTATTAAAGTAATTGTTGGCTTCTTGGGCACTCAGTTCTAGTTTTTCCATGAGGAAGAAAACAATAGCTGGGTCAATATCCCCCGATCTGGTTCCCATAACTAACCCTTCAAGAGGTGTAAAGCCCATGGTAGTATCAATTACCTTGCCACCTTTGATGGCTGCCATACTCGCCCCATTGCCTAAGTGTAGGGTAATTATTTTACATTCTTCATAAGGCTTACCTAACATTTCTGAAGCCCGATGAGATACAAAGTAGTGAGAAGTCCCATGAAAACCATATCTTCTGACATGATATTTTTCGTATACATCATATGGAAGTGCATATAAGTAATTCGCAGGTTCCATAGTCTGGTGGAAAGCAGTATCAAAAACTGCCACATGTGGTACATTAGGCATTAAAGCTTCACATGCCTCAATCCCCATTAAATTAGGCGGATTATGTAAAGGCGCTATATCATAGCAGTCTTTAATAACCTTTTTGACTTCATCATTAATTACTACTGAACTAGCAAATGCTTCCCCACCATGGACTACACGATGCCCAACCGCACCAATTTCATCCATGCTTTTCATAATTCCATATTCTTCATTAACTAATGCTTCCAAAACTAGTTTCATGCCTTCAGTATGATCGGGTAAATCTTTTTTAATTACCACTTCATCTTTACCAGTCGGCTTGTGTTCTAAGGTTGTCCCAGGAATTCCTACTCGATCGACTAAACCCTTGGCCAGTACCGACTCATCATTCATATCGAAAACTTGATATTTAATAGATGAACTACCGGCATTTACAACAAGAACCTTCATTAACAAAACCTCCCCATTTTCTCTAAAATTTATTTATAGATATTACTACCCTTCCCTCCAATTTAGGAACTGACCGCAGTCATTGCCACAACATTGACTATATCTTCCACACTACAACCCCTAGATAAGTCATTAACTGGTTTATCCATGCCTTGTAAAATTGGCCCAATAGCCTCTGCTTTAGCCAGACGTTGGACTAACTTGTAGCCTATATTACCAGATTGCAAGTCAGGGAATATAAGGATGTTACATTCCCCAGCTACTAGGCTACCAGGAGCCTTAGAGGAACCAACACTTGGTACAATGGCTGCATCAACTTGGAATTCTCCATCTACCTTTAATTCAGGAAACTTTTCCTTAGCCAGATTGGTAGCAGTGACCACCTTATCTACCGTATCATGGCTGGCACTTCCCTTAGTTGAAAATGAAAGCATACCTATTTTAGGATCTGACATACCGCAAATCTCTGTTGCTGTTGCTACAGAGGCTTTAGCGAAATCTGCCATTTGTTCAGCGGTAGGTACAGGTGTTACCGCACAGTCTGCAAATATAAAAGTCCCCTTATCGCCATATTCCGAATTAGGCACAATCATAATAAAGGCACCAGATACAGCAGATATCCCTGGTGCAGTCCTAATAATTTGTAAAGCAGGCCTTAAAACATTCCCCGTAGTATTTTCGGCCCCAGCTACTTCCCCAGCGGCCTTGTCCATCTTAACCATCATCGAAGCGAAATATAAAGGATTCAACATAGTTTCCTTGGCCTTATCAAGGTCAACCCCTTTACTTTTGCGCATTTCGTAAAAGGCCTGCACGAAATCGTCAAAATAACTAGCTTTAATAGGATTGACTATTTCAGCCCCAGATATATCTGCCCCAATCTTCCCCGCTAATGCCTTAATTTCACCCTCATCCCCAAGTAAAATTGGATTAGCTATTTTTTTGTCGACAATCTCCTTCACTGCCATTAAAGTCCTTTCTTCCAGACCCTCTGGTAAAACAATGTTTTTCCCCCTGGCAGCGGCCTTTTCTCGAATTTCAGCTAATAAGCTCATCCTTCTACCTCCCTTTTAATTAAGCACCTTGTGCCGAGCGTATCATACTAATCTATTTTAGCATAAAAGTTTAATTTAGTGGTAGAATTTATGATACTAACTGATATAAAAGGTGGTTGCTGCATGGCGGTTTTAGGTTTAATTGCTGAATTTAACCCATTTCATAATGGGCACCTTCATTTAATTAATGAAATAAAGTCCCAAAATAATTTTACTGCTATAATTTGTGTAATGAGTGGGAATTTCACTCAAAGGGGTGAACCTGCTATTTGCCACAAATGGTCCCGGGCTGAAATGGCTTTGGAAAATGGAGTTGATTTAGTTATTGAATTACCTTTTGTTTTTGCTAGCCGTAGTGCTTATTATTTTGCCCGTGCTGCTGTCCAATTACTTAGTCGTACAGGACTTGTAACCCACCTAGCCTTCGGTAGCGAAACAGATGACATAGAAGTTTTGCAAGAAATAGCCCTATTTCTCAATGATGAACCAGAAGATTACAAAAAACTTTTAGATGATTTACTAGCCCGGGGACTTAGCTACCCAGTAGCCCGTTCCAGGGCTTTACAAAAGTTTTTTGATAATCCTAGTATGGCAGATATTTTGAGCGGTTCCAATGATATTTTGGGAATAGAATATCTAAGAAATATAGATCTTTTAGATCGCTGGATCATACCCTTTACTATTAAACGTAAAGGCTCCCATTTTCATAGTAAAAATTTAACTACATATGCGAGTGCCACAGCTATTAGGGAGGCACTCTACCAAAATAGGCCATTAAAAGAATTAGATTTTGCCCTGCCCCAAAGTGCTAAGCACATATTAATGCGGGAAATTCGGCAAGGTAGAGCACCAATTAAAGCAGAGTTTTTTGGAAATGCCATTTTAGCAAAACTTCGTACCATGGAAGCAAAAGAAATTGAAAAGCTCTACGATGTAAATGAAGGGCTGGAGACCAGAATAATAGAAAAATCCATAACAAGTAGTAATCTTAATGAACTAAGGTTGGCAATCAAGTCAAAACGGTATAGTTATACACGCATTAGCCGGATATTACTGTATTCCTTATTCAATCTAAACAAGGACTTAGTTGATGAACTAGATGCCTTGGGCCCTTTGTATCATCATGTTTTAGGCTTTACTGATAAAGGCATAAATCTGCTGGGTCAAATGAAAGAAAGTTCAGAACTGCCTATTTTAAACAGAGGCAGGGATGTAAAAAAGCTTTATGATGAAACTGATACTGCAGCTAGTAAAATGATAAAACTAGATATTATGGCTAGCAATCTGTATAACCTATTCTATCCCTCGGAAAAAGAACGAAACGGTGCTAGCGATTTTACCACTTCACCAATTAGGTACTCAAGACTTTAGAAAAACCATTAATCTTGGCCTCTATTTCGGCTAATTTTTCCTGGGCAGCCTCCCTACCCAAATTTATTAATTCCCGAGAACATTTAAAATCACGTGGTGAATAGTCCGTAACTTTAGGTTGGATTAAAATATCCCAAGTGGGATTAATGAGTCCAAACTGGGTGTTAAACTGTTGCTCCTGCATAATATCTATAGAAACCATAATAACATCCAAGGTATTTTGAATAGAATCCTTTTTGCCACCCCCAAAAGAAACATCTACCGCTATAACCACATCTGCGCCTTTATCCCTAGCTACACTAACCGGAAGACGATCCAATACGGCTCCATCTACTAATACCATATCATCCTGCAGAACTGGATTAAACACTCCTGGAATTGATATACTAGCCCTTATAGCCCTTGCCACCATACCTTCCTCCAGGATTACTTTTTGCCTGTTTACTAAATCCGTAGCTACTAATGTCAAAGGAACTTCCAATTGGGAAAAATCTTTTTTCTTAGTCATTAATTCTAGAAAAGTGCTTATTTTTTTACCCGCGATAAATCCCAGTCTAGGTATATGGACGTCAAAAAAAATGTTGTGATTTATAGATTCAATCATTTTATCTAGCATGTACAAATTAGTGCCACATGCATAGATTCCCCCTACCATAGCCCCCATGCTACAACCCACAATAAAGTCAAAATGGACATCATTTTCCTCAAAGACCTGTAAAACACCAATATGGGCTAAACCCCTGGCACTCCCCGCACCTAATACCAAGGCAACTTTTGGCTTAAGCATGTGGTTATCTACCCCTTATACAATAATGACTTCTAAGTTACAAGTATCCCAACATATAAATTAATTAGTCCTTCCTTGGTCCATTGTATAAAAACTATTATGGAGATGCTGATGGGAAAATACTATAAATTGTTTTTTCTAATTATATTATTATTATTAACTACATTTATGATAATCAGCCCTAAAAGTACTGTGAATGCTGCTACAAGTGGGTTTAAATTATGGTACAATGTTTTGCTACCAGCACTTTTGCCATTTTTTATAGTAGCAGAATTAATCGTAAATCTAGGGTTGATAAGGTTTATTGGTGTACTCCTAGAACCAATTATGCGACCTTTATTTAGACTCCCGGGTTCTAGCTCAGTAGTGATTGTAATGGGATTTACTTCGGGTTTCCCTGTGGGGGCAATTCTATGTAAAAAACTATACGAAGAAAAACTACTTACTGCCAATGAAGCTGAAAGATTAGTATCATTTACTAATAATTCTAGTCCACTATTTATTATTGGGGCTATTGGAGTAGGTATGTTCGCCTCACCAGTTTACGGTTATTTATTAGCCTTTTCCCATTATCTTTCCAATTTAATTGTGGGCCTTTTATGGCGATTTAAGGCCCCTATGCCCCTTATGCCCTACCATGAGACAAGAAGCATCAAAGCAGCATTGCAAGAATTATTGACAGCTAAAACTGCAAGTTTGGGTAAAATATTGGGCGATGCCATAAAAAACAGTATAAATAATATCATAATTATTGCGGGTTTTATCATCTTTTTTTCCGTATTAACCAGAATGTTATCTGTATGGGGTATTATAGATTGGTTTGCCCTTATCTTGGCTAATCTGCCCCCCTTGTTCAAAATAACTTACCCCGTAGCCTATGGTTTAGGTATGGGCATATTCGAAATAACCTTAGGGGCTAATACTATTGCAATTGCCAATAGTGAATTAATTACCAAGTTGTTAGCCATCAGTAGTTTATTAGCCTTTAGTGGTCTTTCTATCATTGCCCAGGTAATGAGTGTTATCTCGCAAATCCCCATACGCCTATCCTTTTACCTTAAAGCTAGACTGATCCAGGTAATCATATCTATTTTTATTACATTTGTGGGCTATAAATGTTTCCTGTATCCTATGCAAATCCTGCCATCTGCAGCCTTATGGTCCTATCAAAGAATAATCTACGGGGTTGATGCTTGGTCTTTTGCCCTGCTTAGCTTAATAATAAGTTTATGTATAATTTCTAGTCTAATGTTACTCTCTTGGTTAATCAGAGATTAAAAGTCTTCTTCAGTTAAAGCATAGTTTAATTCTGCTTTCCCTTCTACAACAGCATCTAGACCTTTTCTGAGTACTATTTCCATATGGGATAATACCCCCGAGGCATATTCGTTGGCATCTATCTTTATTTCCTTGGCCACATTTTCTGCATTAGCAATAATATCTTCCGCTACTTGCATAGCGTTTTTGGTAATTTCACTTTCATCTACTAGACGGGCCACTTTACCTTTGGAGGCTTCCATAACTTCCTCAGCCTGGGCACATGCTTCAGTAACTATTCTTTCCTTTTCTTGTAGAACTAATTTAGCAGTTTGCAATTCTTCGGGTAAAATTGCCCTCAACCTATCTAAACGATCCAAAAAAACATGCCCCTCAATAATAGATTTACCTGATAAGGGTACCCTTTTACTATCCCTAATCATTAACTCCATCTCATCCAAGATACGAAAGATTTCCATCATAAGCCTATAAACCTCCTATGATTTTAATAAATAATAATGTAGGACTGATTCACCATATTTATTTAGCCTACTTCTAATTAAATTTTTATATTCTGCAGGCATATTCAGCCTGTGTGGACTCCTTATAATAATTATTCCATTTTCATTTAGTAAGCTACTATTACCATCTAAGCTTAACATAATCTGATCAAAAATTTCGGCATTAGTAAAGGGTGGGTCTATATAAATAATATTAAATTTGAGCTCCTTTCTGACTATAATATCCAAAGCTTTAAATACATCATTTTTATATACCTTAAATCCTTCTTTGAAGTTACAAGATTTTAGATTATGATATATGGTCTTTACTGCCCCATTATTG
Organism: uncultured Syntrophomonadaceae bacterium; assembly: GCA_964623245.1. Taxonomy (GTDB): domain Bacteria; phylum Bacillota; class Syntrophomonadia; order Syntrophomonadales; family Syntrophomonadaceae; genus JAAYRQ01. The sequence continues at coordinate 84,250 of CAZUSS010000001.1, forward strand.
TTATCGACAAATATTACTGATTTAGCTCCTCTACTTAGAGCTTCAATTCCCACACTGCCACTACCCGCAAATAAATCTAAAAAATCTGCTGCTTGGATCCTATGACCTAGTACATTGAACAATGCTTCCTTAATCATATCGGTAATAGGTCTAGTATTATTTCCAGGGGGTACCCTTAGTTTCCTGTTTTTTGCAGTCCCTGCGATTATTCTCAATCTTATTACTCCTTATTTCGCCTATTTTATTTCATTACCCTTTTTTAGTAATTTTATCACAAAAAATATTTTAATTTCTTGTATATATTTACTTATTAGGGGCAATTATATAAGTACCAGAAGAAAATCTGGTAAAAACAAACCCTCCCCAACAACTTTACAAAATTCTCCTCTCCCCAAATGGCGACCAAATGGTCGCCATTTAATTATATTTTCCTATTTGTATAATATAAATATTTACAAATAAATTTAATATTGTAAATTTCAGCAGCATAATAATCCATATTTTACGAATAATATATAGGAAAGGAGGTAGCTAATGCAAAAGATTATTAAAGAATATAACCTTTATGTGGATTTAGCCGTTGAGGCCCGCGATTTAATTAGAGGGGATAAAGATCTCGAAATATCAGGAGTAAAAGAAGAAGTAAAAAGCCTGGAAAATATTAAAGTTACCACTATTAGCATTTTAAACGAGGCCGGGGCTGCTGAAATGGGGCGTCCAGTCGGTGTCTATGTTACCATTGAGTCACCACCTCTGAAAATAAAAAACCCTTATGTTGACACCGAGATTATACAAAGTATAGAAGAATCAATGGCAGTATTAATGGGGGATTATTTAAAGCCAGATGACACGGTATTATTAGTTGGTTTAGGCAACTGGCATGCTACTGCCGACTCACTAGGTCCAAAATTCGTGGAGTATAGTCCCATTACCAGACATTATCATGAACACGCACCAGATGCTTTAGTCGAAGGTATGCGTCCCACCTGTGCAATTGCCCCAGGAGTTTTAGGCCTGACTGGACTAGAGACCTTCGAAGTAATCAAAGGTATAGTAGAAAAAGTTAAGCCTGCCTTAGTTATTGCCGTAGATGCCTTGGCAGCCCAGAATGTAGAAAGAATTGGTACTACTATCCAGATGGCTAACACCGGTATTCAACCAGGGGCAGGTATAGGCAATGCCAGACATGCTTTAACCCAAGAGGGTCTTGGAGTACCTGTCATAGCCATAGGTTGTCCGACTATAGTTAATGCAAGCATAATTGCAGGACAGGCCATTAAAAAGTTTTGTCTCAATAGCGGAGCTATGTATGATGATTTTAGGGCCAGGGATTCGATTAAAGAAATCCTTTCATATTTCGGGGGTAGTTTAGGAGTCACCCCACAGGAAATTGATGAAATAATAGAAAATGTCGCCAATATTATTTCCGTAGGAGTAGGTAATTCTCTATTTCCACATATTTCAGAAGAACAATTAGAATTATATGTTACTTAGTTTTAATAATGGAAACAAGCGGATAAAGTTGCCTCCGCTTGTTCTTGATAGAATGGTTAGTTATTTAAATATCAATTAAGACTGACTGCTTTTATTTTGTTGTTGGATTACATCTAATTCTTGAATTTGATTTAAACCTTGTGCACTTCCACCAATTTGTCTTTGCTGGTAATCGTAAACCATTTTCTTAACCATTTGTCCCCCAATACTACCAGCTTGACGTGAAGTTAAATCACCATTGTAACCATCTTTAAGGTTAACTCCTACTTCTTTAGCAGCTTCAAATTTAAATTTATCCATTGCTTCCCTTGCTTGTGGTACTATTAGTTGGTTACTGCTTTTAGCCATTCATTCTCACCTCCTTTATTGAGTGTAGTCTTATTGTGTCCTTTGCTAAAAGATATATGCTAGAAGTATTTTCATTGATTTTTAATTTTTTTCCTATCAGACTTTTGCCTATTTCCTTCTTGAATCCCTAATTCCTGTGTCACCTCGTACTTTAATTTTTCGATATCATTTTTTGTTTTTTTTGACTTAGCCATTAAATAATACCCCCATAAAGTTTTTTTATTAATCTTTTACAAAAAAAATAACTGCAAATTTCCTCGCAGTTATAGGATAAAACTATTTGAAGATTATTATTAAGCCAATAATTGTTATGCTCTAATTTGGTGCTATTTCTTTATCTTTGTTGAATTTTTTATTTATGTATCTTTCAAGATTAGAAAAATCATAATCCTCATTTATAATATTTTTACTCAATTCGATTAAATCTTTATCCTTAATTAGATTAGCTACTTTTAATTGATCGAGCCCATGTTGTCTAACTCCCCAAAAATCACCAGGCCCTCTAATATTTAAATCCTCATTAGCCAAAATAAAGCCATCATTAGTCCTTTCCATGGCTTTTAACCTCTGTAGGGCTTCTTCAGACTTAGGTTCGGCAATTAAATAACAATAGGACTCCACATTGCCGCGACCAACTCGCCCCCTTAACTGATGCAATTGGGATAAGCCAAATCTTTCCGCTTGTTCTATTACAATAATAGATGCATTAGGAACATCAACCCCTACCTCAATAACCGTAGTAGTTACTAATAAATCAAGCTCACCTGCTTTGAATCTATGCATAATATAATCCTTTTCTGCTGATTTTAAACGTCCATGTAGCAAACCCAGTCTAAAGTCCTTTAAAATCCCACTTTTTAATTCATAGTATAAGGTCTGGGCTGCTTGCAAATCTTGTTTTTCCGATTCTTCTATCAAGGGACATACTACATATACCTGTAGGCCTTTCTTAAGTTCCTCTTTTATAAAATTATATAACTTATCTCGGTCTGGGTTTTTTATGTAATAGGTCTTAATTGGCTTTCTCCCTGGGGGTAATTCATCAATTATACTCACATCTAAATCTCCATACACTGTTAAGGCTAAAGTGCGAGGGATAGGTGTAGCCGTCATGATTAAAATGTCGGTATATTCACCTTTGTTAGCTAAATTCGCCCTTTGCTTCACCCCAAATCTATGCTGTTCATCCACTACTGCTAGACCTAAATTCTTAAAAAATATATCTTCCTGGATTAAAGAATGAGTACCGATTAATAAATCAATGTGGCCAGCTTGAAGTGCCTCCAGAATCATCTGCTTTTCCTTAGGGGGTGTAGAACTAGTAAGGCAAGCCATAACTACATCTGACTGCTTAAAGAACTGAGATAAGGAAAAAAAGTGTTGCTGGGCTAATATTTCTGTTGGAGCCATCAGGGCAGCTTGGAAACCGCTGGCTACTGCTTTAGCCATAGCCAAGGCAGCAACTACGGTTTTCCCTGAACCAACATCACCTTGGATAAGTCTATTCATTTGTCGGGGTTTTTCCATATCGCTGAATATCTCGTTTATTACTTTCCTTTGGGCATGAGTCAAATCAAAATGGAGGTTTTCCATAATTTCCTTAACTAAGGGCTTGATTTCTTTATGAATAATGTGCCCATTTTCGCTAACTAGGGGTTTTCTAAGGCTTAATTGAAACAAGCACAATTCTTCAACTGCTAACCTTTTTCTAGCAACTTTATATGCTTGTCCGCTTGCGGGAAAATGTAAATTATAAAATGCGGGCCTTATGTCACCCAAATTATACTTGTCCTTTAAGGGAACAGAAAAAATGTCTGGGTAATAATTAAGGTATTCATCAAGTACAGTAAGCATTGTTTGCCGCATAAACTTCTGGTTAAGGCCTTCAGTTAAAGGATAAATAGGAAGTATTTTGTGCTTAGTATTAATAGGGTCATTTAATTCATATTCGCTCACATTTATTTCTAAGCCCTCATAACCACTTTTAACTTTTCCACTAACGAAAATTTCCTGACCCGGCCTTATATATTTTTCCAAAAAGGGTTGGTTGAACCACACCGCTTGGAAATAACCAGCAGCATCTTTTAAAACCGCCTTAAAAATGTGCATTCCTTTTCTAGCTCTAAGACTATTAACACTTATCACTTCACCTTGTAAGTGATTGTATTCCCCTATTTTCACCGTATCAATATTTGGTATCCTATCCCTATTTATATAGGCCCTAGGCATATGCCAGAGTAGATCAAAAATAGAATATATATTTAACCTAGCTAACAATTTGCTTCTTTTAGGCCCTATTCCTTTAACATATTGCACATTACCAAAAAGCTTATCCATAAAAGCCTCCCTAAATCCCCGAATTCCGACTTAAAAATAAAAAATTAAGAAATGGGGCAGGACCTCAGCCCTACCCCATTTTTACTTATCCTTATTCCACAGCTACTAAATAACTATAATGTGGTTGCCCGCCGTAGTGGGTCTCTATTTCATAATTCACATATTTATCAGTAACCTTTTCCATAGCTAAGTTAGCTTCATCTGCACTAACCTCTTCACCATAGAAAAAGGTAATAAGTTCGCTGTCATCATCTAACATCTCCTCAATAACCTCAAGCAAGGCATCCTCTACGGTTTCAGCCACTAGGGAGATTTTGCCTGCAATTATACCTATAACATCGCCTTCCTTAATACTTAGCCCATTAATAGTCGAATCGCGAACCGCATGAGTAATTTCAGCATACTTTACTTGTTCAATTTCCTTGGCCATGGCCAAGGTTACTTCCTCTATATCCCCACTATCTTCAAAAGCGATTAAAGCAGTTACTGCCTGCATAACCGATTTTGTAGGTACTACCATAACTTCCTTATCTTCTATAAGGTGACTTACTTGTTCAGCCGCCATAATAATGTTACCGTTATTGGGTAATATTATTATAGATTCAGCATTTATCGAATTACAGGCATTTAATAACTCCTCAGTACTAGGATTCATGGTCTGACCGCCCTCTACAACTATGTCAACTCCCAAGCTCTTGAGGATCTCTATTATTCCCTTTCCTACACCTACAGATACCAAACCAATTTTTCGCCTGGCTAAGGGGACAGCTGCTTCCTGTAACCCCCAATTATTCATATGTTCATGGGCTTCTTCCAACATATTATTAATTTTGATGTCATTCAAATCTCCCCATTGGAGACAAGTTTCCAAAACTTTGCCAGGGTGATTCGAATGAATATGTACCTTAACCAAATCCTCATCACCCACTACTAATAAGGAATCACCCAAAGCATCCAAGTGATCTCTTATATTCCCCAAATCTGGGTTACTAACTCCAATAATCAAAAGTTCAGTACAATATTGAAACTCTATATCTAAATCTGCCTTGAGTTTACTTGCATCTTCATTAAGCATAAATTCCCTATAAGTATCAAGTTCTATTTCTCTTTGGCGTGCTAACCCTTCTATCATACCTTCCAAAAAGTATAAGAGCCCTTGCCCACCAGCATCAACTACCCCTGCTTCCCTCAGCACAGGCAACATTTGCGGGGTTTTTTCTAAAGTCTTATAGCCATGTTGAACAGCAGCTAACAGACAAGCTATGATATCCTCTTGATTTTTAGCCGCTTCCTCACAGGCCCCCGCAACTTCACGTACCACGGTGAGAATAGTCCCCTCTACGGGTTTCATTACCGCCTTATAAGCAGTATCGGAACCCGCCCTTAAAGCTAAAGCAATATCCAATGCACTCGCTTCCTGCTTATCCTCTAAGACCTTGGCCATACCCCGAAAAATTTGGGACATGATTACCCCAGAATTACCACGAGCACCCATCAAAGAACCCATTGAGGCTGCCTTAGCTATTTTCCCTAGGGGTTTATCTACATTCTTTTCCGCCTCTTTGACCGCGGATTGCAAGGTTAAATACATATTAGTTCCGGTATCACCATCAGGTACGGGGAAAACATTAAGCAAGTCGACCTTATCCTTGTTATGCTCTAATTTAATACAACCTGCTTTAATACTCCTTGTCCAGTCAATACCATTTACCAACTCTAAACTCAACTTATAATCCTCCCCTACACTTCACTAAGAACTTTGACACCCTTGACATTAACGTTAACCGCAGCAACTGGTAGGCCAGCATTATTCTCCAAAATATAGGTTACCTTCTGCATTACATTATAAGCAACTTCATTTATTTTAATACCATAGCCGACTATAACATGAACATCAATAACTAGTCCATCTTCCAAGCGGCTAACTTCAACACCCTTGCGAATTGATTCTAGCCCTAAAATGCTTGATATTTCTGCTTTAATATTATGGGCTACCATACCTACCAAGCCGTAACAATCTACAGTTGCAAGTCCAGCAATAGTTTCGACTACCTCTTCTGCCACGAAAATATCGCCTAATTCAGTCGTTTTAACTTTGTACATAATGATTACCTCCTTGCTATAATTTAAAATTATTCTACAATCAAAATATTTTTTCCTTCTTCTTGCCCTTTGCCACGCACTCTGGTAAAATATTTAAGTGCATTGTAATTGAGAGGGGGCAGAAAAATGGCTAAGTGTGAAGTATGCGGGAAAGGTGTCTCTTTTGGTAAAAAATATAGCCACTCCCACATTAGAACTAACCGTCAATGGAAACCTAATGTTCAGAGAGTAAAAGCAATTGTTAACGGCAGTCCCAAAAAAATATATGTTTGTACCCGTTGTTTGCGTTCTGGCAAAGTCGAAAGAGCCATCTAGTTATACAAGCCTTAGGTAGATTTTACCTTAAGGCTTTTTGTCTTTTAGGGCCAGAATCTCATCTGGGCTAAATTGGTAGTTTCCATTGCAAAAATTACATCTAGCCTCTAGGACACCCTCTTCCTCATATGTTTCTATTAATTCTTCCTTAGTAAAGCTAGTCAGAATAGACTTCAATTTCTCCCTATTACAAGTACACTTAAACTCAAGTAACTGCTTACCTAAAACCTTGTATACTAGGCCTGCAAACAATCTTACTAGGATGGGATTTAAATCTGGGCTATCTGCCAACAGACTACTTATAGGCCCCATATTTAAAATGTTATTTTCCAAGGTTTCTAATAAGGAATCATCTGCACCGGGCATAGCTTGAATAATTAAACCCCCAGCCGTCTTCACACTTAAATCCCTTTCTATCAAAACTCCCAAAGCTACTAAAGCAGGGATTTGTTCTGACATCAAAAAATACCTAGCCAAATCTTCTGCTATTTCACCACTGGTCAATTCCACCCTTCCCACAAAGGGTTGTTTAAGTCCCATGTTTTTTATAACCTCTAAATAACCATCTTGCCCTACAATACCACCAACATTTAGTTTGCCCGGCCGGATAGATGGTAAATCAGCCTGGGGATTAGACATAAAAGCTCTTCCATTACCTTGGCTATCAACTGCAGCTACAAGTGTACCTGCACTTCCATTACCTACTACTCTTAGGGTTAAAACATCATCCTTCCCCTTGAGGTCACTGCCCATCATTAAGGCAGCAGTTAAGACCCGCCCCAAGGCTGCTGATGCTGTTGCTGCAGTATTATGCCTTATATGGGCTTCTTCTACTAAATTAGTAGTACGGGCTAAAGTAACTCTAACCTGCCCCTCTTGATCCATAGCTTTAATTAGATAATCTTTATCAATCACTACTTTATGTCCCTTCTAAAACTTTATTAGTTTATTATATCCGTAAATTATATAATAACAAAATCAAGAAAGTGTTTAGAGGGTTTTATGCCATTTATATATAAATATAAATATTAATACAATATATTATCCTTTTGCATTAAAATCAAATAATAAATATAAAAAGGAAGGGGATTAAACAATGGCTTTATATGAATATGAAGGAAAAAGGCCTGTAATTCCAGCCACTACTTTTATTCATCCCGATGCTGTAATAATTGGAGATGTTGTATTCGGGGAAAATTGTTATGTTGGCGCTGGTGCAGTAATTAGAGGAGATTATGGAAATATAATCATAGGTGATGGCACAAATATACAGGAAAATGCTACCCTTCATACTGAACCATATTCTACAGCTGTAATTGAAAGTGATGTATTAATAGGACATGCTGCTATTGTACATGGGCCTTGTACAATTGAAAGCAATACTACCATAGGCATGGGTTCAGTTGTAAATGCGCATACATCAATAGAGGAAGGCTCCTTATTAGCAGCTGGTAGTGTATTACCACCACGGAAAACTATACCCAGTCGCAAAGTGGCCATGGGCAACCCCGCTCGGGTAGTAAAAGATGTGGATGAGAATATGCTAACTTATAATCAAGTAGCGATAAAATTATATCAGGATTTAGCTGGTAAGTGTATGGAAGGTCTAAAACGCATAGATGACTAATATGAAAAAGGCCAGTAAAAACTGGCCTTTTTCATTCTCTTTTGCTTTTAAAACTCAATATCCTCTAGTTTTTCTGTTAAACCAGCTTGTACTATCGGTGGAACCATAGTACTAATATCTCCACCCAAAAGTGCGGCTTCCTTAACCCCGCTAGAACTAAGGTAAATATATTTAGTATCTGCCATAACAAAAATAGTATCTATCTCAGGAATAAGAATTTTATTCATAACAGCCATGCCTGCTTCATATTCGAAATCTGCAACTGTTCTTAAGCCTCTTATTATGGCACAGGCTTTTTTTTCGGCAATATAATTGGCCAACAAGCCGTTAAAACATTCTACTTCTACATTTTCTATATGTTTAGTACTTTCCTTAATAAGTTCTACCCTTTCATCTAATGTAAATAAAGCTTTTTTGGTAACATTATGAACGACCGATACAATAATTTTATCGAAAATCTTACTAGTCTTTTCTAATATATCAATATGTCCATTAGTTACTGGATCAAAACTACCTGGGTACACGGCTAATCGCAACTGGATTTGCCTCCTTTCAGTGGTTTTACAATTAAAAATATATATTCTCACTCACAATTCTATCTTCATCGGCAGTTTCCCTGCAAAAACATAAAAATAAGCATAAGTTTTTACCTCATGCTTATTTTATGCTTTATTTTAAATTACATGAATTACTACTAGGCCAAACGTTAGGATGGTCTGGAGACTATTAGAGATGTACCTTGGCCTCCACCAATACATAGGGTTGCCAAACCTTTTTTAGCATCCCTTCTATTCATTTCATAGAGCAAAGATACCAAAATTCTGGCTCCTGAAGCCCCAATTGGGTGTCCTAGTGCTATAGCACCACCATTTACATTTACCCTATCCATTAGCTTATCAAAAGCCAGATCTTTAGCTACAGCCAAAGATTGGGCAGCAAAGGCTTCGTTTGCTTCAATTAAATCTATATCTTCAATTTTCATATTCGCCTTTTCCAAAGCCTTTTGAGTTGCAGGTATAGGGCCTACACCCATAATGGAGGGGTCAACTCCCCCAGAAGCATAACTAACAACAGTCGCCATGGGCTTAATGCCTAATTCTTCTGCCTTCTCTTTACTCATGACAATAATAGCTGCGGCACCATCATTTATCCCCGAAGCATTACCAGCAGTTACGGTGCCATCTTTTTTAAAGGCTGGTCTCAAATTAGCCATCTTATCTCTAGTAGTTGCACGGGGATGTTCATCTGTATCAAAAACAAGGTCACCTTTTCGAGTTTTGATAACTACGGGGACTATTTCATCTTTAAAGGTTCCATTCTCGATAGCCTTTTTGGCTAATTCTTGGCTCCTAAAAGCGAAATCATCTTGTTCTTCACGGGACAGACCCCACTGTTCGGCAACATTTTCCGCAGTAATACCCATATGGTAATCGTTAAATGCTTCCCATAGGCCGTCTTTAATCATAGTGTCAACTAGGGCACCATTACCCATTCTGTAGCCATAGCGGGCCTTTTCCAGAGCAAATGGTGCTAGGGTCATATTCTCGGTCCCACCAGCTAAAATAATATCAGCATCCCCTGCCTTTATTATTTGGGCTGCTAGGCTAACTGCCCTAAGTCCAGAACCACATACTTTGTTCAAAGTAAAAGAAGTAACAGTTTCGGGAATCCCCGCTTTAATTGCACTCTGACGAGCCACGTTTTGTCCCTGGGCGGCCTGAAGTACACAGCCGAAGATTACTTCATCTACTTGTTCCCCTCTTAAGCCAGCTCTCTCTAGAGCTTCTTTCATTACCAAGGCACCTAAATCGACCGCAGTGGTATCCTTAAGCTGCCCACCAAATGTCCCTACTGGAGTTCTGCATGCACCAACTAAAACAACTTCTTTTGCCATAAAAAAACAACCTCCTGTATCTTATATAATTTAAAGAAATGCAATAAATTTATGGAAAATCTTTATAATATTGAAATATTCACATAATTAATTCTATTCCATTTCACACCTTGAAAGCAAGATGATTTTCTTTGGAATATATGCCCTTCCCCATAAAAAGCCAGGGCACATAAGGGCCCTGGCTTTTTCATAGTTGAAAAATATTAAGATATTATTGCATTGCTTGCCATAATACTTCTGCTACATCATAAACTTTAGTTGTTTCTTCTGCACCTATGCCCTTGACACCATCGTCAAGCATAGTTAGGCAGAAAGGACAGTTAGTTACAATCATATCTGGGTTAACAGTCATTAATTGGTCAGTTCTAGTTTCATTAATACGCTTGTAGCCCTCTACGGGGTCTTCCTCTAACCACATGCGTCCTCCACCAGCACCACAACAGAACCCAAAGTTCCTTGATTCTTTGACTTCTGAAACCGTACAACCAGAAGATTTGATGATATTTCTAGGTAGATCATATACACCATTATGACGGCCCAAGAAACATGAATCATGATAAGCTACTGTCGAACCAATATTGCCAGGTTGTAGTACACCTCTAGCGACTAAATCAGCTAAAATTTCAGTGTAGTGGTAGACTTCATAGTTACCATCCATTTGAGGATATTCGTTTTTCAAAGCGTTATATCCATGTGGACATACGGCAATAATCTTTTTGACTCCGTAGTTGTTAAATGATTCAATATTCATTTGTACCAAAGTTTGATATAGATATTCATTACCTAATCTTCTTGCTGAATCACCACAGCAATATTCCTCTGTTCCTAGGTAGGCAAAACTTATACCTGCTTTATTTAATAATTTTACTAGAGCTTCCCCTACCCTCTTGTATCGATCATCAAAGGATACTGCACAACCAGCATATAATAGGTATTCAAATTCTTTGCTATCATCTTCAGGTAAGAGATGCACTAATTCCCTAACGTCTCTTTCCTTTAACCAATCAGCACGATTTGCATAACCTACACCCCATGGATTGTAGTTACGTTCCATATTGGTAAAGGCTGCTTGTGCTTCAGATGGCATATCCCCTTGCCACATTACTAAGTTACGTCTCATGTCAACAATCTTAGGAATGTGCTCAATGAAGAATGGGCAATGTTCCATACAAGCCCGACAGTTAGTGCAATCCCATATAGCCTCAGTAGTTACTACATCGTATAGGAGGCTTACTTCCATAGGACTCACTACCTCAGTTGTTTCATCAGTCATGGCAACCATATCGGCCTCTTCGGGATTGTCTTTAGCAGCAATCAAGTAAGGGGCCTTAGCATCCAAGTGTTCCTTCATGGCCTGGATTAGCTTTAGTTTTGGATTAAGCGCTTTACCAGTTAGATAGGCAGGACAATTTTCCTGACATCTACCACAACGTGCACAGGCATCTAGATCTAACAAGTCTTTCCAACCAAATTCCTCGATATTTTCTACCCCGAATGTTTCGGCTTCTTCAATATTATGCACCATTCTGCAAGCTGAAGGCTCTAGATCCCGGAAGGCATAATTTAGAGTAGCAGAGAAAATATGCCATAACTTGGTGAAAGGAATTATAGCAATAAAGACAAAGGCGATTGCCATATGGAACCACCATAGTATTCTATGCCATAATAGGGCGCTAGCCAGACTTACATTCGAAAACATCATAGCAAATAGCCAACCAATAGGTGAAGCATATTGTTCAAAGGCTACATCATACATAGTATTAGTAATTTGAAGTTCAGCTGCAATTCTTAAACCTTCAATAAAATATCCTGTGATTAAAATAGCAAATATAAGAAGAATAAGCCAGCCATCAGAAGCCTTATTGTCATTTAGACGGTCCGGTTTCTGTATATACCTAACAATAGCTAAGGCAATAATCCCTATTATTGCTAACACCCCAAAAATATCTACTACAGCTGAAAAATAAATATAGGAATTACCCACGATATTTGGAAAACCCAACCAGTGGTGGGAAGCATCTATGCCAGCAGCTAAAAATAAAATAATAAAGCCCCAAAGTAGTAAAAAGTGCATTGAACCAGCAAAAGGTTTCTTTATAACCTTGAACTGGGACAAGGCGTAAAATAACATATCGAATATTCTTTTTCCTACTCGATCATTACGATGGATTTCACCCTTAGCTAGCATCCATATTTGTACTCTCTTATAAAATCCATAAAGGAAAATACCAATAGGGATGAACATTATGATATAGATTAACCAATCGTAGGGAATATTGGCCCCAACTACCCGCATTGGGATTTCATAACCGCCTTGAAATTCATTACCGAATATCATTACTTTTATTCCCTCCCTTTAACTAAAAAAGATGTTACTGGATATATACCGCGGTATATATCCAGTACATGCTTAACATTCCCTCTTCAAGTAAAAGACTATTTTTTAAGTTCTTCGATTAGAAGTGGTAATACTTTGAATAAATCTCCCACTACCCCAAAGTCAGTAACACTGAATATAGGAGCTTCTGGGTCAGTATTAATAGCAGTTATGAATTTCGAGGAGGACATTCCAGCCAAATGTTGGATAGCCCCTGAAATACCACAAGCTAGGTATAGGTTGGGGTTAACAACTTTACCAGTTTGTCCAACTTGTAGTTCATGCTCTAACCACCCTGAGTCAACAGAAGCACGTGAACCACCAACAGCAGCACCAAAGAGGTCTGCTATTTCTTCAACTAATTTAATTCCGTCTGGACCCTTACAACCACGTCCACCAGATACTACAACATCAGCTTCCGATAAATCTGGTCTTGCAGAGACAGATGGAATAAACTCTTTCATTACTTGGTATACATCAGCATCAGTAGCTACAACTGCAGGCTTTATTACTTCCCCTGCACCAGCATTTTCTACTACTTCACAAACACCTGGACGAATCGTAGCCAAAACTGGTGAAGTTGTAACTTCCACTTTTGATATGGCTTTACCAGCGTAAATAGCCCTGGTAAATACCCCTTTGCCCGCGCTCACTTCAGCTTCGATAGCATCAGTAGCTAGGCCTATTTCTAATTTCTGAGCAAGCCTTGATGCAAAGTCTCTGCCCCCAAATGTATGGGCAAACAGCACAGCATTAGGCTTATATTCTTCAATCATGGCAGCTATTTGAGCCACAAAAGCTCCCGTATTATAAACGGCAAATACGTCATCCTCCGCTACATATACTTTATCAGCACCATATTTTGCAAACTCAGGAGCTAGTGCTTCTACACCTTTACCAAAGACGACAGCACTAACTTCGTCACCAAATTTTTTGGCCTCTGAGATCATTTCAAATGTAACTTTACGGATATCACCGTCTCTTTGTTCAACAAATACCCATGTTCCTGCCATCATTTACCCTCCTTTGTAATTTTAATTAATTTATTAAGCTTTTATTTCAGCTTTTGCAGTGTTTTTAATGAAATCTGCTAACTGTACTGCACATACATCTGGATCATCTTCAAGTTTGACTCCAGCTTCTTTAGCAGGTGGTAAAGCAAATTCTAAGATTTTTACTTTGTTTTCGGCTGCTACAGCATCTACCGTGGCAACAGGCTTTTTCTTAGCTTGCATAATACCCTTCATTGATGGATAGCGTGGTTCATTCCAGCTAACTTGGGCTGAAATAACCGCAGGTATGTTTACTTCGGTTACTAAAGTTCCACCATCAGCTTCACTAGTACAAGTTGCTTTACCATCCGCGATTTCAATATCAGTAATAACATTGACATGTGGTAAACCTAAAATTTCCGCTATACGGGTAGGAACTTGGGAAGAACCATCATCTGCAGCAACATGACCTGCAAGAATTAAATCGGGATTTTCTTCCTTGATGGCAGCAGCAAGGGCAACCGCTCTGGCATATTCGTCAGCAGCAGGATCCTGTTTTAATAGAATACCCCTATCAGCACCCATTGCTAGTCCAGTTCTGATTGCATCCATTGCTTTGTCAGCACCAGCTGATAATACAACTACTTCACTAACAACTTTCTTTTCCTTAAGTTGAATTGCACCTTCCACTGCATGTTCATCATAAGGATTGATAATTAGGTTAATACCTGCATCTGAAATTTGGCCATCTTTCAAATCAATTTTGGCTTCTGTGTCAAAAGTTTGCTTAACACATACTAAAACCTTCAAGTCCATTCCTCCTTTTCTTCTAATCATTGATAATGTAGAGTTGCATGACAACTCTCCAAACCACTATAAGTTAGACACCACCCCCAAAAAGCGTCTATATACTTGCCATATTGGCATTTGACCACTTACATACAAAATGTGTTATCCAAATACTCATTCAGTTATGTTTTTCGATACTCATGCAGTATTTCCTGCTTTTTTATAGTATTTAATGATTTAGTTTTCTTATGTCATTCTTTTTGGTAAAAGAATGTAGCCACAGATTTAAGTCCAATTTCCTTGGCATGAAATATTTGCTCAGTACTACCAATAAATAAAATGCCTTTACTTCTTAAAGCATCGGTAAATTTCCGATATAAATTTTCCTTGGTTTCCTCGGTAAAATATATTACTACATTTCGACACAAAATTAAATCAAAATTAGTAGGAAAGTTATCCCCGAGTAAATTATGTTGGCGGAAGTTGACCATTTTTCTTATTTCCTCTTTAATTTCATAGCCTTCTGGATGACTGTTGAAAAATTTATTTTTTATGGTATTAGGAACCCCTTCCATAGCCCTTTCGTTATAAAGACCGCGCATGGCCCTATTTAATACATCCTGGTCAATATCAGTAGCAAAAATAGGTTCCGCTAACCTCCAAGCATTTTCTTTGGCCATCATAGCAAGGGAATATGGTTCTTCGCCAGTTGAACAACCTGCACTCCATATTTTTAAGCCTTTCCTTTCCTCTAATAACATAGGGATAATGTCCCTCTCCATAACTTGCCAATGGCTTAAGTTGCGGAAAAATTCAGAAACATTAATGGTGATATGTTCTAGAAACTTTTTGTATACCTTTTGATCTCGGTTTAATAGGTCAATAAACTCTTTATAGTCAACAGCATTAGCCGATCTCATAAAACTATTGATTCTGCGTTCCATTTGAGGCCTTTTATAAGCAGTTAAATCAATTTTGCTTAGGCCTTCGAACTTGCTAATAAACCACTCCCAACCATAGGCTACCACCCGCACCACCCCTTATATAATTACATCTACTGCTGAACTTACTGCATTTACGGTTTTTTCAATATCTTCTAAGTCGTGGGCACAAGATATAAAACAAGTTTCAAACTGAGCAGGCGGAAAATAAATCCCTTGCTTTAATATTTCTCGATAAAACTTAGCATGTTGAGCAGTATCACAAGTTATAACATCTTGGTAGGTCTTTACTTCCTGTTCCGTAAAAAATATGGTAAACATGGAACCAAGCCTATTGATTTCATAATATAAGTCTTTTTCTTCAAAAACAGATTTGAGTTTATTAACTAATAGATAGGCCATAACTTCCATCCGATCATATAAATCTGGATCCTTTAATATCTTAAGAGTTGCTAAGCCTGCAGCCATGGCTAAAGGATTTCCGGATAGGGTTCCAGCTTGATAGACATTGCCTTCAGGAGCAATATGACTCATAATTTCATTTTTACCTCCATAAGCTCCTACTGGCAAGCCACCACCTATAACTTTACCCAGGGTAGTTAAGTCGGGCTCTATACCACAAATGTTCTGAAAGCCCCCATAATTTAAACGAAAGCCGGTAATGACTTCATCGAAAATCAAAAGACTACCAGTGATTTGAGTCATCTTATGCAAGCCCTGCAAGAAATCTAGGTCAGGAAGGACTAAACCCATATTGGCAGCTACGGGTTCAACTATAATTGCAGCAATATCATTTTTGGCTGCCTTAAATAGTTCTTCTACTGATTCCAAATCGTTATATTGAGCAACTAAAGTATTTTCAGCATGACTTGGAGGTACACCGGGACTAGTAGGAATGCCTGCAGTTAATAGGCCTGAACCAGCCTTAATCAAAAACGAATCAGCATGTCCATGATAACAGCCCTCAAATTTAATAATTTTACTTCGTCCTGTATAGGCCCGCGCCAAACGGATTGCACTCATGGTTGCCTCAGTGCCTGAATTAACCATACGCACCTTTTCAATAGATGGAATTGCTTCACATATTAATTTGGCCAACTCCAATTCATATTCATTTGGAGCCCCATAGCTAGTACCTTTTTGGGCTGCATCACCAATAGCTTGGACTACTTCTGGGTGGCTGTGTCCCAAAATCAAGGGCCCAAAGGAACTTACATAATCTATGTACTCATTACCATCTATGTCGAACAATTTAGCCCCTTGGGCTTTTTTAATAAATATAGGATGCATGCCCACAGCTTTAAAGGCTCGAACTGGACTATTAACACCCCCAGGCATATATTTAACCGCTTGGGCAAATGCTGCTTCAGACTTTTTAAACATGTACCTTACCTCCAATTTATTATAGATATTTCATACTAGTCTTTTTTAATTCTTTTACACTCCTCAGTATGGCAAAATTGCTTATATTAGAAGTTAAGGATAAGCTAGAAATTATTTCTTCTAATTCCTGCTTGCTTTTGGCATGAATCATAGTAAATAAGTTATATGCAAACTGGGGTGGAACCTCCCTTAAATAACAATGGCTAATATTAGGATGTTGGGCCATTATTTCCCCAATCTTATCAGCATTTTTTTCATCCACCAGCCATGCAACCATAGCATTTGTGTTATATCCTGCCTTTTGATGCCTCAGTACTGCACCAAACCTCCTGATTATTCCTTTAGCTTGGATTTTTTTTATCCGATTAATTATGTCTTCCTCAGTAGTATTTAACGAATCTGCTAATTTATGAAAAGGGTTCGGGGTTAAAGGGATATCCCCCTGGATGAATTTTAATATTTCTAGATCTATTTTGTCCAACTTCATTTAAGACCACCCATTTCTAGGGCAACTCGAATTTTATATACTTTTCTAGCTGGCATGGCATAAATTTTAACTTTAGCTGCCGCTTCTAAATCCCGAATAATACCTAAGACCGCCTCACGACTAGCTGCAGTCAGAGTAAACCATACATTTAACTCGTGTTCCCTGATGTAGTTATGAGTAACTTCAGATTTTTGATTTATAATCTTGGCAACTTCTTCGATCCTATCTTCAACAACAGTAGTGGCACACAGAGTTGAGTAATAGCCCATACTTTTTGCATCAATAATTGCACCTATCCTGCGGATAATTCCATTGTCCTTAAGTTGGCCTATTCTTTTTATAACTTCTGCCTCTGTAATCCCTATTTTTTCTGCTATATGGTCATAAGGACTTATCTCGAGTGGGTAATTCGCTTGTAAAATGTCGAGTATCTGTCTATCTAGCTTATCCATTATCCTTCCCCCTTGGCTTATACAAACACCATTCATCCTCAGCCATATAGTCGCCCCCACTATAATAATAGGCTCTAGCCCTGCAACCCCCACAACGGTCAATATAATCACAGTAACCACATTTGCCTTTATAGGCTTGGGTACGTAATTCCTTTAGCATTGCATTTTCCCGCCATATTTGATCAAATGGGGTTTCCTTGACATTGCCTAAGGGAATATCCAGATAGGCACAAGGTTGTACATCCCCTTTAGGGCTTATAATGCAATAGGTTAAACCAGCCAAACAGCCCCTACTAAAACGCATTTCAATCCCTTTTTGGTCAGCTATCCTCATAAATTGGGGGGCACAGGTAGGTTTAATTTCAATAGGTACCGTTTTTTGCTTTTCCATCAGACGGTTAATAGTTCTTTCATATTCCACTACTCTTAGACCTTCTTGTTCTATATTAATAGCCCGCCCAGTAGGGACCAAAAAGAAAACATGATGGGCCATAGCCCCAATCTCTATAGCATAATCGGTTACATCTTCTAGTTCATCTACATTCCAATCCATAACAGTAGTATGTATTTGGAAGGGCACTCCTGCACTCTTGAGATTTTCCATTCCCTGGATAGTAAGATTATAAGCATTATCTAGTTTACGAAAATTGTTGTTCTTTTCTGCATCAAGACTATCTAGGCTAACCCCAACTGCTAAAAAACCAGCTTTTTTTAGATTGTGGGCAGCCTCTGGGGTGATTAAAGTCCCGTTAGTACCTAAGACCGGTCTTAAACCTTGTTTAGTAGCGAACTCACCCAATTCATATATATCCTCACGCATTATGGATTCCCCGCCACTAAATATCATAATTTTAAATCCAGCTTTTTTAATTTCGGTTATCATTTTTTTGGCTTGATCAGTAGTTAGCTCTTCGGTTAATTTGGCACCTGCATCGCGATAGCAATGATCACAGTACATATTGCACTGATTAGTAGAATTCCACGAAATTAACATTTCCCTTCCCCTCTTCCCTATGACTCCTACAACCTTTGGGCTATATCCTTAGCGGCATAGGTAATGATTAAGTCAGCCCCAGCCCTTTTTATAGAAGTGAGTATTTCCATCATAGTTTCTTCCCCATCGAGCCATCCATTGGCAGCTGCAGCTTTAACCATAGCATATTCGCCACTAACATTATAAGCAGCAGTAGGCATAGCATAAGTATCCTTTACTGCCTTAATGACATCCAAAAATGCTAAGGCAGGCTTTACTATCACTATATCGGCCCCTTCAGCAATATCCAATTCTACCTCTGTCAAGGCTTCATTAATGTTTGCTATATCCATTTGGTAAGTTTTGCGATTGCCAAATTGCGGTGTAGACTCAGCCGCTTCCCGAAATGGGCCATAAAAAGATGAGGCATACTTAGCTGCATAAGACATTATAGGGATATGGCTATAGCCAAACCCGTCTAAAACACCCCTAATTTTACCGATTCTGCCATCCATCATATCTGAAGGTGCTACCATATCACAACCAGCCTGAACATGCGAGACAGCCTGCTTAGCTAATAATTCTAAAGTATCATCATTATTTATCCTACCATCTTTTTCTACTAGGCCACAATGCCCATGATCAGTATATTCACATAAGCAAACATCAGTAATTACATATAATTCTGGATTTATATCTTTTATCCGCTTAATTGCTTCCTGGACAACCCCATTAGCCAAAGAACCCGAAGAACCAGTAGCATCTTTATATTCGGGTATACCAAATAACAATACTGCTGGTATATTAAGTGAACTAAGTTCCTGTATTTCATGATCTAATTTATCTACCGAATATTGAAATACACCTGGCATAGAATTTACTGGTATTTTCTTGTCCCCTCCAAAGGTGATAAAAAGTGGATAAATCAAATCATCTACAGATAATTTAGTTTCCCTGATCATCCTTCTTATATTTTCTGAACTTCTTAAACGTCTCATCCTCCTAATAGGAAATACCAACTAAATCACCTAACCTTGTCTTTCTTCCTCAGTCAAATAGCAGGCAGGATCCTCTGCCCAAATATCCTGGTGGGCTGCTCTAGCTCTAATTCTACAGCCTGAACATAATGCTTTATGGGCACACTCCCCACATTTGCCTTTAACATGCTTTTCCTTTTCCCTTAATAAGACTAACAACTCATCATCGGAATTCCATAACTGGCTAAATGGCCTCTCCTTTATATTGCCAATAGTGTAATCCTGCCAAAATTGGCAAGGATGCACATCACCTTGGGGGCCAACATTGGCAAACTTGGTACCTGCTGAACAACCACCATGCATTTGTAATAATTGGATTACTTCATCCACGCGATGGGGTTCTTTTTCCCTAATCTTATTTAACAAATAAATACCATCGGCATGGTTATCGGTAGTTAGAATTTCTATTTCCACCCCTTTTTTATGTAACTCCACCGTTTTTCGACTAACGTAGTCTAGAATTTCCCGTTTTTCGGAAATTGTAGTATCTAGATCTATCATTTCCTCACCACGTCCCGCATAGACTAGGTGATACATGCAAAATCTAGGTATTTTCTCCCTTTCCAAAATTTCAAAAACCTCGGGTAAATCTTTTTGATTAAGTTTATTTACTGTAAATCTAACCCCAGTTTTAAGGCCTTGGTTTTGGCAGGCTTTAATTCCTTCAATTGCAGCCTGAAAAGCACCCTTGTGGTTACGAAAATCATCATGGGTAGCTGGAGCCCCATCAATGCTAACCCCCACATATTTAAAGTCTGCTGCCACAATTTTTTTAGCTATTTCGTCAGTTATTAGGGTACCATTACTCGATATAACTGGCCTTAGTCCCAGTTCACCGGCTAATTTGCCTAATTCATAAATGTCTTGCCTTATTATAGGTTCCCCACCAGAAAAAAGTAATACCGGCACCCTCATTTCAGCCAAATCGTGTATAAAAGTAACTGCTTCACTAGTCGTTAATTCACTACTATAAGCCTTATCCTCAGCTTCTATATAGCAATGTTTGCATTTCAAATTACAGCGATTAGTAGTATTCCAGACAACTAAGGGCCTATTTACCGCCGAAAACTGTAAAAATTCTGGGGGTACATCCTCCTGCCCCGCATATTTAATAGCTTCTGAAACTGTGGCAGTACCACATAATAGTTTTGTACATCCTATCATCTAATTACCCTCCCCATTTTGTAGCTTAACATCTTGTATTATGGTCTCAATAAGTCCCGAAATTGTATATTCTGGGGCAATAAGGTCCACCGTAAAGCCCTTATCCTTCGCTGTATCGGCAGTTATGGGTCCTATACAAGCTATTTTGGCCTTCTTGTTTATACGCAAAGCATTATCCAGACCAACAATTCTTACAAAATTGTCTACGGTAGAAGAACTAGTAAATGTTATGTAATCAATGTTTCCAGCTACTATTGCAGCCAACATTTCTTTGCTTACCCTTGGTTCGGCTACCGCTTGATAAATAAATATTTCGTTTACATGGGCACCCCACCCCTTTAAAGTCTTGGGTAAAAGACCGCGGGCACCTTTAGCCCTAGGTAGCAGTACCCAGTCACCTGCTTTAATCTTATCCTGCAATTCCTCTAGTATGCCCTCAGCTCGGTATTCATCTGGCATATTATCAACTATTAGGCCCTTTTCTTCCAAAACATTCCTAGTAGCTGGACCAATAGCGCATATTTTTATATCACATAAATGTCTGATATCCTTATGGGCCTTCCTTAATTGTGCAAAGAATATCTCAACTGCATTGACACTGGTAAATATCAGCCAATTGTAATTGCCGATATTATCAAAAGCGTTGTGCAGGGCCGTATAATTGGGTTCTGTTTCAATTTTAATAGTAGGAAATTCAATCGGCTCCCCACCTAAACTAGCTATTCGTTCTACTAGCGCACTAGCCTGAGCCCTGGCCCTAGTTACTATAATTTTCTTCCCCCACAAAGGCTTATTTTCTACCCAGCTTAAAGTATTCCTTAGCTTAACAACCTCACCTACTACTATTACTGCTGGGGGCTTAAAATCATGGATTTTCACTTTATCAACAATATCATTGAGCACACCCGCCAAGACTTCTTGTTCGGGTAAAGTCCCCCACCTAATCAAGGCCACAGGAGTGGAAGGTGGTTTCCCATGTTTTAATAAGCTATCCACAATAAAGTCTAGATTCTCAACCCCCATTAAGAAGACCAAGGTACTTTTTGTCTGGCTTAATTCAGCCCAATTAATTGAACTGCTTTCCTTGCCAGGCTTTTCATGGCCAGTTACAATTGTTAGGCTAGAAGTGTTTTCCCGATGGGTTACCGGTATGCCAGCATAGGCAGGTACTGCAATGGCGGAAGTAATACCAGGTATTACTTCAAAATCCAGACCATTTTCCCTTACATATAAGGCTTCTTCACCACCCCGACCAAATAAAAAGGGGTCCCCCCCTTTTAGGCGGACTACCTTTTTGCCCCCTTGAGCCTTTTCAACCAAAAGAGCATTAATTTCCTCTTGTTGCATAGCGTGATGACCTGATACTTTTCCCACATAAATTAACTCTGCATCAGATGGAGCCCATGATAATATGCGGCTACTTACCAGGCGGTCATATACAACTACATCAGCCTGGGCTAAAACTGATTTGCCCTTTAGAGTAAACAAACCCGGATCACCTGGACCTGCCCCAACCAAATAAACAAAACCCTTTTTATCCATCACTAATCCCCTAGCTTTTTAATTTCATCCAATATATCTAAAGCACCTTGGGCAATCAATTCTCGGGCCAAAGAGACCCCTAATTGGCTAGCTGTAGACATATCCCCTATCATAGAGGATTTATATACCCTTTGCCCATCTAAAGAAGCCACTAAGCCTTGCAAATTAAGTTTTTCCCCTGCTAGAAAAGAATAAGCTGCAATAGGGACTTGACAGCCCCCTTCGAGTTCGCGTAAAAATGCGCGTTCTGCAGTAGTTGCCAAAGCCGTAGGTTGGTGGTTAATGGCGGCTAAAATTTCTAGTGTTTCTAGGTCATCTTGCCTGACCTCCACCGCAATAGCTCCCTGACCAACTGCAGGCAATATTATATTATCATCAATAATTTGAGTGATTAGATCTTCCAGATTCAGCCTTTTGACACCAGCATAAGCCAGAATAATTCCATCTAAATCCTCTTCACGCATTTTTCTAATCCTGGTTTCCACATTACCCCTTATATCAACTGTTACTATGTCAGGCCTAAAGGCTTTCACTTGGGCAATTCTTCTTAAACTGGAGGTTCCTATTTTTGCCCCTAATGGTAGGTCCCCTATGGCTAGATTATCCTGGGATATAAAAACATCCCGAGGGTCCTCCCTTTTTAGCACTGCACCTATCATTAGACCATCAGTTAACACAGAGGGTAAATCCTTCATGCTATGTACTGCTATGTCTATTTCTTTTTCTAGAAGTTTAATTTCGATTTCTTTGGTAAACAAACCCTTGTCACCTATTTTAGATAAGGCTACATCCAAAATTTTGTCGCCTTTGGTTTTTATTATTATAATTTCCACTTGGGTATCAGTATGTAATTTAATTTGAGTAGCTAGGTATTGGGCTTGCCATAAAGCTAGATTGCTACCTCGAGTTCCTATTTTTAACTTTCCCATTTGCCTCCTCCACCTCAAGATTAAATAAATCCTTTAGAACTTCAGCATACAAATGGCCATGATTGCTAGTAGCCATTTCCTTCAAAGTAAAGACTGGAGAATGTAATAATTGATTAACTATGGAGTTAGCCATGGAGGAAACTACTTTAATTTCGTGTTCATTTATCTGACCCAATCGATTTAGAGCCCTTCGCAGCTCTTGCTCTTTTATTTTTTCGCCTTTTTGTTTTAGGGCAGTAATAATGGGAACTACGTATAAGCTGCCTAGCCATTCATTAAACTTTTCAATCTCCTCTTGAATTATAAAACCTGCAGCCTGGGCCGCCTTTCTCCTAGCAAAATAATTAGCATCTACCACATCCTGCAGATCATCTATATCATAAATATTAACTCCTTCGATATCTTGTAAAGAGGGTTCTATATCTCTAGGTACTGCAATATCAATTAAAATAATCTGTTGCCCATGCCTTTCCTTTAGAATCTTTTTGCTGTTATCTTCCCTTATAACATAATGATTGGCTGCGGTACAACTAATTACAATATCAGTCCCAAGTAATTCGTCAGCTAATTTATCAAATCTCACAGCCCTACCACTAAAATCTGCTGCCATCTGTAAAGCCTTATCATAGGAACGATTAGAAACAATTACTGAATTCACTCCATTTTGCATAAGATATTTAGTAGTTAGTTCACTCATTTCACCAGCCCCAACTACCATAACAGTCTTATCTTTTAGGGATCCAAATATATTCCTGGCTAATTCAACAGCTGCATAACTAACTGAAATAGGGTTGCTATCTATACCCGTTTCATTTCTTACTTTTTTACCCACATAAATGGAACGCTGAAATAGGGTATTCAAGACACCATCAGAATATCCTAGTTCCATAGCCAGATTGATAGAGTCCTTAACTTGCCCCAAAATCTGAGTTTCCCCTAAAATCATGGAATCTAGGCCAGAAGTAACCTTGAATAAATGATGAATGGTATCGAAACATGAAGGTTGATAAATATGCCTTTCGACCATATAAGAATCAAGTTTTAAAAAATTTATAAAAAAATCTGCTAATATCTTAGTGCCTGCTTCTAAATCGCGTGAACTGGTATAGACCTCAGTGCGATTACAGGTGTCTAGAATAACTACACCTTCCAAAATGGGATTTTCAGCTAAATATTCATAAGCCTCCACAATCTTTTTACCACTAATGGCGAATTTTTCCCTTATCTCTATCGGTGCTGTTTTATGACTTAATCCTGCCATAAGGATATACATTCCCAAACCCGCTCCCTTGCCTTTTGTCCATCTTTCCCCTTTAATAAATCCAATATATCAGATTCAATTAAATCTTCATAAATTTGCCTTCTAATATTAATATCGGCAAAGTTTTCCTTTATATATTCCCGACTTTCCCCTAATAAGTCTAAATATTCGCTATATACTTCCGGAAAACAAGCTTCTAATTCCTGTCTTAAACGTCTAGCCAGCATAGGGCTTTTGCCTTCGGTCGAAATAGCTATACCTAAAGAACCTCTCCTTACTAAAGCTGGAACATAAAAATCGCAATTCGGTGGGTCATCTACTGCATTAACCAGTATCCTTTTTGCTTGGCAAGATTGGGCAATTGATTGGTTTAATTTATTATTATTAGTTGCTATATATACTAAAAAGACATCTTCTAAATCATTAGGCTGGAATTTACGTTTTTCCCATCTTATTAAGGCTTTTTGGGCATATCCCCTGATAGTATCTGTGACTTCTGGGCTAACTAAAAACACATTAGCACCATATTCTAAGAGGTTTTCGACTTTTCTTTCTGCAACACTGCCGCCCCCAACTACTAAACAAGATTTCCCCGACAAATCAATATAAATTGGATACAAATGTTTAGAACTGTTCATAATACCCCTCAATTAACATAATTCGCATTGATGATTTGTATAAAAAGTCTAAAAATAGTCTTTTATTCAACTAACTTATTCATCATCCTTACTAGCTAATTCATCAATATCTTCATCCTTGGCCTTCCGAAAGCTTTGTATCGCTTTGCCCAAAGATTGACCCACCTGGGGGAGTTTACCTGGTCCTACAATGATTAATACAATTGCCAGTATAATTATTAGTTCCCAAGGGCCTAAATTACCTATAAAACCAAACATTGGATACCTCCTTTTCCCTTGTTAGCCAAGGTAAATATATAGTCATTATGACAAAAACTGCATTTCTTGTAAAGCAACTAGGTGTTATTCACTTTTCTCTTGCTTTTGTTTCCTTTTTTTCTTAGCTGCCCTTTTTCTTTTCTGTTCTTCTTTACGCTCAGCACTTGGTTTAGCAAATTTAGAAACCCAGACACTTATTTCATATAAGAAGTAGGTGGGTATAGCCATCATCAATTGCGATATAGGATCGGGACCTGGTGTTAGGGCTGCTGCTAAAATAAAAATAATCAATAGGGCATATTTTCTGTTATTAGCCAACATCTGATAACGTATTATGCCAATTTTGGTCAGGAAAAATACTATAACCGGCAATTCAAATACTAAACCAAAGGGTATTATAAAAGCCATAACAAATGAAAAATATTGGTCTACTTTAAACATGGTTTCTAAGTTGTCCCCAGCTATATGAATCAAAAAATTTAATATTAAGTGTAAGACCCCAAAATAAGCAAATAAAACCCCAGTTACAAACAATAGTAATGTAATGGGAAATAATATATATATATATTTCCTCTCCTGAGGATACAGACCCGGCTTAAAAAATCTCCATATTGATATGACCACAATGGGAAAAGCAATAATAAATCCAGATAAAAATGATAATTTAAGTTTTACAAAAAAGGCTTCTGTAACCCCAGTAACAACAAGGCCTTCATTAAGATTAGATAAGGGACGCATAAGTATAGTTAAAATTTGTTCACTGTAATAAAAAGAAAATACAGCTGCAATTATTATAGCTACTACACTTACGATTAACGATTTACGTAATGCTTCTAAATGTTCTACAAGAGACTGTTTTTCTTCATTAGATAAATCTTTTGTTGCCAAAATCCTTCCCCCAAATCCTTTAATAATCTCGTTCTAAAATATAACTAGCAATATCATAAAATACTTTCTTTTCTGGCGCATCAGGCAATTTGTTTAATTGTTGATGGGCCTTTCTCGCATAACGGTTGCTTACATAATAGGCATAATCAATACCATCGGAATCCAGAATCATATCTATAATTTCCGCAGTATTGGTGTTACAGAGTTCCGGTGAGGTTAAATAATGCCTAAGTTCTTTTTTATGTTTACTATAATTTAAAGCATATAAAGCAGGTAGAGTGATAACTCCTTGCTTTATATCACTTCCCACTGGTTTGCCTAGCACTTCTTCATCTGCAACTAAATCTAGAATATCATCCGTAACCTGAAAAGCCATACCCAAGAAATATCCATACTTCTCCAGGACCCCTATATGCTCCCTTGGGGCATTGGCAATCAAAGCCCCCAATTTGCAGCTAACTGCTATTAACAAGGCGGTTTTTCTTTCAATTCTTCTTAGATAGTTCTTCAGTCCAATATTTACATTAAAACTGCTAAACATTTGGATTATTTCGCCTTCACAGATTCTAATACTGGTTTCTGCCATTATTTCTAGCAAATCGTTTCTCTTATATTGAGATACTAAAGTTAGGGCTCTGGCCAAGATATAATTTCCAGCATAAATAGAAACCCGATTTCCCCAACCTTTTTTTACCGTAATAGTCCCCCGACGTGACATGGAATTATCAATTACATCATCATGAACTAAAGTAGCCATATGTACTAACTCCAAAGCAACCGCCATAGGTATTACATCACTAATATCTTTTTTAAATAAACGTGCAGCTAATAGTGTAAAGGCAGGTCTTAACCGCTTACCACCTGCATGAATCAAGTGTACTGAAGCATCGTATAGGATATCTATACTAGTAGTGATACTTTTGGTTAATTGGGTTTCGACTATATTAAGTTCAGATTCAATTGAATCAAAAAAATTAAACTCTGGCATATTAACCCCTTATCATCGTAGATTTACGACTTAATATATTATATAAAGACACACAAGAAAATCCAATAAATTATGAATAACGTACATATAAACCATGTTTAATTCTCAAGGCATCTAAAACTTTTCCCACCACAAAATTCACCATATCATCAATAGATTGGGGAGCATTATAGAAAGCTGGCATTGCAGGTATGATGTGTACCCCAATATTAGATAAATCTAACATATTTTTAAGATGTATGCTACTAAGCGGAGTTTCCCGGGGCACAATTAGCAAAGGGCGTTTTTCCTTTATCATCACATCTGCTGCTCTTTCAATTAAGTTTTTAGAAGTGCCATGGGCAATATTTGATACCGTGGACATAGTTGCCGGTATTACTACCATCCCATCGACTAAAAAAGAACCACTGGCTATGGGAGCTGCAATATTAGCATTATCGTATAAAAACAAATTTTCATGGGATAATTTTTTTCTAAAAGTCTCCATAATTGAGTCCGAAAAATCCCAATTCAATTCTTGCTCCAGTACTATTTGAGCTGGAGAACTATAAATCAAATGTACTTCTATATCTAAGTTTAACAATTCCTCAATTAATCTTATCCCATATATGACACCACTGGCACCAGTCAATGCTACTACTAGTTTATGCAAAGTTACTACCTCCAAATTCATTATACATTTCAGGTATTTTAGGCATAGCTTGCCCCTTTACATCATAATATCTGCTACTGTGGTAATAAAAATTATTAAGCCAACATAACGATTAATTTTAAAGGAAGCAAAATTAACTCTGCTCAAATCCCCAGGCCGAACAATGATATGTTCATAGGTTAAAACTGTGCTAGCAAATACAACCCCAAGATAATATACAAGACCCAGATTCAAAATAAGTCCCGTAAGTATTAAGAATATAATAGTAAAAAGATGAAATATAGCGGAAAAAATTAAAGCCCCTCTTTCCCCAAAACGGGCTGGTATAGAATATAAGCCATGCTTTCTATCAAATTCAATATCCTGACAAGCATACATGGTATCAAATCCTGCAATCCAGCAGGCTACCGCAGCTGCCAAAAATAAAGGTTGCCAATCAAAGGTCCCCGTTATAGCTATCCAAGCTCCCACAGGTCCAATCCCAATCGCTATACCTAAAATCAAATGACACCACCAGGTGAATCTTTTGGTATAAGAATAGACCCATAAAATAATAACTGCAAGGGGGGCTAGTTTTAAACATAACTCATTGAGCTGGCTAGCTGCCAAAAACAATAAAGCCAAACAAAGCAGCACAAATAACCAGATCCATTTGACCGATAATTTTTTTGCCGCCAATACCCAATCGGAAGTTCTGGGATTAGCCCGATCATAATGACGATCAATTATTCTATTCAAAGACAGTGCAGCTGTCCTTGCAGACACCATAGCCAGTGTAATCCACAGGAATTCTGCTAAAGTAGGAGGGCCACCAGCTGCTAAAAATGCGCCTAAATAGGCAAAAGGTAAACCAAACAATGTGTGCCCGAAATCAATCATGTCTAAAAAAAGTCTGAATTTATACAAGTTAGTCAAGGCCGTATTCGCTCCACTTTTTTTCTACTATTTCTTTAATTTCCGGGCTCATGACAATATCCTTAGGCCATTCCCTTGGATGTCCTTCACTTTTCCACTTACGAGTAGCATCAAATCCCATTTTAGAACCAAAAAGCGGCATAGGTGCCGAGTGGTCTAACACCTCCAAAGGTCCATCAACAATCATGGTATCACGCCTTGGGTCAACATTGTTAAAGACTTTCCACATCACCTCAGAAAGATTTTCTACTTCCACATCTTCATCCACAACTACGATGAATTTAGAAAACATCATCTGACCCATTCCCCATAGAGAACTCATAACCTTCTGGGCATGTCCCGGAAAGGATTTCTTAATAGAAACTATGACACAATTATGAAAAACTCCTTCCATAGGCAGATGCATATCCACAATTTCCGGCAATTGGAATTTTAGCAAAGGTAAAAATATTCTTTCAGTGGCATAGGCCATATAACAATCCTCCTGGGGAGGTTTTCCTACAATTGTGGTCGGGTAAACTGGGTTTTTCCTATGGGTTATACAAGTAATATGGAAAACAGGGTATTCATCAGCTAAAGAATAATAGCCAGTATGATCTCCAAATGGCCCCTCTATTCTTCTTTCATGTGGATCAACATACCCCTCCAGTACTATTTCCGCATCAGCCGGGACTTCCATGTCGATTGTTTTACATTTGACTAATTCGACAGGTTTTTTACGCAAAAATCCTGCGAATAGCAGTTCATCTATATCAGGTGGTAAAGGTGCAGTAGAAGCATATGTTATAGAGGGGTCCCCCCCTAAGGCTACCGCAACTTCAGTTGGCCTACCTAATTCGCAATGTTTACGGTAATTTTTGGCGCCATCATGATGGACATGCCAATGCATTCCCGTAGATGTGGCATCAAATTGCTGCAAGCGATACATGCCAACATTACGTTTACCCGTTTCTGGATCCTTGGTATAAACCTGGGGTAAGGTAATAAACTTGCCCGCATCTTCGGGCCAACATTTCAAAATAGGTATTTTATCTAAGGAAGGACTATCATGCACAACTTCCTGGCAAATGCCCCTCTTTACTAGACGGGGAATAAAATTCGAAACTTCAGCTAACTTGGGTAGAAGCTTAACTTTATCTAGTAGTGATTGGGGTACTTCATCAGCGATTTGCATAAATTCTATAATTTCAGCCGAAATGTCATTTAGATTCTCCACCCCTAGGCTCATAGCCATACGCTTTTTGGTCCCATATGCATTTATAAGGACTGGCATTTCTGATCCCTTAACATTTTCGAACAATAAAGCAGGGCCATATTTTTTGCTTACTCTATCTGTAATTTCGGTAATTTCTAATTCACTGTCAACCTCAACTGTTATTCTTTTCAATTCACCAGCTTTTTCTAAAACATCAATAAAATCTTGTAAGTCGTTATAAGCCATTAATTTCACCCTCCATTTTAGAATTTATATAACTGCAGCTTTTAAATTCCCCGAAAATTCACTGATTTCTTCAACAGCCTTTTCCAAACTGCTGTTGGCTATCCTCTTGTGCAAATTTATCAAACTAAATAACTTGTTAACCCTGATGATATAGGGGTTGATTTTACCATAAGCTGCATCAGTATAAATTAAATACATGGCTATACCTAAATTAAGACCTAAGTCCCTAATTATAAATAGTTCAGTTTCCTTTTGTATACCAGCAAACCTAGCTGCGGTTAAAAAGGCAGTTCCATAATAACTAGCAATAGTTTTTTCTATGACCTCTATAGAAATGGAATCTATCTTATGTTGTATGATAAAACCCTCATTAATTTCCGCCATCATATGGGCAAAAGAATCGACTACTTCGCCACCGTTTGCCTCTATTAGTAATTTCATAATGTGGCCAAACAAATAATCACCGGTCAAAATCGTATATTGTAGTTCTTGGTTATATTCCTGTTCTTCCTCATCATCCCTCACCTTAGAATGAATATAATTAGCCAAATAGACCATTTTAAATATTACCACCATTTTTTTAGATAAATCCTTATCTATGCCAAAATATTTATAAGCTAATAATACGAATTCGCAAATACTTCTATATAGATAATCATTTTCTAAATCATGATTAAATTCATAGATATCTTCCCGCCACGAGTTTAAAAAGTCTTTAAGCATATGGTCTATCTCAAATACTTCTTTTTTAAGCTCCCAGGAAAAATTAAAGTTTTTCAAAACTTGTCCTCCTTGATAAAGTTAATTCAAGTCTTTTCTATCATTCTACAGAATATCTGGTCTTCCTGCCTTAATAAATTTTTCCTTATCTAATAAGCGTATATTTTGGACATAATATTTAAGGAAGAGTTATGTTCATTATAATTGAAAACCTATATTATACAAACTATTAAGGGAGGTTAATAATTGATTAATATTATTGCTACAGCAATTTCCGACGAACAAAGCAGTTCTGCCATTATAGATTTAAAAAACCGTAAGTTAATTAAAGAAGGCTCTTATTTTACCACCCAAAATAATAATTTAATAGATAGCAGTATAGGTAGAAGATTGAATAAAGAAAATGCAAAGAAAGTTGATAAATTGCGAGAAGAAGGAAAATATGTAGTTTTTTTAGTAAGTAAAGAAGATGCCTACCCCACAATAAAGGAACTAGCCGAAGGCTTACACGGCCTCGAACGAATGACCAAATTATAAATACAAATAAAACAGGTCTTACTACATTATGTTGCAGTAAGACCTGTTAAGCAAATGTTTCCGAGCATCGTCGGTCAACTAAGATAATATCCCTCCTAAATATTTACCACTTGGCGTTCATGCTGGCCTTCTATTATTCCCCTTTCAATCTCTGAAGCATTAACATAATCTGCCTTGAAAAATTGTGCTAGGTAATTGCAGGCATCCCAGGGGTTAACTTTATCCCCACAAGTAAAAACATCTATGGCTGCATAACCTAACTCTGGCCATGTATGAATCGCTAAATGTGACTCTGAAATTACTACAACCCCGCTAACACCTTGGGGACTGAATTTGTGGAAAACAAATTCCCTTACTTCTGCACCGGCTTCTAAAGCAGCATTGACCATAATTTCCTCGACTTGATTAACATCATTCAACATCTCAAAAGGACACCCATACATTTCGGCTAAAACATGCCGTCCTAGATACTGCAATAATGTCGCCTCCCTCCGTTACTCTCTTGGTTTTTCAAACCTCCTTATTATATAAAAAGTTACATGTAGAATTTTAACATAATTGTAGGACTTGTCAATGAATAATCTGATTTATTTATAAGATTTTCAGGCAATAAGTCTAATGCCAACTTTCTCGAGGGTTTAGCAGGCAGATATTTCGTAAAATCTTGGTTTTATAATTAAACCCACCCTATACTATTCTATTTTATTAATAAAAATTCAATAAGGAACCATAAAAAAAGGAATAAAGAATTTAATATAGAAAATGGTAATGGTTAGATATAGGAGGCAAGTTAATGAAAAGAATATTTTTTTTATTGCTTATATTACCATTCTTGTTTTTTTCTAATTCCCCTACTGTGGAGGCCTTAACCGACTATGAGGATAAAAAAGCTCTAATAATGGTTATGGATTATATAGATATTAATGACCTAGCTGTAGCATCCACCCCTAATATAGATAATCTCTTAAAAGATAGTGGTATTGGATTAATGAATATTCGGGCTAAAAACCGATACCCGTCTAGTGCTTATATGTCAATTGCAGTTGGTTACCGTGTGGGTACAATTAATAGGGCAGAACTATCTTTTAATATTGATGAGCCTGTCCATAATTTCCCCAACATATATGAAGGCTACCAACATTACTTGACCGCGGGGGAGTTTTACCAGCTTTTCACGGGAACCAATCCTACCACAGCCCGTATCGTTAATTTATTTTCTGAGAATATTAAAAAAAATAGCCTATTATATAATCCCCCTTACGAAATGGGCCAAATCGGTAAAATAGCCAGAGATAATAATATAGCTCTAGCCGTAATAGGTAATGCAGATACTAGAGATACCCTTAACCGGAATATTGCCATTTTGGGTATGGATGAAAACGGCGTAGTCTATAAAGGTGATGTGAGTTCTAACACTACTACATTCGATCCCCTAGTCGCTGGGGGAATAAAAAGCAACCATGAAGTAATAGCGGAAAAATTTAAAGACCTTTTTTCTGTGGCCCAAATTATCATAGTAGATTTGGGTGATACCACCCGGGTAGAAATGAGTCGTTTTACTACTTCAGACGAAATTGTTTTCCAGCAAAGACAAGCGGCCATAGAAAGAAACGATGATTTAATTGGAAAATTAATAACCCAAGTAGATTTAAATAACACCATGGTAATCATAATTACTCCCAATCCGCATAAAGAAATGCTGAGCGATAATAATTTTGGGCTTGCCCCTGTAATTATCCATGAACCGGCTAAGCCTGCGGGCTTGTTGACATCTTCGACGACTAGGCGTTCCGGCCTAATAACTAATGCAGATATACTGCCTACAATTTTCAGCTTTTTTGCTGCTGATTTCTCCGCCAATGGGAGTCAGGTCTCTGTCATTGAAGAGGATAATAGTCTACAAAAACTGGGGGCTAACCTGAAACTATACCAAAACCTACGGGCCAACCGTAAGCCCCTTCACTTGTTATACATAGGTCTGATTTTACTGACTTTTGCCTTAGCTTTATGGGCTTGGCATGCCAAATATTGGACTAATAATTTTTTAGATATATTAGTCTATAGTATATTGCTTATCCCTATATCATGGTTGTTTCTAAGCGCTACTAATTATGAATCCCTTATAGTTTCTATATTATTAACCCTCCTAAGTAGTTTAGTTATATCTTGGGCACTTAGCTTATTCTTAAAGCCTGCTCATATTATCTTTATAATTACTGGTATTACTGCAATACTTTTGACTATAGATTGTTTTACTAATTCAAAATTAATGTTATTATCACCTTTAGGCTCAGATGCTATAGCTGGTGGACGATATTATGGTATCGGTAATGATTTTATGGGTATATTGTTGGCTGCTAGTGTAATTTTTATAAGCATCTTGGTTAATAAGGTCAATATAAATACTTACCTAAAAACATTTCTGGGTTTCATTTTCTTGCTGTTCATCAGCTTGGCTATAGGTCATCCGAGCTATGGAGCTAACGTTGGTGGCTTGATTACCTCATTAGTAACTGCAGGAGTTTTTATCCTTTTTATGACTAATCGTAGGATCAGCCTTCGAACCCTTGCCATTATAGGGGTCTTAGCAATAGTTGGGGTTATAGGGGTTGCCAGACTTGATTACCTTTTAAGCTCTAGCCCTTCTCACGCTGGAAAGGCCATTAATTCTTTATTAACCGGGGGTTACCAAGTATTTTTCTCCATCGTAAAAACAAAATTGACCATCCTAGCTAATACCCTTTTTACATCTAGTTGGAGTATTCTTATGCTAATATTCATAGCATTTCTGCTGTATGTTTGGCTAAAGGGTAGAGAAACGCTGGCACTAATGGCCGTAAAAACACCTAGTATTATGAATAGTATCCGCATATTAATTATATCAGGGATAACAGTTTTTATAGTAAATGATACAGGGGTCATAGCTTTTGCATTAATTTTAACTTATATTTCAGCCCTATTATGGGTTGGTGTAAATGAAAATTAAATAAAAGGAATGGATTTTTCATGAAAAGAACTCTATATATAATATTAGGTATATTTTTTTGTCTATGTCTGCCCTTACCTGTAATAGCTGCAAATGAACCCCCCAATGAGCAAGTAATTCTATATATGGTAGACAATCTATCCTTAAACGATATTAATCCGGAAAATACCCCATATCTATGGCAGCTACAAGAAAAGGCAAGCATAGGCTTATTAAATACAATAACTGGTGGGGATAGAACCATAAAAAATGCCTGCACTACTATATCAGCTGGTAAATTGGCGGTTGGTAGTAGTGATGCTAACCTCAACTTCCAAGCAGATACCATTTATAAACAAGAAAAGGTAATGGATAGTTTTTATCGCAATACGGGTTATAAGGCTGCAACTGAAAATATACTGGTTACTAATATAGAAGTCATACATAGAAATAACAAACAAAGAAAACTTGGTCTGCCAGGTCAATTAGGCGATTCATTACATAATTTAGGCTTAACTACTGCAATAATAGGCAATAGTGATCGTTTTGATATAATTGATCGCCCTGGTGCCCTAGTCCTAATGGATTCTAAAGGGGTAGTGGATCGGGGCCACATAGAAAACCCAGGCAACTTCATTGCTAGTTCCTTTAGTTCCTACTGGGCAAATTATAACCTCCTGCACGAGCAATTTAAGACTATCGAAAATTCTAATATAATTTTAATTGAATATGGTGATTTGACAAGGCTGGAGGCCATGTATTCCCTGCTTTCTACTGAAACATATAAAGATAAACGTAAAACGATTTTATCCCAGATAGATAGATCCATACAAGCAATCGATACTAATCTGGAAAACCCCCATGCCATTCGCTATGTTTTCAGCCCTAGCCCCTCCCGTAACGCCTATATCCCCAATGCATTACTTACGCCACTTATAATTGTAAAAGCAGAGCAAACCGGAATCCTAACTAGCCATTCCACCCGTAGGGAAGGTATTGTCCTTCTTACTAATTTAAAAAATTCCATATTAAATTGCTTTACCCCCTCTGTTAAGGACCCCATTTATGCAAGCCCCCACACTTATTCTTTTGAATATCTTAAAAATTTAAATAAA
>CAZUSS010000001.1:119821-123648 GCA_964623245.1 uncultured Syntrophomonadaceae bacterium
GTTTTTAGCTATGCTAACCAGAAGTGGATTCTGACCATTTTAGTCACTACTGTAGTCCTTTTGTTATTGTTTACTTTTTACCTGCTATATAGGCCTAAATATCGGCAATCAGTCGAAACTATACTAGCTTTTATATTAACCTTGCCCCTAGCTCTACTGCTCATATCCTTTTTCCCCATTTACAATAAATATTTTTTTATCGCCCTAATAATAGGTTTGTCAGCCCTATTAACCATAATTACATTGATTTTAAATAAACTAACTAAAATTAACAAATTAATGATAATCCTAATCCTTACAATTTCCACTATATCATTAGATTTGGTAGGGGGATTAGGTTTAATCGCCAAATCCATTATGAGTTACCAAATAATTAGTGGAGCTAGATATTATGGTATTGGCAATGAATATATGGGGGTATTGATAGGAGCTACTATAAGTTTCGCTGCATTGTACCTCAACACCCTTTATACCCATAGACGCCTAAACTTGATCAAGATTCTATTTGCAATAATTGTTTTCCTTATCGCCTACCCTCTTTTTGGCATCAATGTTGGAGGAACTATCACAGCATGTATAGCCTTAGGTTATACCCTAATAACCTTCTATAAAAATAGGATAGAAATAAAAGATATAGTTTGGTTAACTATGGGTACCCTACTTATAATTCTAATAATAGCTTGCTTAGATATGAGCCAACCTTTCGAGCTTCAATCACATCTAGGCAAAAATATTCACCTGATAAGCAATC
This sequence comes from uncultured Syntrophomonadaceae bacterium, assembly GCA_964623245.1. Classification (GTDB taxonomy): domain Bacteria; phylum Bacillota; class Syntrophomonadia; order Syntrophomonadales; family Syntrophomonadaceae; genus JAAYRQ01. The sequence goes on from CAZUSS010000001.1 coordinate 120,573, forward strand.
AAGGTTTTCAGGAATTTATTAACCTGATTACTCGAAAATTAGAAATGCACTTACAAATTATTAATTATAAATATTTGGGTTGGGTCTTCCTGCTTTTACTAGCTGGAATCGTCTTGTTCATTTATAAACCCAATCAAAAAATAAAGGAGATCAAGGGGGCCCTTAATTACCTATACATAGGATTAAAAGGCATAATAATAGCAGCTATTATAGCCTTCGTTTTTAACGATTCCGGCTTAACAGCTGCTGCTACTTCATCTATTTATTTTATTTGCTTATTAGTTTATGCATTAAAAATAAATATGACTTAAACTAAACTATTCCAGGCCCTTAATAATGTTATTTACACCGTGTACAAATTCTTTTTGATTACCTTGGCCTATCAAATCATATAATTTCACATTAAATTCACGGGCGATCCCAGTTATTTTCTCAGCAACCTCTAACCCTTCAGGAGTAATAAATACCCGGATTGCCCTACGGTCTTGAGGGTCTAACCTTCTTTCTACCAGCTTTTCGTGTTCCAATTTATCAACCAAAACAGTCATAGATGAGCTATCGATTAAAGTACGGGTCCCAATTTCTTTTAGGGTTATGCCATTTTCACCCAATAAACTATGCAAAATAAATGATTGAGGAATAGTGATTCCATATTCTTCAAATTTCTCGCTTAGGTTACGATCAACCTTTTTCATCAAGTGTCTTACACTAAAACATAAATAATCATCCAAATTTGCCATTAATAATTCATCCCCTTTAGTAAACCATTGAATTTATTATATCACAAATATTTACATTACTACTTTATATTATATTTTGTCATCATAATATCCTTATTAAGAATTTTAGATTACACTTGCACTTGAGGCATTATAATGTTATTTTAAAACCATTGCTTAGTCAAATACTTCGCGAACTTATTATGCTAATTAAAGATATCTTTACTAATAATTATTAGAAATCACTACTATTGATTTCACCTGATAATCAAGGAGGATAAAGTATGCCAAACAAAAAAAGAATTCTCACTGGAGACCGTCCTACGGGCAATTTGCATTTAGGCCACTACTTAGGCAGTCTAAAAAATAGAGTCAAATTACAAAATGATTATGATAGTTATATTATTATCGCGGATGTACAGGCACTAACTACTCATTGGGAAAGGGACGAAAATTTAAACGATAATATAATCGAAATAACCCTTGATTACTTAGCTGCGGGTTTAGATCCTGAACTTTCTACTATATTTATACAAAGCATGATTCCCGAAATACATGAACTTACCATGTATTTTGCCCTATTTACTTCTGTAAATGTATTGCGGCACAACCCCACTATTAAAACCGAGGCCGAGCAACATGGTTTTAAGGATATGACTTATGGTTTTTTAGGTTATCCAGTTAGTCAAACTGCTGATATTTCAATATTTAAGGCCCATCTAGTGCCAGTTGGGGAGGACCAGATCCCCCATATTGAATTAGCCCGTAAAATAGTGCGTAGATTTAATGACTTGTACCAAGCGGTTTTAATCGAACCTGAAATATTGATCGGTGAAGTGCCCCGCCTAATAGGTCTTGATGGCCAAGCTAAAATGAGCAAAAGCCTAAACAATGCCATTTATTTAAAAGATAACAAAGAAGAGATAACTAAAAAAATTAATAATGCTGTTACTGACCCCGCTAGGATACGCAAAACGGATCCCGGACATCCAGAGGTTTGTTCCGTATATGCCTACCAAAAAATATTCAACCCGATCGAAGTTGACCAAATAGAAACGGAATGTCGAGCAGGACAAATCGGTTGTGTAGCCTGTAAGAAAAAGCTAACCCTTAAAATAGACGAATTACTTGAACCCATGCGGGAAAGAAGGGCCAACTATACTGAAGATATGGTAAAAGACATTTTGTTTACTGGAACAAAAAAAGCCCATAGTGTAGCACTGGCAACTATGGATGAGGTTAGGGAAGCAATGAAAATAAATTATTTTAAATAAAAATAAGCCCCCATTTTATAGTGGGGGCTTATTTTCCAATTGTTAACTTCTATATTTTTCGGGTAGCCAACTATTTACCAAGTCTTGGTTGTCCTCAACCCATTTTCTTGCAGCAAGTTTACTATCTCCCATTTCCTCAGCTAATGCCATTGCTGCACCAATATCCTCATCACCCCAGTGAAAATTGTTCAATAGTTCATATACTTCTGGCAAATCCTCTTTCAAGCCAGTTCTAGCAATACTACTGATAGTTTCAGCTTCCCCATATACCAGCTTAGGATCCTCTAGGTATTTTAAATCCCAAGTTGCAAATTTCCAATGTGGGCTCCAACCAGTAACAACTACCCACTCATCTAAGGCAATGGCTTCCTTTAAGGCAGCAGCCATCGTAGCATCTGAACCCTCCATTAATTCGAAATCTAAATCATAATCTTCTAAAGCTTTATTAGTTGCTTGCATAATTCCAGCCCCTGGATCAATGCCTATTATTTCCCCAGCGAATTTATCTTTTACTCCATTTAATTCCTCAATGGAATCGATATCTACGTAAGTAGGTACAACTAAACCTATTTTCGCCCCTTCATAATTGGGTCCTATTATTTCTATTTTATCACCTAACTGGGCTACATAATCACCATGTGTAAGTGGCAACCAGGAAGTAAAACCGAGATCTGCTTCATCATTGGCTAATCCCTGATACATGGCAGAGGCAGCTAAGGAAGACATTTCAACATCATACCCCATAATATTTTCTAAAATATCAGCAGTAATATATGTTTGAGCCCTAGCACATGCCCATTCTACAAAGAGTATTTCCACTTTTTCTTTGGCATCGCCTACATCCCCATTTTCTACCATGCCATTTCCACAGCCTGTCAATGTAAAGGCTACGAGCATCATCAAAGAAATTAAGACTATAAGTCTTTTGTTTTTTAACATTATATCCTCCTTCTTTTTACTTAGATTTCCCCAAGTTCTGGGTTATGCGATCTAAGATTATGGCTAATATAACAATACCTATACCAGCTTCAAACCCCATACCCATATTTAAAGTCTGTATGGCAGTCCACACTTCACCCCCTA
>CAZUSS010000002.1:0-73310 GCA_964623245.1 uncultured Syntrophomonadaceae bacterium
CCGTTCCCATACCGAACACGGTAGTAAAGTCCTCCAGCGCCGATGGTACTATCCTCTGGATGGGAGAGTAGGTAATTGCCAGGATTTATTTTTGCCCAAAACTACCTTTGCTTTTTTGTAAAGGTTTTTTCTTTTTTGGTTAGAAAGTGTTGGGGAGAAATTCCATGGTAACTAGTTAAAAAAAGTTCTAGGCTTGATTTATGTTGCATTTTTCAATCTTTAAAATTTGCTAATTGTCATAATAAAAGTTATAATGTCGAGGAATAATCCCGGTTTTTTTAAATCTTATTTAAATTATTTAATGTTTTTGTAATTGTAATAATATTTGAAGGCGAGGTTTAAAAACTTAATGTATCAAAAATGGTTGACTGAGTACAATAATAAATTAGTTACGGCTGAGGAGGCTGTAAAGGTTGTTAAGTCAGGGGATTGGGTTGAACATGCATTTGGAATAAATGGTGCTAATGAACTTGATGCCGCCTTAGCTAAACGCAAAGACGAATTATATGATGTAAACATTAGGTGTGATATTGGGGTATGGCCACACTATACTTTGGAAGCTGATCCAACTGGTGAGCACTTTTATTGGAATGCTTGGCACTTCGGGGGACTTGATCGGAAATTTTATGATAAGGGGCTTCTATCTTATGTCCCCATGAAATTTCATGAATGTCCAGAACTAACTAGAAATTATGCATCACCACCTAACGTATTTATGGCAACAGTTAGTCCTATGGATAAACACGGCTACTTAAACTTTGGAGCAGGTTGTCCATCTGCCTGGGCTGCCATAGAAAAAGCGGATTATGTTATCGTAGAAATTAATACTAACATGCCTAGGGTTCTAGGTGGCAACCAAGAAAGCATTCATATAAGCCAGGTGGACTACCTGGTGGAGACTAATAATGACCCACTTCCTACCCTGCCTAATGTGCTGCCTAGTGAAGCCGAAGAATTAATTGCCAAACATATTACTGCAAGGCTTTTTGATGGTTGTTGCATTCAGCTTGGTATTGGGGGCATTCCCAATGCGGTAGGTAATATTATCGCCAATTCTGATTTAAAGGATTTGGGTGTCCATACAGAAATGTATGTTGATGCTTATTTGGAAATGACAAAAGCAGGCAAGATTACTGGTGCATATAAGAATATAGATAAATATAAACAAGTATTCTCATTTGCTATGGGCAGTCAGGAATTATACGATTTTGTTGATGATAATCCGGGGCTTGCAGCTTATTCCGTTGATTACACCAATAATCCGACTATAATTGCGAGTATTGATAATTTTGTATCTGTTAACGCCTGTATAGAAATAGATATTTTTGGACAAGTATGTGCAGAAAGTGTTGGTACTAGGCAAATTAGTGGGACTGGGGGGCAGCTAGATTTTGTTGAGGGAGCTTTTAAATCTAAGAATGGACAGAGCTTTGTTTGTATGACATCAACCTTTAAAGGTAAAAATGGTCTGGAATCTCGTATAAAGCCGATTTTGACCCCTGGTGCTATTGTTACAGATCCACGTTCTGCTACCCACATGATTGTTACTGAATACGGGGTAGCCCAACTAAAAGGTCAAACAACTTGGCAAAGAGCCGAAGCACTGATTGAAATTGCTCACCCAGATTTTCGGGATGATTTAATTAGGGAAGCAGAAGAAATGAAAATATGGCGGAGAAGCAATCGGTAACCTCAAATAAATTAAAAAAGCTACCTATTTTAATTAGGTAGCTTTTCATTTCATATCATTTCATTTTTTCAGTTGATTATAAAGAATTTGTGCTATACCTACGGAGTTAGATTTACTCATTTCTTTGGCATATTCATCATAGAGCATGGACTCGAATGTTTCTTCAGCAAGGCTTCGATTAATTAAATCACTTCTAGGTATACTGGCTCGCATAGCATCTAACACTTTGGATAAAAAGACACTTTCTAGTTCTACACATGTTTCGTACAATTTTTTATTATCCTTCTCATTGGTGGCTTGCTGAAGGATTTTATCAAAATTTGTTTCGGTGGAACTGGGCATATTTTTAAATGTCTGGTTAGCCATTAAATTGTGGGTAAGGCTATCAATCTTCATGTCTTAACCCCTTTATCTCCGTAAATTGGCGGCAGTTTGCAGCATTTCGTCTGAGGATTGAATTACTTTTGAATTAATTTCATAGGCCCTCTGGGCAGTTATTAGGGAAACCATTTCTTCTACTACTTGCACATTAGACATTTCTAAATAATGTGATTCTAACCATACGGTATTGTCTTCCTCTGGATCCCAATCAATAGGTTCACCAGAATTGGCGGTTTCATCATACAGGTTGCGACCTAATTTGTTTAGGCCGGTTGGATTTATAAATTTGACCAATTCAAGTTGACCTGCTTCTTCTGGTTCATCTCCATCAGGCAACATATAGGTTACTAGTCCATCTCTTTCTATATTTATATCGTAGGCCTCTTCAGGGATAGTTTCTACTCCCATTAATAAGTAACCATCAGTGGTAACTAACTGTCCTTCAGTGTCCAGTTTAAAGGAACCATCTCTAGTGTATAAAGGTTCATACCTGCCTGGTACTTCCACACTAAAAAAAGCTTGGCCTTGGATAGCTACATCCAAAGGGTTACCTGTATTTTGAAAATTCCCTTGAGTGAAAAGGGTGGTACTAGCGGCTGGCCTTACCCCCAGGCCAACATCTAAGCCCACAGGTTGAATTGCATCCAGATTGACTGCAGGTCTTCTGATAGTTTGATATAGTAAGTCTTGAAATTCCAGACGCTGTTTTTTATAGCCAGTTGTATTGACATTAGACATGTTATGAGCGATGGTATCAATATTTAACTGCTGGGCATACATGCCCGTACTCGCAGTATACAGGGACCTCATCATATTATAAAATTCACTCCTATCGGAATATTTTAAGAAAGGTACATCAATCAATCCGTACCTTGAGGGCCCCTCTGTTGAGTCCAGCCCTATACTTATTCTTTTTTAATATCGTTTCTAGGAGATGTATGATTGAATATCATAAATGTAGTTTATATAGTGATATCTCACTTATAATAGCTCAGGTAGCTGATTACTCTCCTTATAGCCTAAATAATACATTATAAGAAAGTTTTAAATAAACCATCATATATATTAATAGATTATAGGGGGTGATTTTTTGATTAAGATTTCAGATTTACGGGCCAGGGATGTGGTTAATATACTAGATGGCAAAAAGTTAGGCAATATAATTGACATAGATCTAGATTTAGAAAATGGTAAGGTTATAGCCTTAATTTTGCCAGGTAGGACTAGGGGATTTAGTATTTTTTCCAAACGTGAAGATATAACCGTACCTTGGGAAAAAATTATTCGAATAGGTAGGGATGTTGTTTTGGTAGAGGTTCCGGTTGCAAGTGATATTGAATTATATCGTAGAGAATATTTATTAGATGAAGAAACTTACTAAATAGTTGAATTTAAGTATAAATTTGCTCATAATAAGGCCATAAGTACTAAGGAAAGTGGTGGTTTGGTGCGGTGTCCTTATTGTTCGGAATTTGAAAGTAGAGTGCTTGACTCCCGTTCGAGTGAAGAGGGTACTTCGATTAGGAGAAGAAGGGAGTGTACCTCCTGTAAAAGACGGTTTACTACCTATGAAAGGGCAGAGGAAAGGCCCTTGCTTGTTATTAAAAAAAATGGGGAAAGGGAAAAATTCAATCGGGATAAACTACTTAGTGGTATTACTAAGGCCTGTGAAAAACGTCCCGTTAGCATGGAAAAAATAGAAAAAACAATAGTAGAAATAGAAAGGGAATTAAGAGATACCTATGAACGTGAAGTAAGCAGCATCATAATCGGTGAAAAAGTGATGGACAAGTTACAAGATTTAGATGAGGTTGCTTATGTCAGGTTTGCTTCCGTTTATCGTCAATTTACCGACCTTAATAGTTTTATTAAAACCATTGATCAGCTCAAGAATTCTTAATGGATAAACTCATGATTCTTTAGCCAGGTAGGTTTCTAATTCTTCAATTATCATATTGAGTGGGAATGCTTTTTCCTCAATTCGGTGTATTTCTCTACCGTACAAATACATCTTATCCATATACTTTTCAGTCTTTCTAACCTTTAGGGGAATTTTATTAATATCCTTTAACCACTTGGTGGCAATATTTAAAGGAAGGTGAAAGACAAAACGGTATTCGGAGGAGGGAATTACAAACTCTATAAGGGAATAGTATTCCTTTTCTACAGATTGTATATAGCATTTAGAACAGTAATATTCTTGACGAATGTAAGAAACATATGGCATGCCGGCTGCTTGGGAGGAATCTTTGCAATCCTCGCACAGCCACACTGTTTTGCGGTCTGGCCCAAGTAAATATTGCACTTCTATGGCTTCAGGGGTAGTTAGGTACATTTTTTCTAAAGTTTGGTTCTTAAGTTTATAGAGCTTTTTACTTAGGTTAGTATATTTTTTAGCATAATGATTTAGATGAAACAAAAAAAAGGAGGTTTGTAATAGTTTTCTATTAGGGTGATTGGCAATCTTATTTAAAAAATTATCGTGATAACTTATTACCCGCATTACTTTTTTAAAGTCTTGGTGATCATTTCGAATTACCCCTTGCCTTTTTAATTGACTAATTTCTGCTAAGGCAGAGGGTATATTTATTTTGCCTATATCAAATTCAGAAAACAAGAGTCTGATTCCTTTGTGGGGTGTCCTCTCTGTGTAATTAACCGGCAAGAAACCATAATTAATTAAATCATTTACTTGTTTATAACTAATCTTGTATTTTAAAGCGACTTCACTTATGGTCAACATTTAGTTTTCCTCCCAGGTAGATTCACTTTCTGATTCGCTTGATTGACTGACTTCATCTATAATATGTTTAGCTGTATTTGCTAATTTATCTGGAACTAAGATCTCTACTTCTGCTAATGGCCCTATTGCTACTGGAAAACCGTAGACTTCCTTTTTTATCAATCTAACGGGAATATTAGCGGCATTAAGTAGACTTTCTATAATAATGTCTTGCGGATGATAGGTTTTGCCTATTGCAATCCAATTTATCTGATTGAAATTGAAACCACATTCGGGACATATTCCTGAATCATCGGGAAATCTATGCTTACAAACTGGGCAATCCATGTATATTCAACTCCTTTATTTTATATTTTAAGCTAATTCGAAAGGATTTAACACATGTTTAATTGGATTTGGAAGGATTCTATGGGATTAAAATATATAAATATTCCTAAATGGGACCAAATGGGGGTCGATGTTTTATTTACTACTAGGAAAGCTGGTTTTAGTCAAGGTGAATTTTCTAGTCTTAATATGGCCCTACATGTAGGTGATGAAAAAGAAAAGGTAATTAGAAATAGAGGCAAAGTATTGAATGCTATAAATCTTAATTTGGATTATATGGTCTGTTCTGAACAGGTGCATGCTACTAATATTGTTATAGTTGATAAAGAGAACTTGGGACAAGGGGCTTATGAATTTGCTACTGCTATAAAAGAAACTGATGCTATGGTGACTAATATACCATATATATGTTTGACTACCTTTTATGCTGACTGTTTTCCCATTTTCATATTTGATCCAGTAAGAAGGGCGGTTGGTTTAGCCCATAGTGGTTGGAAGGGGACTATGGGGGGAATAGGCTGTAAAACTATTGAATTAATGCAGAATGAATTTGCCTGCGATATAAATAACATAGAGGTTTTTATTGGACCTGGGATTGGGAAATGTTGTTTTGTCATTGGAAATGATTTAGCTGAACTAGTAAAATCTAATTTTAGGGATATGGATAATATTTTATTTTGTCAAGAAAAAGGTTTTTTATGGGATTTGCCGAACACTATTCGACAGATGCTAATTAAACATGGGGTTAGGAAGGAAAATATTTTAATTAGCAATTTATGTACAAGTTGTAATACTGAGGATTTCTTTTCTTACCGGAAGGAAGCTGGACTTACAGGAAGAATGGCTGCTATGATTAATTTACGTTATTGAGGTGATATCTTGTCTAAATCCAGAATTCTTGTAGTTGATGATGAAACCCATATTGTAGAGCTAGTCAAGTTTAACTTGGAAAAGGAAGGATTTAAGGTTCTAGTAGCTTATGATGGTTTAAAAGCCTTAAAAATAGTAAGGGCGGAATATCCAGACCTCATTATATTGGATATTATGTTACCTCACATGGATGGCCTTGAAGTCTGTAGAACTCTGAAGCAATCCCCAGAATTCCAGAGTATTCCTATTATTATGCTTACTGCCAAAGGTGATGAATTTGACACTGTTTTGGGTTTAGAGATGGGGGCTGATGATTATATCAAAAAACCTTTTAGCCCCAGGGAAATGATTGCTCGGGTAAAAGCTAGATTAAGGGCCCTAAAAATTTTAGAGGCAGAGAAATCAGCCGATAAAAAGGCTTATGTCTTTAGAGACATAATTATAGTGCCAGAAAAATATGAGGTCTTCCTAGGCGAAGAAAAGCTTGATTTAACCCCAAAAGAATACGATTTGTTAAGGATTCTTGCCTTAAATCAAGGTAAGGTTTTTACTAGGGAAAGTTTATTAGAAAAAGTGTGGGGATATGAATATTCAGGGGATACACGCACAGTTGATGTCCATATTAGACATTTACGGCAAAAGCTAAAAGATGATTCAATTAATCCGATTTATTTGGAAACTGTGCGGGGAGTTGGGTATAGATTTATTGAGAACCAATAAAGAGGGTGTAGCTAGTGTTAACAGGCTTACGTGAGGCATTTCAAATAAGAACTATTCTTAGTAGCATGATTGATGCCGTAATATTATGTAATGTCGATGGATGTATTTATATGGCTAATAAAGCTGCAGAAAGCCTGCTCTTAGTTCCAGAAGGAGGATTGGTGGGAAAGCTTTTTTCGGAAGTGACCGAGGACAGCAAAATCAACCAAATGATAAATGATGTTCTGGAAAATGGGAATGAAGTTTTTACCGAAACAGATGTTAGTCCCAATGTTCAGGTGTTTAGAGTTCACGTAGCACCTATTAAGAATCAACTCAATATAATTGAAGGTGCGGTAGCTGTTTTTCATGATGTTACTGATGCCAGGAATTTTGATTTAATGAGATCTCAATTTGTAGGTAATGTTTCCCATGAGCTACGTACTCCTTTGACTTCAATAAAAGGCTTTGTGGAGACTTTGCTTGATGGTGCCATGGAGAATAGTGTAACCTGTCGCAGGTTTTTGTCTATAATTGATGCAGAGACCGACCGCTTAAGTAGGCTGATCGAGGATTTGCTTACCTTATCTTCTATCGAATCACGGGAGCGGGTCATTTATGCTAAACCTGTTTGTATCCAACAATCTATTCGGTCAGTCATGAATATTTTAGGTCCGCAAATAAGCGAAAAAGAATTACATGTGGAATTTATATCCCAACATAATTTGCCCAGGATTGTGGCTGATGAAGATTTGCTAGGACAGGTTTTTATAAATTTATTAGATAATGCCATAAAATATACCCCTCGAAAAGGGAAGATTGTCATTAGGTGTAGGCGAAGGGACAGTAGGGTTGTGGCTACCATAACTGACACGGGGATGGGGATTTCACACGAGAGCATGCCTCGGGTTTTTGAAAGATTTTACAGGGTAGATAAGGCTAGATCCAGGGATCAAGGGGGAACGGGATTAGGACTGGCTATCGTAAAGCATATTGTTGAATCCCATGGGGGTGAAGTATTCGTAGATAGTGAAATTGGCAGAGGTTCTACATTTGGGGTAAGTTTTTTAGTAGTCTAGTTAGCTAGTAATGGTAAAAAGGATTATAATAGCTAATAGTCGAAGTATCTTTGATATAAAAGGTGGTAGGTATGCAAGAAATTACTCAAAACATTAATCTTGTACGAAGTAAAATTGCTCAAGCTGCTCATAAAAGTGGACAAAAAGTGGAGGATATTATTCTGGTTGCCGTAACTAAAACTGTTGATATAGCTGCTGTGCAGAAGGCAATGCAATTGGGGCTAAATAACTTCGGTGAAAATAGGGTACAGGAATTAAACCATAAGGTTACTGAAATACCTAATGCCAAATGGCATATGATTGGTAGATTACAAACTAACAAAGTAAAAGACGTAGTGGGAAAAGTAGCCTTGATTCATTCTCTAGATAGGTGGAACCTAGCTAAATCTATCGATAAAAGGGCTGAACTTAATGATATAGTAGTACCTACTCTGCTACAAGTCAATGTTTCAGGTGAAAAACAAAAAGCTGGGATCGCTCCAGATGATGTTAAGGAATTTTTAGAGTCCATTTCCGCCTTACCCAGATTGATGATTTTAGGTTTTATGACCATGGCACCTGAAGACCCCGATCCGGAAAGGGCTAGGCCCTTTTTTAAAGAACTAAGCTTATTGAGGGACAAACTAAGCAAAGAAAAGTATGCTAATGTTGATCTAAAGTATTTATCTATGGGAATGTCGCAGGATTATCAAGTTGCAATCGAAGAAGGAGCTAATGTGGTTCGAATAGGAAGTTCAATTTTTGGTAAAAGATAAGGAGGGAAAATTAATGGGTATTGTTGATAGGTTCTGGAATTGGTTAGGGTTCCAAAGTGAAGAGGAAGTTAAAGAGGAGATCTATGAATTACCAGGAAGTACTGCTAATTTAGAAAGCAAAAAGAACATTGCTAATGTAGTAAGCATACATACTAAAAAAACTATGAAAGTAGTAGTTTACGAACCTGAGAATTTCGATGAAGTCCAACTCTTAGCGGACCATTTACGGAATAGAAAACAATTAATCTTAAATTTTGAAAATACCCCAAAAGACATATCGCAAAGGATTATTGATTTCTTAAGTGGAACGACCTATTCTTTGGATGGAGACAGTTTACAAATAGGTCCCCATATTTTTATTTTTACCCCAAGTAATATTGAAATTAGCAAGGACCATCGTACAATAATGCGTAAAAGTAGTTTTGGGGGCATAGATTTCGGGGGTGACAGGTAATTGTCCTTGAATATTGGGGTTATCGGTTGTGGAAAAATGGCCTATGCTATCTTAGCTGGGATTAGTGGAGATAAAAATCTCATAAAAAACATTTTTGTTAACGATATAAATAAAAAATCTACTAATCTGTTTGTGCAGGACTTCAATGCGGTTTTTAAGGAGCAAAATGATTTAGTAGAAAGCAGTGACTTAATAATTTTGGCTGTAAAACCACCCCAAATAAAAACTCTTATTACTGATAATCTTGATTTTTTCAAGGAAAGCCATATAATTATTTCTATTGCAGCGGGTATAAAAACTAGTACTATTGAGAATCTGCTTAAAGTTAAATCTACTGTAATAAGGGTTATGCCTAATACCCCAGTTTTGGTTGGTCAAGGTGTAACTGCAATATCAGGTGGTTTGTATGCCAACTCTGAAAAAGTTAATTTAGTTAGGAACTTATTTACTAGTATAGGGACTGCTTATCTGGTAGACGAAAAAAATATGGATGCTATAACTGCTATATCAGGGAGTGGCCCAGCATATATTTTTCTTTTCATAGAGGCATTAATTAATGCTGGTGTATATATTGGACTTGACCATAAGTTAACTCAGGATTTAGTAGTAAACACCCTAAAAGGAAGCATAGCCATATTAGAAGAAACTAGTAAACATCCTGCCGTATTGCGAGATGAGGTATCTTCCCCAGCTGGAACTACCATTTCAGCTATAAGGGAATTAGAAGAAAATGGCCTAAGGAATGCAGTATTTGCAGCAGTGGAAGCAGCTTTTTATAAAGCACAGGAATTAAGTGAAGGATAGGGAGGTTATTAGTTTAAAATGGCAATAATATCTTTGGTAGATATAGCTTTCACAGTTTTGGTCTGGATAATAATTGGTAGATGTATTCTTTCTTTTGTGAGGCATGATCCATATCAACCTATTATTAAATTTATTTATGATGTAAGTGAACCTATAATGGCACCATTCAGGAAACTAATCCCATCTGCAGGGGGCATTGATTTTTCCCCTATTTTTGCTGTTATAGCCCTAACCCTTCTACAAAGATTGGTAATAAATATATTGTTTAGTATTCTATAAAACCTTTAAGGAGTATCTATATATGCCTGGAAAAATTGAATTATTAGCACCAGCAGGTCGATGGGATGTCTTAGAAGAAGTCGCGCAAGCAGGGGCGGATGCAGTCTATATTGGGGGGAAAAGATTTAATATGCGCCTCCTAAAAAGTGACTTCAACTTTTCTGATGAAGAGATTAAGGATGCTGTGACTTTTTTACATGCCCAGAATAAAAAATTGTATATAACCTTGAATAATTTATATTTTGAAAGGGAAACAGAGGAACTAAAGGAATATCTACTTCTACTAGAGGAATTAAAAGTAGACGCCTTGATTGTTCAGGATTTAAGCCTAGTTAAATTACATCAAAGTCTTAATCTTTCTATCCCACTACATGCTAGTGTGCAAATGGGTGTAGGTAATAGTGAGGCGGTAAAATTTCTAGAAAAGCTAGGTTTCGCACGGGTTATATTAAGCAAAAGCCTATCTTTGGAGGAAATCAAGCAGATAAAAAATAGGACTAATATGGATATTGAATTTTTTGTTCATGGCGATATGTGTATTTCCCATACAGGTCAATGTCATATGAGTAGTTTTATAGCTGGTGCCAGTGGCAATCGGGGGAGATGTATTAAGCCCTGTCGTTGGCCTTATGTCTTAGATGGTTTGGAAGGCTACTATTTAGCCCATAATGATTTGAGCCTTTTCCCTTTTGTAAAGGATTTAATTAATGCAAAGGTAGATTCATTAAAAGTCGAAGGTAGAATGAGGGATGCTGGATATCTATCTAATATTATAAGCACGTATAGATCAGCTATTGATGATATTTATAGCAAAAAGAAGGACTATCAAGTAGATCAAGCCCAGTTAGCTCAAATAGAGAAAAACAGGGTAAGGAATATTACCCTAGCTAACTTGTGGGGGAAATTGGATATAGATGCGGTTGATACTACGGGGGAAAGGGAGCCTTTTTTCCCTACTAAACCGCGTAGGCTGCCTAAATTGGAAACTAAGGACAATGCAAGTGAAACCACTAATCGGAAATGTGAAGAATTAGCGGTAAAGATCGGGAATAAAAATGCTTTTGTAGTGGCTAAGGACTACTGTGACACTATTATTCTAGGCTTGGAAAGCTTTAGACAAGATGATAGTGGTTTTAATCTGACTGCTATAAAAGAAATTTTAAATCAATACAATTTGCTGGACACGAAAATTAAAATAGAGACGCCCCGAATAGTAACTGAAAAGAATTGGCCTGATATTTTAAATGTAGGGAAGGAATTGGATGAATTCAGGAAGGAGTCCAATTTTGCAGGTTTTATTGTTAATGATTTAGGAAGTCTAAACTATCTGGCTAAAATGGGCTTTGCGGTATGGGGAGGACCAGGTCTTAATATTACTAATTCCAAGGCCTGTAATGTTTTGCTCAAACAGGGCGCTAAAGGCTTGTGCTTATCACCAGAATTAAAGTTGGGCAACCTAAAGGGCATAAATGAACATAAAGATAGCCTAGAGCTTGTAGTGCATGGCCCCCTTTGCGGGATAATTACCGATTACCCCATAGAGGAATACCATGGTGGAAATAATATGAAAGTCAATTATTTATGGGATAATTTTAAGCAGGGATATAGACTGCGTTTGGACAATGCAGGCAGAACCCATGTCTATTATCCTTATGATTTATCTCTATATGATTATTTAAGTGAGTTTTTAAATCTAGGTTTTACTAGAATGAGGATAGATGGACATCTTTACCATAATGGGCAATTAGATAGATTGCTTTTTATTTATCACCGGAGTTTAAATAACATCCAATCTAATGGGGGAACTGAGGGATTCAGGGATGAGTTGCTAAACTTGTTTCCCCAAGGCCTAACTGATTTATCATTTAGCCGGCCTAATGTTTAGTATGAAGGAGGATTTCATTGTGATAACAGCTATTGAAATTAGAAATCAGCAATTTAATAAATCAATTAGAGGTTACAATGAAGAGGAAGTGAAAAACTTTCTATATCGCCTTTCCCAAGATTATGAAAACCTGTATAGTGAAAATGCCAGACTTAAGGAACAAATTCAGAAATTAGAATATGATTTAGATAAGTATTACAAGATGGAAGAAACCATGAATAATAGCCTAATATTGGCCCAAGAGACAGCCCAAAATTTAAAAGCAAATGCCCAAAAAGAAGCGGAATTAAGCCTGATTGAATCAAAACGGAAGATTGCGGAAGTTCTAATGATTTATCAGGAAGTGATTAAGAGAATGAATTTATTCGGGGCAGAGATTAAGGCACAAGTAGCGGCACATCTCGATATGTTGGAGAAACAGCAGGATAAAATAGATAAAATGACAGACTTTTTTTATAGTAAAGATTTAAAGGATATATTGGAAGGCATGGAAGTAATTAGTTTGGATGAATAGTGAATGGAAGTACTTACTAACAAGGCAGGTAATCCTAGGATTACCTGCCTTGTTAGTTTATATATCTAAATCTACATTTTCCAACCTCCATATGAAATAGCTTTTCAGTTCTAGTAGTATTTGTCTTTTTTGTTTGTCATCTAATTCTGAGGATTCCAGAAGGGAAGCAATATCGGAAAGGACATATTTTAATTTATCCGTATTGGTTTTATTATCTCTTAACCCCAGTATGTAATCTGTACTAACATGGAAAATCCTAGCTATTCTAGTAAGGATTTCATAGTTGGGGCTACGGGTGGCATTTTCGTAACTAGATATTGCCGATCTTGAAATTCCCAATAGCTTAGCTAGCTCTGCTTGACTCATATTAGCTTGTATCCTTAGATCTTTTAAAACATTTGCAATTTTATTCATGGATTAATTATAACAAAAGATAAAAACAAATAAAATTTAAAATATTGTGATTTGGTGTGACATTGAGATGTCATAGGCATTTGTTAGCATTGTTTTAAATGCAATAAGGGAGAGAGCGTCATGAAAATAAACTTAGATAGCTATGCCTTTGATTCTGTGCTAGTTTGTTTATGGGTGAATGAAAAAAACGAATGGGAAGGTGTAATAAAAGATAATTTACCAAATATTGAAGCTAGGGCAATAGTCTCTGCAAAACATATATTAATAATAAAGGATTAAAATAAATATATTTGTCCAAAAATCATGGTTTAAGGGATGTCTGGCTAATTATCTATCCGAATGGTATAGGACTTAAACAAGTACACTTGCTGGTACTTGTTTTTTTTGTCTGGACATAAAAACAATATTTATTGTTTAAACATACTTTAATATGTATAATTATTAAGGTTATATATTTTAGTACGAAAAAGGAGAGGACGTATATGAAAAAGTGGGGTAGGTTGCTCTTAGTAAGTCTGTTAATAATGGGACTTGCATTTGCTCTTGTCGGGTGTGGTGATTCCAATGATAAAGCGAATACAAAAAAAATCGTAGTGGGCTCGGAAACTACATTCCCGCCTTTTGAATTTGATGAAAATGGCAAAACGGTTGGCTTTGATATGGATGTTATTAGGGCTATTGGTGACGTGCAAGGTTATGAAGTGGAAATTAAGTATCAGGCATTTGATTCTTTAATTACTGCCCTGCAAGCTGGACATCTTGATTGTGCTATATCAGCTATGTCCATAACGCCAGAACGGCTTAAAGCGGTAGATTTTACGGAGCCATATTACAATGCAGGTTTAATAATTGCGGTTAGAAGTGATGATGATAGTATTGTTGTACTTGATGATTTGAAGGGCAAAGGAATTTCAGCACAAATTGGTACTATCGGGGCTGACGCTGCCCAAAGCGTAAAAGACAAAGATCCCAAAACTGAGGTTAAGACCTTCCAAACAGTTGGGGAAGCCTTTATGGAACTGGAAAAGGGTGGAGTAGATGCAGTTGTCAATGATTTCCCAGTAACCGACAACTATATTAAAACCACAGCTAAAGGTAAGGTTAAAACAGTTGGGGAGATATTCTCTGCTGATGACCAATATGGTATAGCAGTTAAGAAGGGCAATACAGCTATGCTTAACATGTTAAATGAAGGCTTAGCTAAAATAAAAGAAAACGGAACATATGATGAAATTCATGCCAAGTGGTTTGAATAGTATTTATTAATTAATATGTGCCTTTACATTGTTTGGAGGACAATATGTATAATTCAATAACATTAGTTTTCGCAGCTAATTTTTTAGATGGACGGGGTCTGAATGTATTAATCAACTATTTCCCCTATTTTATGGGGGGAGCCCTAGTAACCCTGAAAATAACTGCCTTATCGGTTGGCTTTGGCATGTTATTGGGCTTATTCTTGGGTTTGTTTAAATTATCTAATAATAAGTTACTTTATCATCTTTCTTCACTGTATATAGATATCTTTAGGGGAACTCCTTTATTTGTACAGGCACTTCTTTTTTATTTTGGAATTTTACCTGCTATTATGGGGGAGGTATCAGCTTTACAGGCCGCTATTATAACGTGTTCACTCAATAGTGGGGCCTATATAGCCGAGATTGTAAGGGCAGGCATTCAGGCAGTGGATAAGGGGCAAATGGAGGCTGCACAATCCTTAGGTATGAACTATCGAAAGGCTATGATTTTGGTTATTTTGCCCCAGGCTTATAAAATAGTAATTCCGCCGCTAATTAACGAATTTATTATGCTTTTGAAAGATACTTCCATAATGTCCATTATAGCAGCGGAAGAATTAACCCAAAGGGGGAGAATTGCTTACTCGGTTACTTATGAAGCTACGTGGATATGGGGCGGTATTGCTCTAATCTATTTTATAATGACTAAAGTTTTGTCTATATTAGGGGATTATACAGAGAGGAGATTAGCTTCATAATGATACACATGAAGAATGTGCACAAAAGCTTTGGTAGCCTAAAAGTTTTAAAAGGTATAGACTGCCACGTGGCTCATCGGGAGGTAGTGTGTGTAATTGGGCCAAGTGGCTCAGGTAAAAGCACGCTTTTGCGTTGTATTAACCAACTTGAAAAGGTTGATTCGGGGCAGATTTTTATTGATGGGGAAGAATTAACTAATCCCAAAACTGATATTAATAAAGTCAGACAGCAAGTAGGCATGGTATTCCAATTATTTAACCTTTTCCCACACAAAACTACTTTGGATAATATTACTATGGCCCCTATAAAAATTAAGGGTGAAAAAAAGGAAGAAGCTTATGATAGGGCCAATGAACTTCTCAAAAAGGTAGGTTTACAAGATAAGGCTAATGTTTACCCCCATAAATTGTCCGGGGGACAAAAACAAAGGGTTGCCATAGCTAGGGCTCTAGCTATGAGACCTAAGCTTATGCTTTTTGATGAGCCTACATCTGCACTTGATCCCGAAATGGTTGGTGAAGTCTTGGCAGTTATGAAAGACTTAGCCATTGAGGGGATGACTATGATGGTGGTAACACATGAAATGGGTTTTGCCAAGGAGATGGGTGATAGGGTGATTTTTATGGATGAAGGCCTTATTGTGGAAGAGGGATTACCGAGCAATATTTTCGCCAATCCTAGTAATCCACGTACCCAGTCCTTTTTAAGCAAGGTTTTATAGAGCCAAAGTCGTAATGGTGAAAAAAACGGGAGGCTAGATATAGTCTCCCTTTATTGTTGCTTAGATTTAATTTTGAATTTTTTATCCCCTTTTAAAATAGCTACGAACATGGCTAAAAGAATTAGGCAGGCTCCAAACAGTTGCCTCTCGGTGAAAAGCTCCCCTGCCCAACAGAATCCCGCAGCTGCTGCAAATACTGGTTCGGTAGCTAGAACTAAGGCAAATCTGGTTGGGGTGCTATACTTTTGCATGGAGTTTTGGAAAAGGAAGGCCAATGAGGTAGCCAAAACTGAAGTTATGAGAATAGCTTGTATGGCATTAGTAGTAAATTTAGTGGGCCAGGGTTCGGTTGCTAACCCAATCCCCATACATAGTAAGCCCACAAAAAGGATTTGGACACAGGTTATAGCTATGGGATTGTGTCTATGGGAATATCTGTCTACTGCAATAATATGAAAGGCAAAGCCAAAGGCACAAATCAAAACCAATGAATCTCCATAGCCTAGTGCAAATGTATTACTTTGAACAGAAAGTAAAAACAAGCCTAGCAAGGCTAGGATTACTGAAATAGCTGTTCTTAAGTCAGGTAAACTCTTTTGCAACAAAGCATAGATTATTGGGACTAGTACAACACTTAGTCCCGTAATAAAGCCCGCATTAGATGATGAAGTATGCATTAAACCAATAGTTTGAAAGGTATACCCTACGAAAAGAAACAACCCGATAATACAACCATAAAATATAGTCGACCAAGATATTTGACGAAGTTGCTTGTAGGAAAGCAGGGCAATGAATAAAAAAGCAATAACAAACCTCAAGCCTAGAAATAAAAAGGGTTCTATATCTGCTAAAGCATTTTTTACGATGACAAAAGTAGACCCCCAGACTAAGGCTACAAACAACATACTCAATTCAGCCATAGTACGATATTTTTTATGGTGCATAAAGCAAGACCCCTTTTTAAGACATTTTAAAATAAATCATAACATAATAAGGGGGATTTTGTTAGTTAATTAAAATTTGGTATTTTTTCGAGGAAAAATGTCGAGGTAACTGTGCTGGTATTAAATTATGGGATTAACTATAATGCTAGCGGGACCAAAGATTAGTTTTTGTATATTGAGGTGATTTTTGTGCATGATGCAAATAGGGTAACTGCGATTTTTGATAGTTTAAAGTTAGATTACCCTAATCCAAAGACCATGCTAAATTATAACTCTAAATTCGAATTATTAGTGGCTATTGTTTTATCGGCCCAAAGTACAGATGCCCAGGTAAATAATGTAACCAAAAAACTATTTGCCCAGTATAAAACTCCCCAAGATATGGCTAATGCAGGTATAAAGGAATTAGAAAACCTGATAAAAGGTGTAGGGATATATCGAAACAAGGCCAAAAACATAAAAGCATTGGCCCAAATAATCAATGATGATTATGCAGGGGAAATACCCTCTACCCTAGAGGAACTAATTACTTTACCTGGAGTAGGAAGAAAAACTGCTAATGTCATGCTAGCGGTTGGATTTAATAAACCGGGACTAGGTGTAGATACACATGTTATCCGGCTAGCAAACCGTATTGGTCTAGTTAATTCTAAAAACCCAACTCAAATTGAATTAGACCTAAAAAAAATGATTCCCCCAACTAGGTGGGGGGAGGCTCATCATTTATTAATTTTGCATGGGCGACAGATTTGCAAAGCACGAACCCCTAATTGTTCAGCTTGCAGCATTGTTAGTATTTGTGAACAGCGAATAGGTGATTAATATAGGTGAATTATATGATAAAGGTATGTAATAACTTGTTAACTATTTCCGCCTGTTCATTAAGGTACTCAATTTGTTTAATAATGCCAGCTAAAGCTTCTTCTTGATTGGCAGTTAAGGTACAAATCGTTTGAGAATTATTTGCAGACTGTTTGGTAAAAGTAGCTAGACTATCTACAGCATTTGCGGCTTCTTCAGTTGAAGCTGCTATCTCTTCAGTAGCTGCGGAAATTTCCTGTATTTCCACATTGATGTTTTGTACCGAATCTACTATAGTGCCGAAGATATGGCTGGCAGAATTAACTGCATCAATTTGTTGGCTGTAGACATCCTTGGTTAAATTCATTTCCTGAACCACTATTTTAGTATTTTCCTGCATCTGGCTTATCAAATCTGCAATTTCGGATGCAGAGGAGGCAGATTGTTCGGCCAATATTCTAACTTCCTCTGCGACAACTGCAAAACCCCTGCCGTGTTCACCGGCTCTGGCAGCCTCAATTGCTGCATTTAAAGCTAAAAGGTTAGTTTGGGCTGCTATGCTACCTATAACTTCGACTATTTGGCCAATTTTTGATGAGTTTTCGTCTAACATTTCTACTGTTTTGCTGACCTCCTCTAGGGCCCGGTAACTTTCATCAATCTTAGCGTTTTGCATTTCTATGGCCTTGTTTCCTTCCCCGATAGCAGCTTGGGTATTCAGGGACATGTCAACTGTTTTTTGATTGTTTTGGGCAATGGTTTCAACTGTTTGGGCTAGATTTGTCATTAAAGTAGTAATATTATTGGCAACTGCTGCTTGGTCACTAGCCCCACTAGCATAATCATCCATGGATTTGCTTACCTCCGTAGAAGCTGCACCTGTTTCTTCTGACAAAGCAAGCAATATACCAGAGGATTCTGTGATTACGGTAGTGGCCTTATCGGTTTGGGTGATTAAATCTTTTAGGCGAATTACCATGTCATTTAGGGTAGTTGCCACTAGATTCATATAGCCTTCACCGAAATCATCCACCTGTTTGGTTAAATCACCTTGGGCAACTTCTTGGGCAAAACTAGTAATTTTTAAAGCAGGATCAACAAATTCCTTAATATTTCGCATAGATGAAAATAGGCCGATTAAGCCACCTCCAATAAAAGCCAAAGGTACTGCAACAATAAGTGGATTAAGCTGGGGATTTTTTAAAATAATCAAGCCGATTATCACCCCTAGTATTCCTGCCCCAATCGCAGAGCGTGTACATACCTTTATGATCATACCCCTTTTTTCTTTTCTGGATTCCTTTGAATTTCCCCCCATAATAATACTTTCCCCCCTGTGCAAATACATAATCTACAAAATATTTCGATATTACTTTTATAAAACCCTTTTATTCCTAATATATTTATTAAATGGGGGATTGTTAAATTAGTTAAATAAGTGAGGTTGTCTTGAAAGTTGGTATATGCTACAATTAAATACGATTTTTAGCTAGTATTGCGGAATATCTTGGTTTTACTTAAATTAAGTTTTAAGATTACATAATTGGCATTAATGGCAATGTAAAAAGGATTTGACTTTTACTTTTGCTAAAACCTGGATAGTAATCGGTTTTACGATTATATAAAAATGGGAAAGAAAAACTGGTGAGGTGGTTATTTAATATGGCTAAAGGAAAATATGATGAAACATTAAACTTGCCCAAGACTGATTTTCCTATGCGCGCGAATTTACCCAAAAGAGAACCTGAATTTTTAAGCTTTTGGGAAGAAATTGATATATATAATGAGGTGCAAAATAAAAATAAGGGTAAACCGAAATTTGTATTGCATGATGGTCCACCGTATGCTAACGGTGACATCCACTTGGGAACAGCTTTAAACAAGGTGTTAAAGGACATCATTGTAAAATACTATTCTATGGCAGGTTATGATGCCCCCTATGTACCGGGCTGGGATACCCATGGGCTACCTATCGAACAACAAGCTATTAAAAATATGGGTTTGGATAGGGATAAAATTGATGTGGTAGAATTTCGCAGGCATTGTCAAGATTACGCTTTAAAATATTTGGATATCCAAAGGGAACAGTTCAAGAGATTAGGGGTTAGGGGAGAATGGGATAAGCCCTATATTACTTTGTTGCCCGAATTTGAGGCTGTCCAGATTAAAGTATTTGGTGCTATGGCTACTAAAGGTTATATATATAAAGGTCTTAAACCGGTCTACTGGTGTGCAGATTGTGAGACTGCTCTAGCTGAGGCGGAAATTGAATATAATGATAAAACTTCTGCTTCAATCTATGTTAAGTTTCCAGTTATAGATGGCAAGGGAATAATCCCTGAAAATGCCTACGTGATAATTTGGACTACTACACCTTGGACCTTGCCTGCTAACCTGGCTATTAGTGTACACCCCGATTTTGATTATCTTTTACTAGAAGTTAATTCTGAACAATATGTGGTAGCCAAGGGCTTATTAGAGGAAATTGCTACAAATCTAGGATGGGAAGATTATAAAGTAGTTAAAGAATTCAAAGGGGCAGAACTTGAAAATGTTAAGTGCCAAGAACCCTTGTTTAATCGGGAATCATTAGTAATCCTGGGCAAGCATGTTACTTTGGAAGCTGGTACGGGCTGTGTTCATACTGCACCAGGGCATGGGGAAGATGACTATCTTGTAGGTAAAGAATACGATTTAGGTATCATTTCACCCGTAGATAATGAAGGGAAATTTACCTCTGAAGCGGGTAAATATGAAGGTTTATTTGTAGAAGATGCCAATAAGGAAATAATTTCTGATCTAGCTAATCAAGGCAATCTATTAAAGGCAAGCGAAATTGAACATCAATACCCTTATTGTTGGAGATGTAAGCACCCTATTCTTTATAGGGCCACTGAACAATGGTTTGTTTCTATTGATAATTTCCGCCAAGATGCCTTAGATGCTATTGATGGTGTTAAATGGATTCCTGCCTGGGGTAGGGAGCGTATTTTTAATATGGTTCGGGATAGGGGAGATTGGTGTATTTCGCGTCAGCGTACTTGGGGAGTACCAATCCCAATTTTTTATTGCCAGGAATGTAATGAAACTATCATAAATGAAACTACTATTGATTGGATAAGCAAGCTATTTGCTGAGAATGGCTCTGATATATGGTTTGCTAAAGAAGCTAATGAATTAGTACCCCCAGGCACAAAATGTAGTTGTGGAAGTACTAGTTTCATTAAGGAAACGGATATTATGGATGTATGGTTTGATTCGGGTTCCAGCCATATGGCAGTATTGGAGACTCACCCTGATTTGCATTGGCCTGCAGAAATGTACTTGGAAGGAAGTGACCAACACCGGGGTTGGTTTAATTCCTCTTTGTCAACTGCAGTAGCAGTAAGGGGTAGTGCTCCTTATAAAAGTGTATTAACGCATGGATTTTTAGTTGATGAACAGGGTAAAAAAATGTCTAAGTCTTTAGGTAATGTAGTTGATCCACTAAAGCTTACTAAGGAGTTAGGAGCGGATATTCTAAGGTTGTGGGTATCTTCAGCAGATTATCGTAGTGATGTATCAGTTTCCGATAATATTATTAAACAAACTGCTGAGGCCTACAGGAAAATTAGGAACACTTGTCGCTTTATATTGGGCAATATCTCCGATTTTACACCTGAAGAAGATTTAGTCACCTATGAAGATTTAACTGAATTAGATAAATGGGCTTTGATAAAATTAGACAAGTTAGTAGCTAGGGTTACTAAGGCCTACCAAAATTATGAATTCCATGTGGTATTTCATGCAATTCATAACTTCTGCACGGTTGATTTGAGTAATATATATTTCGATATATTAAAGGATAAATTGTATTGTTCCCTACCAGACGATAAAGAACGTCGGGCAGCACAGAGTGTCTTATATCAGATTATTAAGGTTCTGATGGTACTATTAACCCCGATTTTGGCCTTTACTTCGGAGGAGATATGGGCTTATCTTAGAAAAGATGGAGAGCCCCAAAGTGTTCAACTATTAGATTGGCCAGAGGTCGCAGATTATAATGATGAGGAATTGGAAAAGAGAATTAGCCAATTATTAGAGACTCGTGAAGTGGTTACCAAGGCACTAGAGGAGGCCCGTAAGGATAAAATTATAGGACACTCACTAGGGGCTCAAGTGACCATTTATGGGGAAGATGAATGGTTAGACTGCTGGAATAAAACCGGTAATTTAGAAAAGGTGTTTATAGTATCCCAAGTAGTTATAGGTAGCCTAGTGGATAAACCTGATAATGCCCTAGCATTAGACAATGTAGAAGGTGTTTGGGTAGACGTTAAACCTGCCGCAGGGGAAAAGTGCGAACGTTGTTGGATAATCGAGCCAACAGTTGGACAAGATAAAAATCATCCTACTCTTTGTGATAGATGTAGTGAAGTAATAAAACATCTATAATAGGGGGGAATATTATGGAGGAAGGCAACAAATTAATCATCACTGTGCTTGGCTATGATAGGATAGGGATAATCTCCAATATATCTAATGTTTTAGCTGAAGCAAAGATTAATATTTTGGATATTAATCAGACTATTTTGCAGGGTTTTTTCACTATGGCTATGGTAGTCGATATGTCCCAGAGTACCTTGGATATTTATACCCTGCGGGAAAAACTTAAGGCTAAAGGGAAGGAAATGGGTTTGGAAATAACTGCCCAACATGAAGATATTTTTAGATTTATGCATAGAATATAATATTATTTAGCAAGGGGGGTAGTAATATCCCCCTTAATTGTATTGATTTTTATAAAGGGGGGTTTTGGATGTCCTTTAATATAAGTAAAGAGGAGATACTAGAAACGGTTAATATGTTGCAAACAGAAAATCTAGATATTAGAACTATAACTATGGGTATAAATATATTGGATTGTTATGCCCACTCTGGAAAGAAAATCGGTAAAAAAGTATATGAAAAAATTGTTAAAAATGCTGGAGACCTGGTTGAAATTGGGGAGAAAATTTCGAAAAAATACGGTATACCCATTGTTAACAAAAGAGTTTCCATAACACCGATTACCATGTTAGCTAATAATCTCGACAAAGATGAGATTATAATAATAGGTGAATATTTAGATGCAGCAGCTAGTGCAATAGGTATTGATTTTTTAGGTGGTTTTTCAGCCCTAGTACATAAAGGTTTTACCCCAGGAGATTTGGCCTTAATCGAGGCCATCCCGGAAACCTTAGCCACAACTAAAAGGATCTGTTCTTCGGTCAATGTGGCTACAACTAAGGCTGGAATAAATATGGATGCAGTTTTGAAAATGGGGCAAGTTATTAAGGATACTGCCGAATTAACCGCAGCAGATAATGGCATAGGCTGTGCTAAGTTAGTAGTATTTTGCAATGCAGTTGAGGATAATCCTTTTATGGCAGGTGCTTTTCATGGACTAGGGGAAGCTGAAACTGTTTTGAATATAGGAGTAAGTGGCCCTGGGGTGGTACTAAACACAGTAAAAAGGCACCCTGATGCTGATTTAGGAGAACTGGCCAATATTATTAAAAATACTGCTTTTAAAATTACTCGTACTGGTGAATTGGTAGGAAGGGAGGCCTCTAGAAGATTAGGGGTGCCCTTCGGTATCGTAGACCTTTCACTAGCACCTACACCTACCATAGGGGACAGTGTAGCCGACATTTTGGAGAGTATGGGGCTGGAAATGGTGGGTACACATGGCAGTACTGCGGCCCTAGCCATGTTAAATGATGCTATTAAAAAAGGTGGTGCTATGGCTTCTTCTTATGTAGGGGGTTTATCTGGTGCCTTTATCCCAGTTAGCGAAGATGAGGGCATGATTAATGCAGTCAAATCAGGGGGTTTATCCTTTGATAAGTTAGAAGCCATGACTTGTGTCTGTTCAGTGGGCATAGATATGGTCGCAGTACCGGGAAACACCTCGGCTGATACATTAGCTGCCATAATTGCTGATGAGGCCGCTATCGGCATGATTAACCGCAAAACAACAGCAGTCAGAATAATACCGGTACCCGGGAAGGAAGAGGGTGGCTTAGTAGAATTCGGTGGCTTGCTGGGCAGGGCACCAATTATCAAACTTAATCAATATTCCTCCAGTAAGTTTGTTAATCGCAAAGGGCGTATACCAGCACCCATTCACTCATTAAATAATTAACTTGTATTTATTAAGCATATATATGGAATAATACTTTTAGGCCTGGGGTGAACCTAGTGGAACGTGAAAAGGGATGGCAAAAAATCCAACTGGCTACGGTTGAAAACTTAATGGCTAAAATCACGGAGCTTTCTATTAATATGGAAAAGATGCGTTTGGCCGAGTACATAGAAATGCTAGAAAGGCCTAGGCGACTTCTTTATATTAACTTTTTAATCGGTTTGGCTAGGGGATTTGGAAGTGCCATAGGCTTTACTATATTAGCGGCCATAGTAATATATTTTTTACAAAAGGTTATTTTATTAAATGTACCTATAATAGGAGAATTTATTGCTGATATTGTTTCTATAGTACAGGTTCAGCTAAAAATGGGAGGACGTTAATAATCAAAAAGAGGTGTGATGTTTTGGTTTATAAAGATAAGTTGCAAGCAAAAAAAAATGAGTTAGAAGAAGTAATACAGGAAAGACGAGATAGGCTTATGACTCCCATCACAGAAACTACTAACGAATTATCTATGTATGATCAGCATCCCGCAGATATTGGTTCCGAAGTCTATGAGAGGGAAAAGGATATAAGTATATTAGAAAAATTAGAATTTGAAAAAGAAAAATTGGATGATGCTATAAGGCGTTATGAACAAGGCTTGTATGGGGTATGTGATAGGTGTGGTAAGCATATAGATCCAGCCAGGTTGCATAGGTTAGTTAATACTACCTTGTGTACCGAGTGTGCAGGTGATATTCCCTTTAACAAAAATCATCGGAATTATCGTCCAGCAGAGGAAGACGTATTGTCTATAAGTTCTATGTCCGATAAAGGGGAAGCATTTCAGCTTGCGGGCAGTGATTTTTATGAACATGAATAGATAAGTTCGCTTTGTTTTGATTTGTAAATTAAACTATTTAGGTTTATAGTAAAAAAAAGGCCATTTAGGGAGGCACTATCATTGAGAATTGGAATTTTTACAGATAGTTACAAACCATATACTAGCGGTGTAGTGACCTCAATTTGTACATTTAAAGAAGAATTAATCAAGTTAGGTCATGAAATCTATGTATTTGCTCCTAACTATCCAGATTATAGGGAGAGGGAGGAAAATGTCTTTCGTTTTTATTCCTTGCCTTCCCCAACAAATCCTGATTATGCGCTAGCTATCCCGGTTTATCCTGGTATGAATGTTTTGCTAAAAAAACTGGATTTAGATATCATCCATGTACATTCCCCCTTTTTGTTAGGTAGGGTTGGTTTAAGGTATGCCAAAAGATACCATATCCCACTTTTGTTTACTTATCATACCATGTATGATCAATATGCCCATTATGTACCACTTGCTCAGGATTTAGCCAAGGAGATGGCGGTAAAATATAGCAATTATTTTTGTAACCAATGTGATCATGTTATAGCTCCATCAACCGATGTAAAAGAAATATTAGCCAAATATCATATCAAGACTCCCATATCGGTAATACCAACGGGGGTCCCTTTACATAAATTTACGGGTAAAAAAAGTAATTGGCTGCGGGATAAATATAATATCCCTAAGGATAATAAAATTTTATTATTCGTGGGCAGGCTAACCAAGGAAAAAAACTTAAACTTTTTAATTAAGGCCTTTAAACAAGTGAAAATAGGCCTTCCCAATACTACGCTAGTTTTAACTGCCCAGGGTCCTTTGGAAGGTGAATTGAAAAAACAAGCTTATGACCTAGGATTATCCCTAGATAGGGAAGTGATTTTTACCGGGGCCTTACCCTTTGATACTTTAGTTGAAGTTTATTATTCAGCAGATCTATTTGTCTTCTCCTCAGTTACCGAGACTCAAGGTCTAGTTTTGATTGAAGCCATGGCAGCTGGATTGCCTGTAGTGGCTGTCAATGCAAGTGGGGTACAGGATATGGTAGATTCTGGTGTTAATGGTATACTGACCGCTGAAAACCAAGATGATTTTTCCCGAGCTGTTATTAAGATACTTTCTAGACCAGAATTATATGAAAAATACCAAGCTAATGCTATTATTAAAGCAGAGGAACTATCCGCAGCTAATACCACTAAAAAATTGCATGAAGTTTATGTAGATTTGTATCATGAGAAATATAGACCTAGACGTAGTAGGGTGTTTGATTTTGGCTCTTGGTTCGGATCATAATATCTAATTTAAACGAGCCTGTGGTAAGCACAGGCTTTTTTCTTTAAATAATTGTCAGCTAGATAGGAGTATTTTTGTGCGAAAAATCAGGTTAATAGTAGCCATAATTATGGGAAAATTAATAATTAGTTTAACCCGTTTTACGGGTAGCCAAGGTACTGTTTTTCCGGGCAGAATAGCCAGAATTTTATATCCAGATATTTTATATAGACTAGCCGAAAACATCTCAGAGGAAATCATCGTAATCACAGGGACTAATGGAAAAACCACGACTAGCAACATGGTGGCTCAGATTCTAAAGGAACATGACTATTCCTTAGTTCATAATGCAGCAGGGGCTAATATGCTGGCAGGTATCACCACTGCCTTCATAGAAAAAACTAATTTTTGGGGAAGCAGATGGTTTGACTATGCCCTTTTAGAGACCGATGAAGCCAATCTACCCCTTTTATTAAAGGAGATAACTCCTAAGGTAGTCCTTATAACCAATTTTTTTAATGATCAGATGGATAGGTTTGGTGAAGTGGATTATATTATTAACCTTATCAAAGATGCAGTAAGAAATACTAATATTGAACTAGTCCTAAATGCGGATGATCCTTTGGTAACCCATTTTCAAAGGGAAACAGGTCTACATTGTTGGTATTTTGGTTTTAGGGAGACAGAATATGATAAAAGTGAAGACCTAGAAAGCAAGGTGGGTAAATATTGTGCATTTTGTGGCCACCAATTAGTTTTTGAAAAATATCATTATGCCCAACTAGGCAAATTTCACTGCCCAAATTGTGCTAATAAAAATCCAGAGCCTAATTTTGTGGGGCACAATTTACAAATGAATCCTACTATTAGTTTTAGCGCCAATGATATATTTCTAGAAAGCCCCTATCAAGGTTTTTATAATGCCTATAATATTTTAGCTGCAGTTTCCATAGCCAAATTAGTGGGGCTGCAGGATAAATTCATTACCGAGGCGATTAGGAATTATCAACCGCAGGCTGGCAGGATGGAAAGTTTCTCTATTCAGGGGAAACAGGTCATTTTAATCTTAGTGAAAAATCCAATTGGACTTAATCAAGCTCTCGAAGCCTTAGGCAATAATCCAGAATATAAAAATATAATTTTTATATTAAATGATAAGGCTGGGGATGGTCGAGATGTTTCTTGGATTTGGGAAGCAAATTTGGAACTGATTACCTCAAGGGACTTCTATGTAGAGTCTTTCGTTTGTGCTGGTAGTCGAAGTGGGGATATAGCCCTGCGAGTTAAATATGCTGGCTATCCCGAAAGTCGCCTGTTTTTATCCGATGGCTTGCAGGCAGGTATTCAAAAGGCATTAAATTATACTAGTAGTACTAGTTATATTTTTTCTACTTATTCAGCCTTATTTGCCTGTCGCAAGATATTAATTAAATTACAGGCAGAATCAAAATCTGAATCCAAGGAAAGTAATGTGGTAGAGACTCTTAAATTGGGGGATTAATCAAATGTCTACAATGCGGGAATTTAACCTAGCCCATTTATATCCCGATCTGATGGATCTATATGGAGATAAAGGCAATTTAATAGTGCTGAAAAAACGCTTGGAATGGTATGGACATAAAGCCAATATTATTAATATTAATTTGGGGGAAACCTGGGATTTAGATAAATACGATATCTTATTCATGGGGGGGGGTACGGAAAAAAACCAAATTATTGTTGGCCAAGAAATCTTGCCTTATGCGGATAAGATAAAGGAATACATAGAACGAGGTTTACCTGCCTTATTTATCGCTGCTGCTTTTCAGTTATTAGGAACTACATATGGCAGCAGGGGGGAAAAAATAGCGGGACTAAACTTATTTGATTTTTATACCGAAAAGGCTACTTCAAGATGGGCTAACAATATTTTAATAAAGGTTCAAATAAATAATAAGGAAGTAGATGTGATAGGCTTTGAAAATCATGAGGGTAGGACTTATTTTTTAGACGATAAGATTAAGCCCTTTGGTACTGTTATTAAGGGGTATGGGAATAACAAACAGGACAAAAGCGAAGGTATAAGGTATAAGAATCTTATCGGCACATATTTACACGGTCCTTTGCTGCCTAAAAATCCAATTATTGCTGACTTCTTTATTAACACTATGTTGGCTGATCGCAATTATGCTATAAAAACAACTTTAAATGACGAATTAGAGTGGTTTGCTCATGAGCAGGCTAAAAAACAATTAGTAAATTAATGGTATATTATCCAAGTGAGTGGGACACAATATTAGTTAGTTATTGATCGTAATAAGGGGTGGTGTTCCATTAACTCAGAATTGCTGAAGGTAAGTTATACTTTTCCTATTTCGGCTATACAAAATCGTATGAAACAAATCCTACAAACCGACAGCCCACAGATTGATAGGGTTTTAAAATATCTCTTACAGACTAATGGTAAGATGTTGCGGCCTAGGCTGGTACATCTTACTGCCTCTTTACATTCTCATGATGAAAATGAAGTCATTGATATAGCGGTAGCAGTGGAATTAATCCATTTAGCTTCCTTAATTCACGATGATATAATTGATAATTCCCATACGCGCAGAGGCAGGGAAAGCCTCAATAGTATATGGGGAAATGAAGTAAGTGTATTGACCGGTGATTACCTCTTTGCCACCGCCTTTAATTTGATTAACCAACATAATCTACCTAGTGTTATGGAGAACATTACTGAAACAATTCAGATAATGTGCTCTGGTGAAATAAAGCAATTAGCTATGTTGTATGATTATAATATTTCTGTAGAGGACTATTATGATAAGACTTACCGTAAAACTGCCTGTCTCTTTGCCTCTAGCTGTAAAATAGGGGCTTTAGTAGCCAAATTACCCCATGATAAGGTGTCTATTCTAGAGCAATATGGCTTGGCAATTGGTTATGCTTATCAAATTATAGATGATATCTTAGATTTTTCTTCTGATATTGAGTTATTGGGCAAGGCAGCTGGGCAAGATTTAATTCAAGGCAATATAACCTTGCCTGTTATACTAGCCCTACAAGATGCCGAGTATGGCTTATTACTTAGAAATTTGTT
This sequence comes from uncultured Syntrophomonadaceae bacterium, assembly GCA_964623245.1. GTDB lineage: Bacteria > Bacillota > Syntrophomonadia > Syntrophomonadales > Syntrophomonadaceae > JAAYRQ01. The sequence goes on from CAZUSS010000002.1 coordinate 28,734, forward strand.
GGAAACGGAAGGAATCACAGTCGCGACCCTGGAGAAAATAATTGAAATTATAGGAAATTCTAATGCCATTAATGAATCCCTTAAGCGGGCCATCGTATATTTACAAGCAGGCTTAAACACCATAAATCAATTACCAGGATCCCCAATACAAAATAAACTACAAGATTTGGGTTTATTTATACTAGATAATTATTATAGCAAAATGAAAGATAATCTTGGGGTGGAGGATTTAAGATGTCAAGTACTATTGAACTAGAAAAAGTAGGTCTAAAGGATAAAAATAATAGCCAGATATCTATTTTGAGCTTCTACATTTTTAAGGTATTGCCCCAGGTAAATAGAAAACTAAACTACTGGAGAAGGCTAGCAGAAAAGATTGAAGACAAAGCCTTAAGAAGACAAGCCCTGGCTAGTTTAGATAAAAAAGCCTTTCACTGTCAAGGTGGCTCAGTTTATGCCGTTAATAATTATGCTGGTGCAAATCTTATAGATTTAATCGTGGCTTATCAGACTATATGTGATTATTTGGATAATTTATGTGATAGGGTTGGGGTAAGGGATGAAAGGTCATTTATTACCCTACACCAGGCACTACTTGATGCATTAAGCCCTAACCATACTTATCACGACTATTATGCAGATTATGTTTTCACCCAAGATGATATTTATTTGTATAAGTTAGTTGATTCTTGTAAAAATGCCATTCGAAAACTTCCCTCCTATCATGTAATTTATGATGAAGTAATAAAACTAGCCCATTTGTATATAGACTTACAAGTAAAAAAACATTTAGATTGGCCCCAAAGGGAAGAAATTTTAAGGGAATGGGCAGAAGAAAAGGGAAGGGACTTTCCTTTTATTAGGTGGCAAGAATATGCTGCAGCTACTGGTTCTACCTTAGCAATCTTCGCTTTATTTAGGCTAGCCACCGAATTAGAAGTTATTAATCTGGAGGTAGAAGCTATTGTTTATGCCTACTTTCCCTGGATTTGCGGCTTACATATATTATTGGATTATTTTATTGATCAGGGCGAGGACAGAATAGGTGGGGATCTAAATTTTATTTTTTATTATGCTGATAATGAAGAAATAGAGGCGAGGTTAAAATTATTTGGTCGAACAGCTTTTAAATATGCTCAAGATTTACCTCATAGTATATTCCACCAAACAGTAGTGCAAGGGTTACTTGCCATGTACCTATCAGACTCCAAAGTAAAGAGGGAGGGCTTAAGCAAATTCCGTTCTTCCTGGTTAAAGGACACGGGGGCTGATACTATTAATCTTTATAGGCTATGTAGCCTAGTTAGGAAGTTCTGGTAAATACCCTTAAACAAGCTATTTAATTTTCTTTACCTGCGGAATTTACGAAATCCTTAGGTAAAATTTCCCTCTCCCTTAAAAAGAAAAGAATAGACAAACCTATTGCAATAGTAAGCGCAGCCGTAGAATAAAAAGTGAGGGCTAAACTCTTTTTTAATAAGAAGGAGAATACCAAAGGGGCGAAAGCACCACCTAGGGTACGACTACTGCCATATATTGTAGCTACTTGCCCCCGAATAGTTTCGTCCTTTACAGAGGTGCTTACTGTATCTACTATAGGCATGGCAAAACCAGCCCCAATTCCAATTAAACCAATGACAAACCAGAAAAATATGGTTTTGGTAGTCAAAACTATAAGGGCCATACCCGCAGCCATGAATATTAGACCAAAACCCATTAAGTAACGGGGATTGATAGACCTGCAGAACCTCCCAGCAAAAAGAGTAGTCAGCATCATTGTGATAGCTGGAGTTGCTATAATAACTCCCCTTAGCACTTGGTTCATTTTTAAAGTTGATTCTAAGTAATCACTTAACCAAAACCCAGTTCCAATTGTACAAAATATAATTAAGAAAGCGGCAGTGATACTTAAGATTCGAGAAAGTTTTTTGAAAATTCCCAGGGCCTTTTTCTGTTCTGTCCAACTCACATTACCTGCTTCAACTGGTTCCTTTATATAAAACCAGGTAATCACAGCAATAGGAAATGCTAAAATGGGATAAATGAAGAATACTGCATACCATGAAATCAGACCGACTATGGCCCCAATTATGGGACTGGATACTTTACCCATACTACTGGCTGTTTCCAGAAAACCCAAGTTTTTGGTTCTTTGGGGACCATCAAATAAATCACCTACTAATGCTACGGTTAAATACATAGGGGTAGATGAGCCAATCCCTTGTAATAGCCTACCGACAAGTATATAAGGATAAGCGTCACCTTTTAAGAATATAGCACTAAGACCGGCTACTAAACCCCCTAAACCGTAAATAAAAAGTGAAATAACTATGACTTTTTTACGCCCTAAGCGGTCTGCAATCAAGCCGGAAAACAGGTTGATTGTAGCTGACGGAAATGATACTATTCCTACCATAACGGCTAAATCCTTTAAGGTTAAATCAAGGGCCTTGGCAATTAGCGGGAATACTGGAAAAAGAACTGTATTTACTAAAACGGTTATATAATTCGATAGACTTAAGACAGCTATCTGATATTTTGGTTGTTTTTCCACCTGCATCTCCATTTCTGCTTAATACTTAGACTATAAATTAGTCTTAGCCAAATCATAAAATAAATGCTTTATTTTCAAAACCAGATAATGCAAAAATTAAGTAGGATTTGCTTTATTTTTCTTTGATATTATAATTTCAATAACGGGTGAAAGTGATAATAGGAGGATTTTAAAATTTGAGATTTGTTATAAGTGCCGTAATATTAGTAGTATTAGATCAAATAAGCAAACTATGGATTATTAACAATATGACAGTAGGGCAAAGTATTATAGTTATTAAAGGGATATTCAGTATTAGCTATGTCCAAAATAAAGGGGCTGCCTTTGGTATTATGCAGGATAAATACTGGTTTTTTATTTTGGCCGCTATAGTGGTGGTGAGCTTGATTACATATTATAATATTAAATTCTCACCTTCGTTGCTTATGCAATATTTATCGGGTTTAATTGCCGGCGGGGCAATTGGCAACCTTATTGACCGGCTTATTTATAATAGCGTAGTGGATTTCCTTAGTATTGGCTGGTGGCCAGTCTTTAATCTCGCTGATATGGGAATAGTATGTGGTTGCATAGGATTGCTTGTAGTGCTGCTCTTTTTTGATGGGGGTAATTTTATTAATGCAGATTGAGTTTTTTACTGTAGAGGAAGATATGGAGGGACAAAGACTAGATAGCTTCATTACTGAGGAAATGGGGGATTTGTCTCGTTCCCAAGTACAAAATTTAATAAATGAAAAGTTAGTTCAAGTTGACACAGTATGGCGCAAGGCTAGTTATCGTTTGAAAATTGGAGAGGAAGTCAAGCTTTCAATTCCTCAACCAGAGGAAACAAAGTTAAAGGCCCAGAATATTCCACTCGAAATTCTTTTTGAAGATAAGGATATAGTTATAATTGATAAACCGAAGGGTTTAGTAGTACACCCCGGCCCAGGCAATTTGGATAATACTTTAGTCAACAGCCTACTTTACCATATTGGGGAATTATCTACGATAAACGGTGATTTAAGGCCAGGCATAGTTCATCGTTTAGATAAGGATACATCTGGAATAATGGTAATAGCAAAAAATAATAGGGCTCATTATAGTTTAGCTAAGCAAATTAAGGAACATACTATGAAAAGGGAATATATAGCCCTAGTTCATGGGATTATAAATGAAAACCTAGGGACTATTGAGGCACCGATTGGTAGAAATAAAAGGGAGCGTAAAAAGATGGCAGTGGTCGCTGGGGGCAAAAAATCCATCAGCAATTATCTGGTATTAGATAGGTTTAATAACTATACTTTAGTTAAAATCCGGCTTGTTACTGGTCGTACCCATCAAATAAGGGTACATTTTGCCTATATTAGACATGCTGTCGTTGGCGACCCTCTGTATGGTTCGGCCCGCAAGCATTTTAATTTAGATTCCCAGGCCCTACATGCTCATATGCTGGGTTTTAATCACCCTAGTTCCGGGGAATATATGGAATTTGAAAGTCCATTACCAAGATATATGGAAGATATTTTATCTAAACTTAAAATTTAGATTGACATGGATTATGAGTTTGTTTACAATTCTTTAAGAACCTTTAAGTTGGCCCTGTGAGGCTAGTAAGGTAAAATGCGATTATTACTGCCTACCTTGGGCTTCACACCTAGGTAGGTTTTTTTATGCCTGCAATAAGGAGGTAAAAAATTGTGAAGTTAATTGAAAAAACTAAAATAATGGATGAAATGGGTATTAAGCGGGCCTTAACTCGCATAGCCCATGAAATTATTGAAAGAAATAAAGGTGTGGAAAATGTGGTTGTTATAGGTATCCGTCGTCGGGGTGGCCCCTTAGCGGAACGTTTAGGGCGAATAATCAAGGATATTGAAGGTATAGATATCCCCATAGGTATATTGGATATAACTTTATACAGGGATGACCTAACTAGATTAGGGCCTAATCCACAAGTTCATAGAACTGAAGTAAACTTCAACATAAATGATAAAATTATAGTCCTGGTAGATGATGTTCTTTTTACAGGGCGGACAGTTAGAGCGGCCCTAGATGCTTTAATTGACATAGGGCGGCCTCAAAGTATTCAATTGGCTGTACTTGTAGACCGGGGGCATAGGGAACTACCTATAAAGGCTGATTATATCGGAAAGAACACCCCCACTTCCAAAAAGGAAGTAATTACGGTCAGGGTTATGGAGATAGACGGTAAAGACGAAGTTTTAATTGAAGAAATAGTAATGGAATAAAACCCCTTTAAATCAGTCCCGAGAGGCTGGCAAGGGAAATAGGTGATAAGAGATTACCTTTCTTGCCAGTGTGGAAAGAAAGGTTTTTTGTTTTTTATTAAATTTCTTATCTGGAGACAGGAGGCTTAAAATGAGATTTGAACATAAGGACTTGCTAGGGATAAAGGATTTGAAAAGGGAAGAGATTGATCTTATCCTGGATACTGCCATTCCCATGAAGGATGTTACCACCCGAGAAATTAAAAAAGTCCCCACCCTTAGGGGCAAGGCCATTGCTACAGTTTTTCAGGAAAACAGCACTAGAACTAAAACTTCCTTTGAAATTGCAGGCAAATATTTAAGTGCTGATGTGGTCAATCTGAATGTACCTACTAGTAGCATGCAAAAGGGCGAAAGCTTAAGGGATACAATTAGGACTATCGAAATGATGGGTTTTGATGTAATTGCCTTCCGGCATTCTATGAGTGGTTCAGCCCATTATATTGCTAAAAACACCAAGATGAAAGTAATTAACGCGGGTGATGGCGCTAATGAACACCCCACCCAAGCATTATTAGACATGTACAGTATTAAAGAAAAAAAGGGGACCTTGGAAAATCTAAAAGTCGCTATTGTAGGAGATATACTACATAGCCGGGTAGCTAGATCTAATATTTATGGTTTAAGCAAGTATGGTTGCGAAATACGGGTTGTAGGTCCCTCTACCCTTATTCCACCTGAAGTCGAAAAGCTCGGGGTGAAAAGGTATTATAATCTGGACCAAGCGGTCCAAGGTGTAGATGTTATTAATATTTTAAGGTTGCAAAAGGAAAGACAAAATATTGGTTTATTTCCTTCCCTAGAGGAATACTCTGACCTTTATATGATTACTCCTGAACATTTAGAAATGGCTGAGGAAGATGTCTTAGTCCTACACCCTGGCCCTATGAATAGGGGTATAGAAATATCTAGTGAAGTGGCAGATGGCATCAGCTCTTTAGTTGAAGAACAAGTAAAAAATGGAGTAGCTATCCGAATGGCCTTATTATTTTTAATGTTAGGAGGTATTTAAGGTGAGATTACTTATTAAAGGTGCTAGAGTAATTGATCCAGAAAGTGATTTAGATGAAATTACAGATATTTTTATTGAAGATGGTGAAATATCGGAGATAAAACCTGGGCTTGAAATCCCGGATGTAAAAACAATTGATGCCAGCAATAAAATAGTATGTCCGGGCTTTGTGGATATACATGTACATTTAAGGGAGCCTGGTTTTGAATATAAGGAAACTATAGCTACTGGGACTAGAGCAGCCGCGGTAGGTGGCTTTACTAGTATATGTTGTATGCCCAACACTTTTCCAGTCGTAGATACAGCTGCAGTAGCTAATTTTGTAAAAGAGCGGGCGATGAAATCTGGGTTAGTTAAGGTTTATCCAATTGGGGCCGTTACTAAAAAACAGGAGGGGATAGAGCTAAGCGAAATAGCCCATTTAGTAGCAGCAGGTTGCGTGGCTATTTCAGATGATGGGGAACCAGTAAAGAAAGCAGGCATAATGAGAAACGCTTTAGAATATGCCAAAATGTTTGATATACCAGTTTTATCGCACTGTGAGGACCTTAGCTTATCTAAAAATGGGCAGATGCATGAGGGTTATTTTTCAACTTTTTATGGTCTAAAGGGTATTCCAGCCGCAGCAGAAGAAGTAGTAATTGCCCGGGATATATTGTTATCGCAACTCACGGGTGGGCATATTCATATTTGTCATGTATCTACTAAAGGGTCCATAGATTTGATTAGACGTGCCAAAGAGGAAGGTATCAATATAACTTGTGAGGTGGCTCCACATCACCTTACTTTAACAGATGAAGTTGTAGGCACTTATGATACTGATACTAAAGTTTTTCCTCCCTTAAGAAGTGCTGAAGATGTAGAAGTCCTAATTCAGGCTTTGCATGATGGAGTGATCGATTGTATAGCCACAGATCATGCCCCCCATGATTTTGAAAGTAAAGATTGCGAATATGATATAGCGGAATTTGGTATTTCAGGTATAGAAACCGCTATTCCCGTGGTAATGAGCCTAGTCCATGACAATAAATTAACTATTGGGCAGATGATTAATTTGTTTACGGCCAAACCAGCCCAAATTATAGGTTTGGATGCAGGCCGGATTGATGTAGGCAGTAGTGCGGATATCACTATTATAGATCCCGACTTAGAAAAAATAGTTGATATTGGCCAGTTTTACTCCAAGGGTAAGAATACTCCTTATAAGGGCCAAAGTCTTAAAGGCTGGCCAGTGGCCACAATTGTTGATGGTCAAATAATTGCTTTAGATGGAAAAATTCTAGAATAGGAGTTGTAGCTAACTATGCCAGGCTATTTAGTTTTAGAAAATGGCAAAGTATTTAAGGGTAAGTTGCTAAATGATTGCTTAATATCCGAAGGTGAAGTGGTTTTTTCCACTGCTATGGTAAGTTATCAAGATATTATTACGGATCCTTCTTATTATGGGCAAATTGTTGTTATGACCTACCCTTTGGTAGGAAATGTAGGTTTTAATGAAAAGAGTTTTGCCTCTAATAGGGCTATGGTAAGAGGTTTGGTCCTTAGAGAGGCTACAGATTTTCCTAGCCATTACGAAATGGAAGTAGATTTGATTAGTTTTTTAAATAAAAGTGAAATTCCAGTCCTAACTGAGGTAGACACTAGGGCATTGACTAGGTTTATCCGTAAACATGGCATTATGGGAGGGGTAATAACCTATAGCCTTAACAATATGGATTTACTAATTAAAAGAGCTAAAAATGCTAAAAAAAACATGCAAGGAGATATTGTCCAATATGTAACCCGCAGCAATTTTATGAAGTTTGGGCAAGGGGATAAAAAAATTGTAATGCTGGATTTGGGTACCAAAAAAGGGGTCATCAATTCCTTGGTAAGGAGAAACTCCCAGGTGATTATTGTGCCAGCTCACACAACTCATGATGAAATAATAAGATTAAACCCGCAAGGGGTTATTCTATCTGATGGACCCGGGGACCCACAAACTATTCCCTACGTTATAAAAACCGTTCGGGCCTTAATAGGGCAAGTACCCTTATTCGGAATAGGCCTGGGCCACCAAGTTTTAGCCTTAGCTTTAGGTGCTACAACATATAAACTGGCATATGGACACCGGGGTTCTAATCAAGCAGTTAAAGACCTGGCTACCAATAGAGTTTATATAACTACACAAAATCACGGTTTTAGTATAGAGGAAAATTCTTTGCAGGAAACAGCAATTGCAGTGACCATGCGTAATCTTAATGATCATACTATTGAAGGGATAAGGCATAAAGATTTACCAATTTTCTCAGTACAATTTGATCCAGAGGGATACCCTGGTTATAGTGACACAGGGTTTTTTTATGATGATTTTTTAGAAATCTGCTTATAAAGCAAATTAAGATGGAGGAAGCCTAATGCCACTCAAAAATGAACTTAAAAAAGTTTTGGTAATCGGTTCTGGTCCTATAATCATAGGCCAAGCCGCCGAGTTTGACTATGCGGGAACTCAAGCATGTAGGGCCTTAAAAGAGGAAGGTATTGAAGTTGTTTTATTAAATACTAACCCAGCTACAATAATGACCGACACCGATATAGCCGATAAAATATACTTTGAACCAATAACTGTGGATACAGTCGCCAAAATTATAGAAAAAGAAAAACCGGATGGCATATTAGCAAACCTTGGGGGCCAGGTGGGCCTAAATATGGCTCTGGAACTAGATGCGGCTCATGTTCTGGCTAAAACCGGGGTGCCTTTGCTAGGTATGCCTTTAGATGCAATAATGCGGGCGGAGGATAGAGAATTATTTAAGTTAACTATGCAGGAAATTGGAGAACCAATCGCAGAAAGTTCGATAGTTAATTCAGTTCAAGAAGCCTTAGATTTCGCCCAAGAAATAGGTTACCCCGTAATTGTCAGACCTGCCTATACACTAGGGGGGAGTGGCGGGGGAAATGCAAATAATGAAGAGGAACTAAAAAACATAACCATTAAAGGTTTAAAAAACAGTCCCATCAGGCAAGTGTTAATTGAGCAAAGTGTAGCAGGCTTTAAAGAAATTGAATTTGAAGTGATGCGGGATGCTAATGATAACTGTATAACCATTTGTAGTATGGAAAATGTGGATCCGGTAGGAATTCATACAGGTGATAGCATAGTAGTAGCACCTGCCCAGACTTTAACTGATGAAGAATATCAAATGCTAAAAGCAGCTGCCTTAAAAATTATACGCCATTTAAAAATAGCTGGGGGTTGTAATGTACAATATGCCCTAGACCCTTTAAGCAAAAAATACTATGTTATAGAAGTTAATCCTAGAGTAAGCAGGTCGAGTGCCTTAGCTTCTAAGGCTACGGGATATCCTATTGCAAAGGTTACCACCAAAATAGCCCTTGGTTATACATTAGATGAAATACCCAATACAATTACAGGACAGACTACAGCTTGTTTCGAACCTGCCATAGACTATGTGGTCCTGAAGGTACCCCGCTGGCCTTTTGATAAATTTGTTTTAGGTGATCGGCGTTTAGGTACCCAGATGAAGGCTACCGGGGAAGTTATGGCTATTGATAGAAGCTTTGAGGCTGCATTTTTGAAATCTATTCGCTCTTTGGAAATCGGTTTATTTGGGCTACGTTTACCCAAGTTACTTGCACTAGATGATGCGGTATTAAAAAAGAGACTTGAGGAAGTAGATGATGAAAGGATTTTTATAATTGCGGAAGCATTTATTCGTAAGTTTACCCTAGATGAAATACACCAAATAACGAAGATTGATAAATACTTTTTAAAAAAAATAAAGAACATAATTGATTTTGCCCTTCATTTCGGCCAAGTTAATATTAATGGTCAATTGCTTAAGCAAGCTAAAAAACTGGGTTTTTCTGATTTTGAATTGGCCAGTTTAAAGGGTATAAGCGAGGATGAAATGCGGCTTATCCGCAGAGGTTATGATATACTACCTACTTACAAGCAGGTGGACACCTGTGCAGCAGAATTTGATGCGGTAACACCTTATTTTTATTCATCTTATGAGGAGGAGAATGAGGTATGGCACGATTCTCATAAAAGCAGGGTTTTAGTTTTAGGCTCCGGCCCTATCAGAATAGGGCAGGGGGTAGAATTTGATTATTGTTCAGTGCATTGTATTAAGGCCCTAAAAGAAGCGGGTAGAATGGCTATTTTGGTTAATAACAATCCTGAAACAGTCAGTACAGACTATGACATATCAGATAGGTTATATTTTGAACCTTTGGTCTATGAAGATGTCATGAATATAATTGAAGAAGAAAAGATTGATGGTGTCATCGTACAGTTTGGTGGACAAACTGCCATTAATTTAGCTGCCCCCCTGGATAAAGCAGGCATAAATATTTTGGGGACTTCTAATCAAAGCATCGATATGGCCGAAGATCGGGGTATTTTTGATAATATATTAGAGGAATTAAATATTCCTAGGCCAGCTGGAAAATCTGTCTTTACACTAGATGAGGCGGTTAAAGCCGCAGAGGGGATTGGATATCCTATCCTAGTTAGACCTTCTTATGTTTTGGGGGGCAGGGCTATGGAAATAGTATATAATAAAGACGAATTAAAGGCATATATGCAGACAGCAGTCACCCTTAATAGGGAACACCCGATCTTGGTAGATAAGTACCTTTTAGGCCGTGAAATTGAAGTTGATGCTGTATGTGATGGCCAAGAAGTCATGATTCCAGGTATAATGCAACATATTGAAAGAGCTGGTGTCCATTCGGGCGATAGCATGGCAGTTTTCCCACCCTATGATTTGAAAGCTGAAATTATTGAAAAACTAACCTATTATACTAGACAATTAGCCCTAAGATTAAATATTAGGGGCTTAGTTAACATTCAGTTTGTAGAGCATAATGGGGAACTTTATGTAATTGAGGTTAACCCCCGCTCAAGCAGAACCGTACCTTTTTTGAGCAAGGTTACAGGGGTCCCATTAGTTAAAATAGCTACCAATATCATGTTAGGTCAATCAATTAAGGAACAAGGCTACCCTGCAGGTTTGCGGGCTGCCCCCAATTTTTATGCCGTAAAGGTTCCGGTCTTTTCCTTTGGCAAATTAGAACAAGTAGATATTAGCCTAGGACCAGAAATGAAGTCAACTGGGGAAGTGATGGGGCTCGATAAATCATTACAGGCTGCAATTTATAAGGGATTGGTAGCCGCCGGGGCTCAGATTCCAGCTCAAGGCACCATTTTGGCAACTATTGCCGATAAGGATAAATCAGAGGCCCTACCGATTTTAAAAGATTTTAGCCAGATGGGATTTAACTTAGTAGCTACCGACGGTACGGCTACTTTCTTACGGGAAAATGATATAAAAGTTGCCAAGGTTAATAAGATTTCAGAAGGTTCTCCCCATATAGTAGATTTTATTAGGGATGGCTCTATTGATTTTGTGGTAAATACTTTATCTAATGCTAGAAAGCCTTTTAGTGATGGTTTCCAAATTAGACGGGCAACTGTTGAATTGAATATTCCTTGTCTTACTTCCTTAGATACCTTGAAGGTTGTTAAAGAAGCACTAGATGCGGGTACTAAACTTGAGAGCCAAGAGTTTTTGGCTTTAACCGATTACTTGGAATTGACTTAACTTGTCTAAAAGTAAAGGAGGATGGCAGTGCCAGTTGTTGATAAATATCTAATATTAAGAAACCAGCCACTGGATAAAGATTTATATGAGATGGAATTTTTAGCTCCTAATTTAGTTTCCACTTGTGAACCTGGGCAGTTTATTCACCTTTTGCCTAGTTCAACTCTTGATCCCTTATTAAGAAGACCAATTAGTCTATATGATATAGATAGGAAAAAAGGGACTATTACCCTACTTTACAAGCTAGTAGGCAAAGGTACTATGCTTATGGCCAATGCAGAAAGTAATGATTATATAGATATCATGGGGCCACTAGGTAATAGTTTCGCCCTGAAAGCCGATCAAAATGTAGTTTTAGTGGGCGGCGGTGTTGGTGTAGCACCACTAATATATTTGGCCAGGAGACTTAGGGCAAAAGATTGCAAAGTTACTTTATTGCACGGGGCAGAGAATAAAAATCAACTCATAAAATCTAGAGTTGAGCAAATAGGGGCTAGCTATAAACCAGCGACTATGGATGGATCGTATGGCTATGAAGGTTTTATTACCGATTTGCTGCTAGAAGAAATCGACCCAAGTAGTATAGATTTTATTTACACCTGTGGGCCTGAAGTAGTGATGTCTAAAGTGGTTAGTTTTGCCCACCAACATAATATCCATGGGCAATTATCATTGGAGGAACATATGGCATGTGGGATTGGTGCTTGTTTGGGTTGTGTGAGAAAATTGAAATCTAGTGACGCTAATTATGTTAGGGTCTGTAAAGATGGGCCGGTCTTTAATTTTAATGATATAGATATATAAAATATTATTTGTTACAAGGGTGCTGAGATAAACAATGCTTAATAAATCCTTTAAAAAGGAGGTGTTTTAATGTTCAATGAACCCGACTTACAGGTTGATTTAGGTGGATTGCTTTTGGACAATCCCATCACAGTAGCTTCTGGTACTTTCGGTTATGGGCGTGAATATGAGGATTATATTGATATAACACAATTAGGTGCAGTGATAGTTACTGGGACTACTCTAGAACCTAGGGTTGGTAATCCCCCCCCTCGGGTTGCCGAAACTGCTAGTGGAATGTTAAATGCCATAGGTCTAGAAAATCCGGGTGTGAAGGTGTTTTTAACTGACCACCTCCCCTACTTAAGGAATAAAAATGTTAGGGTTATCGCCAATATTGCTGGCAATACCGTAGAAGAATATGCCCAGCTAGCAGCACTGATGGAGAATTTTGACGGAATCGGGGCTATTGAATTAAATATTTCTTGTCCCAATGTAGAAAAGGGTGGCTTGCAATTTGGAACCAGTCCCAAGATGGTCCAAGATGTAGTCAAAGCTGTAAAAAATGAAACTTCTTTGCCGATTATCCCGAAACTTTCCCCCAATGTAAGTGATATTGTGGAAATTGCTGTGGCTGCCGAAGAAGCCGGTGCCCATGCCCTGTCCATGATCAATACTTTAATGGGTATGGCCATAGACATTGATTTGCAAAGACCAGTCTTAGGTAATGTATTCGGCGGTTTATCCGGCCCAGCCATTAAACCCGTAGCCTTACGCATGGTATACCAAGTTTACCAAGCGGTGAATATACCAATCCTAGGTGGGGGCGGTATTATGGATTATAAGGATGCTATAGAGTTTATTTTAGCCGGGGCTAGGGCTATTTCAATAGGGACTGCTAATTTTGTGCATCCTATGATTACCCAGGAAATTCTGGCGGGGATTAAAGGGTATTTACTGGAAAAGGAAAGCAGCTTAGCTGAGCTTGTCGGTAAGGCAGTAAAATAAAATTATTAAGGAGGCGGTAGTGATATGCAGGCTATAGATAGGATTATTTTGGCTCTAGACGTAGATACGGAAACCCGGGCTTTGCATTTGGTAGATAAATTAAAGGACCATGTTGGTGCTTTTAAAGTAGGGATGCAATTATTCAATAGTGCAGGTCCCCAAATAGTAGAAAAAATAAATTCTTTAGGTGGCAAGGTATTTGTGGATTTGAAATTGCATGATATTCCCAACACAGTAGGTGCTGCAGGACGGGTATTAACCAGACTAAAGGCTCATATGTTTAATGTCCACGCAGCAGGGGGAAGAGCAATGATGAGTAAACTGAGCTCCGAAGTAAGCAAGGAGGCTGAAAACTTAGGCATAATCCCTCCTTTAACTCTAGCTGTGACTGTTCTGACCAGCATTTCCCAGCAAGATCTAGAAAATGATATGTTTATCAGGGGTATGAAGATAGAAGAATTAGTAGCTAATTGGGCTTTAATGGCTAAAGAGTCTCAACTGTCTGGTGTAGTATGTTCTCCGCGTGAAATTGAGGCTATAAGGGGAGTCTGTGGTTCCGATTTTATTATAGTTACCCCAGGTATAAGGCCAACTTGGGCTAGCCAGGATGATCAAAAAAGGTTTACTACGCCTAAGGAGGCTATCCAATTAGGAGCTGATTATATAGTCATTGGTAGGCCGATTAGGGCTGCACAAAATCCGGTGGAAGCAGCTAGCAGAATTATTGAAGAATTGGAGGATCTATAATGTTGACTAAAGAGGAAGCAATTAAAATATTTTCAGATGCTGGAGCCCTCCTAACTGGCCATTTTCAACTTACTTCGGGGCGCCATTCCAATCAATATATGCAATGTGCCCAAGTGCTTAAATATCCGCATTATACTGAGGAATTAGCAAAGCATTTAGCGGAATTTTTTGCGGATGATAAGGTTGATTTAGTGGTCGGACCAGCTGTGGGAGGAATAATTGTGGCCTATGAAACAGCGAGACAATTAAAGGTTCCTGGCATTTTTACTGAGCGCCAAGAGGGTAAAATGGTCTTAAGACGTGGCTTTACCCTAGAAAAAGGTGCCCGGGTATTAATAGTTGAGGATGTAGTTACAACAGGGGGTTCAGTAAGAGAAGTTATTGATTTGGTGAGTGATTTGGGTGGTTTAGTAGTGGGAGTGGGAGTACTAGTGGACAGAAGTAATGGAAAAGTTGATTTTGGAGTTAAACAGGAAGCGGTACTGACCATGTTGGTAGAATCATGGGAGGCAGAATCTTGTCCTTTGTGTAAAGCGGGGGAAGTTCCTATTACAAAACCAGGTAGTCGGAGTTAGGGGTGATATTTTGCGCGTTTTTTTAAATGGAAAGGAAATGGCTTTTGTTGATGGGGGATATGAATATGTATTTATCAAGCCTTATAAAAGACATCAAGCAGAAACTATTAAAAGACAGAATGGAGAATTACATATCCAGCTATATGATAATGGGGTGCAAATCAGAACCCTAGTTACTAAAAACGAAATTAACACTTTAATCAACCGTGATGTGGTAGTTGACCGTAAATATAATAAAGTATACATATTAGAAGCAGATACTAAGTATACGGAAAATGAGGATGGTTCTGTGCTTATAGATAAATAAGGGGAAGGATAGATTATGCAAAAACATATGATAACTTCATCAGCAGGCAAGAAGTTAGCCTTAATATCTAAAATGCCTGCTGGCAAAGCAAATTACATTCTTATTGCTTGCCATGGATTTATGGGAGGCAAGGAAAATCGGGGTTGGATCAACATATTGGCTGATAAACTTGAGCCTTTAAATTTAGGCTTGGTAGCTTTTGATTTTGCTGGGTGTGGAGAAAGTGAAGGAGAGTTTACCCAAATTACTTTAACTAGACAAGGCCGGGACTTAAAAGATGTAATCACATATATAACCGAAAATTATAAAGTCCCCCTAATTCTCTTAGGACGTAGTTTTGGTGGAAGCACAATTTTAGCCGGAGGAAGTCATCTAGATGAAGTAGTAGGGTACATACTATGGGCCACCCCTATATTTTTACGGGAGACTTTTTCCACCATAATGCCAGATGAATATAGCAAAATGCTGCAGGGTCATACTGTTAGCATAGTAGAGGAGGGCCAAAAAGTTACTATTGCACCTGATTTTGCTATTGATTTGGAAAAACACAACATGGATCAATACTTGTTAAATATAAAAAACAAACCCATACTAGTAATACATGGGGCTGCAGATATAGTGGTTAGTCCAGCTAATGCGAAATATATAAAGGAAAAACTACCCCATGCCCAGGTTCATATGGTTGAAGGTGCTGACCATAGTTTTGCTGGGCATGAAATGCATAGAATTGAGGTAACTGTTAAATGGCTAAAAGAAGTATTTAGTTAGGCATCTTCTACAGAGCCAACCAGCTCCAATATATTAGGTGATTGGGGTTCGACTAAGATGGTCTTAAATTTATCGTAAATTACCATACCAGGCTTGGCCCCTTTAGGCTTTCTCACATTACTTCTAAAGGTATAATCAACGGGTACCTTGGTAGAATTTTGGGCTTTACTATAGTAAGCTGCTAGCCCGGCTGCTTCCTCCAAGGTGTTTGTAGGGATTTTAATATCTGACTTTAAGTCGACGGGCAGCCTGATAATTACATGGGTACCGGGAATTTTTTGGGTATGTAACCACAAATCATTTTTATTGGCCAATTTAAGGGTTAACCAGTCATTCTGCCGATTGTTTTTGCCCACCAATATCTCCCAGCCATCAGAGGACACAAATTTGCGGGGCCTGCTTTTGATAGATGATTTTGGGGGGGGACTTTTACTTTTAAGATAGCCTTCTTTTTGCAATTCGTCAGTGATTTCACCCAAATCATCTAAATTATTGGTTTCATTTACTGCAATTAGGATAGATTCTAAATAGTCAATTTCTCGAAGATTGGCATTCAATAATTTTTTTAGATAAATTAAGGCATTACGACTTTTATTATAGTTCTTGAAAAATCTTTGGGCATTTTGGTTCGGTGTATATCGGGGGTCAAGCTCGATTTCCATAATATTGCCTGTATAATAATTCTCTAATTTTACCTTAATATCACCTTTTTTCAATTTATAAAGGTTGGCAGTAATTATTTCCCCTTTTATTCTATATATGTCACTATCCTCGGCTCTAGCTAGGTCCGATTCCAAATGGAATTGCTTTTTATAGGCCTTATCTAAAAGGTTTTTTATTCGCCGATTCAGGTTAGTTTTTTTATTCTCTAGTTTTACTAAATTCAATTTCGTTTTATAGAACAAATTACAGGTCTCGTTCATAGAAGCTACTTGCAGAAGTTTAGTATGAGGCAGATGTTGTAAAGGGTAAGGGGCTAGTTCTAAAGGTGTTTGACTTTTAAAAATAATATTACCTATAACTTCGCTATTATCAATAGTTTCTAACAAATTCATGACATAATTAAAAATTGTAGTAAATTCATATTCACCGGCCTCTTCTACCAACATATCAGGGTTAATACCAGCTAAAACACATATTTGTTCTGCAGAAAAAGGGCTAATGCCTGTTAAGGACTTATACAAGGCGGACTTGATACTAGTGTTACCTTGTCGCCACATATAATCTGCAAATTCAGCTACATCAGTATTAAATATATTCAGTTTATCTTGGGCTGGTGGTTCTATGTATTCATAACCTGGTAATATTTCACGATAGGAACTAGTTTCATTACCGTATTTTTTTATAGCATCGATGATGATCATTTTCTCAGGGTTAATTAGAATAATATTGGAATGTCTCCCCATAAATTCACATATCAAAACTTTAGTTTTTAATTCGCGAAAATCATCTAAGGCCTCTATATGAATATGGATAATTCTATCAAAACCTATCTGTTCGACTTTAACAATTCTGCCACCTTCCAAATACTTACGTAGCACCATGCAGAAAGTAGGAGGCTTGGAAGGATTGGTGGGTTTAGTGGTATTGATGTGTAACCTAGCCCATCTAGCATTGGCCGAAATTAAAAGTCTTAGACTTTTAGATTTTGCCGGTCTGATATTTATGCTCAATTCATCTTTTTCGGGCTGATATATTTTATCAATTCTACTTCCTACTAATTTATGGTTTAGTTCTTTAGTTAAAGCTCTTATAGTTAAACCATCAAAAGGCATAAGAATTCCCCTCCTTTTTACATGAAGAGTATAACATTTTGAAAAAATGCTTACAAATTCGTTATATACTACTATCTTAGAAAATACATAAAAAACATCATTAGATTAAAACTATTAAAAAATTAAGGAATGATTATATGACTATACCTACTATTTTATATAGCAATATATTTGAACAAGTTTTAGCTATAGAATTGTGCAAAAAGGAATTGAGTAAGAAAATGTTGCTTTTCAAGGAAAACAAGCAAAGACAAAGGTATATTTATTCTTTTTTGAATTATGATGTGAACAAACATGAGTTGTTAGAACATGCTGCTCTTATAGCCTATCAACATAATGAGAAAGAAGTCTTAGATAGAATAAGCAGATTTTATGCAGATAATCCTAAGGAAAATATTATTGAATCTATACGCCAGGAAATGAAACTGGTTAAATCCTTAAATTTTGTAGTGCAGAAACAGATTAATTATCCACAAAGGTTGAGTTTTGTGGAAAAAAGAAGATTGACTGATATTAATAAATATGTGTTAGAACAAGCACGGGCATATATGAGGGTAAACAAATAAGCGGAAAAGGTTCTTTCCCGCTTATAGTTAGGGAAGCGAAACTATTTGATTACCAAAACGGGTAAATTGACTAATCTAGTAACTCTATCGGTTACACTACCCAAGGCTAGCTCTTGAAACTTGTTAAGTTTCCTACTACCCATGATAATTAAATCATATTCACCTTCATTATCTATTACATCTAAAATTAATGAGGCTGGGTCGCCTCCAGCTCTTTTAATAGTACAAGGGATTTTGTTTTCGATAAACTCAGCCTCGAATCCTTTGAGTATTATTAATGAAGCCGCCCTCTTTTCATCTAGTTTTTCCCGATAAGAAAGCTTAGTAACATCCAAATCACTAGTGTTATAAACATTAAATATTGTAATCTTTTCTATTACCCCAGCTTGGGCAAGTTCGATAGTTTTCTTTACAGCTCTTTCAGATTGCTCTGAATTATCAACAGCCAGCAAGACACTTTTAAAGACAGCAGTTGCCATTACTATTCCCTCCTTTAATATGGACAGTATAAATATTTTCCCATAATTTTATAAGTACAATTATAACAAACTTGACTATGGACTCAAAATATATAAAACTAGATTTTAAGATAATTTTGGAGGTAAATATATATGCCAGCAACAATTCGGGTAATAATAACGGGGGTTTTAGGGAAAATGGGGGTGGAGACTGCCCAGGCTATTATTAAGGCAAAAGACATGGAACTAGTAGGAGCAGTAGATGTAAGGGGCAAAAATGAGCCTATTTCTACCATTGCCCCGGGTGGCAAACATGGCATTTTAATACAAAATGATTTGGATATTGTATTGGAAAGTACTAAGCCCGATATAATGGTCGATTTTACCAACCCACAAGCCGTTTTCAATAATGCCAAAACAGCTTTAAACTACGGTGTTACCTGTATTATAGGTACAACTGGATTAAATGAAATAGAAATCAGGCAATTAGAAAAGATGGCCCTGGAAAAGGAAGTTGGCATAGCTATTATTCCAAATTTCGCTATTGGGGCTGTATTAATGATGAAATTTGCCACAGAGGCTGCTAAGTACTTCCCAGATGTAGAAATAATAGAAATGCATCACGACCAAAAGATGGATGCCCCTTCTGGTACGGCTATTAAAACTGCTGAAATGATAAGCGAAAAAAGGACTAAACAGACACCGAAAAATATCGGGGAATATGAAAAGGTAGCGGGTAGTCGCGGGGGAGATGTTAATCAAATTAGGATACATAGTGTTAGGCTACCGGGTTTTGTGGCCCACCAAGAAGTAATATTCGGAGGAATTGGACAAAGTCTTAGGATTAAACATGACTCTATAGATAGAATTGGATTTATGCCTGGGGTAACTATGGTTATCAGAAAAATGATAAAGGAAAAAGGTTTAATTTACGGCATGGAAAATCTTATGTAAATAAAAAACCAGTAAAGAAAATTGCAAGCAAGTGTCAACAAGCAAAAGCGGGAACAAACCCCCGCTTTTTTGTCTGTACAAGCACCACTATAAAGCAAAAGACATATACTGCTATTAATTGCAGCTAATTTATATTTATAAGGGGGATTATTAGTGGATGCAGTATTTTCTGAATTTAAAATTGCTGTGGTAGGTGGTGATGAACGTGAACTAGTATTAATTTCTGAACTGGTAAAGATGGGGGCTAAAGTTACGGTTGCTGGATTCCCCAGGGAAAAAATCGACAAGAGGGCTTTTTATGCAGATTCGGTGGAAGCAGCGTGTAATAATGCAGGTGTGCTCATACTTCCAGTACCAGGTACTAGTACAGCCGGAGTAATTAGGGCAGTATATGCTGGTGAACAACTGGAATTAACTGAAAAAGCCATTAGTTGTTTATCTGAAAATGCTGTAATCATTATAGGTTCAGCCCACCCATATTTAAAAGAATGGGCTTATAAATATAATTATAAGATATTAGAAATTATAGAATTGGATGAATTCGCCATTCTTAATTCAATTCCGACCGCTGAGGGGGCTATACAAATTGCAATGGAAGAGACACTTATAACCATCCATGGCAGCCAAACCTGTATTATCGGTTTCGGTCGTGTAGGCCTAACTTTGGCCAGAAGTTTAATGGCCTTGGGCTCTAAGGTGACAATCGTTAGCAATCATGAAGGTGAAAGGGCAAGGGCATATGAAATGGGTTGTAAAGTTGATAGTTTAGAAAGATTACCCGATGTTTTGAATAAAATAGACATTTGTTTTAATACTGTTCCCCATATGGTGCTAAATAAAAACAGCCTAAAATATAGCCACCAAGATTTAATAATAATTGATTTAGCCACTCAACCTGGGGGAACCGATTTTGAAGTTACCAACAATTTAGGGATAAAAGCAATACTAGCTCCAGGTCTTCCAGGTAAAGTTGCACCAATTTCAGCGGGAAAAATCCTGGCAAATGTAATACCCCACCTAATTATCAGAGAAATGTCTAAATTAGAAAGGAATCTACTTTTAGGATAATGGGAGGTGTTTTAAGGGGTGTATAGATTGCAACAAACCCGGTTACAGGGAATTAAAATTGGTATAGTAATAACAGGTTCACATTGTACAATTGGTGATGTTTTACCGCAATTGGAGATCCTAAAGAATGAAGGTGCGGAAATTATCCCTATTTTTTCTTTTACCGTAGATGAAACCGATAATAGGTTTTATCAAGCCGACCAAGTAAAAAGATTAGTTACCCAAATAACCGAGCATCCCATAATTAATACTATTGTAGGTGCAGAACCGATTGGTCCAGAAAAATTACTAGACCTAGTTATCATTGCCCCCGCAACTGGCAACACTATCGCAAAATTAGCCAATGGCATTGCTGATACTCCGGCATTAATGGCTGCCAAGGCGCAATTGAGGAATCAAAGACCGGTAGTAATAGCAGTATCTAGTAATGATGCTCTTAGTTTGAATGCCAAAAATATAGGTACACTTCTAAACATGAAAAATATATATTTTGTCCCATTCAGACAAGATAATCCAATGGCAAAGTCTAATTCCTTAGTAGCGAAAATGGAAAAAATCCCCGACACTATTGTGCAGGCCTTGCAAGGCAAGCAAATTCAACCACTTGTTTTAGGTCCCGGCTAGTTCTTGAGCCTAATATAGCTATTGTGGTACAATACCCTTTAGATAAATTTTTCAGGAGGTCGTTTTTGTGTCACAAGGGATAAGATTAGCAATAGTAGGGGCAACTGGAGCAGTAGGTCAAGAGATGATGCAGATTTTGGCCGAAAGGAATTTTCCCATTAAAGAATTAATTTGTTTGGCTGCTCCTTCAGAAGCAGGAACTAAATTAACATTTAAAGAAGAGAAGATTACGGTTAGGGGTGCTGATGAAGGAGCATTTAAAAATGCTGATGTGGCACTTTTTGCGGTTGAAACTGAAATTAGTAAAATGTTAGCCCCACTTGCAAACCAACACAATTGTGTAGTTATTGACAATAGCAATGCATTTCGCTTAATTGATGAAGTACCTTTAGTTGTACCTGAGGTCAATGCTGGGGATATTAATAATCATAAGGGTATTATATCCAGTCCTAATTGTTCGACTATTTTAATGGTTGTAGCCATAAATCCCATTCATGAAAAATTCGGCCTTGAAAGGGTTATAGTTTCGACCTATCAGGCAGTATCTGGGGCTGGTAAGGCAGGTTTGGATGAATTGGATATTCAGACCCAGGCTCATTTTGCAAATGAAAAAAAGGATCCTCAAATATTCCAATACCCTATAGCCTTTAATTTAATTCCTCATATTGATGTTTTCGTAGAGCAGGATTATACTAAGGAAGAAATGAAAATGGTCTACGAAACTAGAAAAATTATGCATGCACCTGAGCTTAAAATTTCAGCTACTGCAGTAAGGGTGCCGGTATATAGAAGCCACTCTGAATCGATCCACTTGGATTTGAAGAAAGCAGCCTCAGTGGCTGAAGTTAAAGAGACATTGAAAAATGCACCTGGTATAATAGTCCAAGACGATATTGTCAATAATATCTATCCTATGCCTTTATATGCTGCTAATACTGACGAGGTCTTTGTAGGGAGAATTAGGCGGGATATATCAAATGATAATTCTATTGCCCTATGGGTAGTAGCTGATCAAATAAGGAAAGGTGCTGCAACTAATACCATACAAATAGCTGAGATGATTGTGGATAGAAACCTTTATTAGAAGAAGGTGTTTTTACTTGAAAATTACCGTCCAAAAATATGGCGGATCCTCATTAGCTAATTTTGATAGCCGCAGACAAGTGTGTAATATTATAAAGGACACTCTTAAAAAAGACACACTTGTTGTTATAGTGGTATCTGCAATTGGCAGGGAAGATGACCCTTATGCTACTGATACCTTAATCAATTTAGGTAAATCTATCAACCCTCAAATAGCTAAAAGGGAATTAGACTATTTAATGGCGTGTGGGGAAACAATATCTGGAGTTATATTAGCATCTCAATTATCCTTGTATGATATAAAGGCCCAATTTATTACTGGCGAACAAGCAGGTATTGTAACAGATGGAAATCACGGGGATGCCCATATTCTTTATGTAAACAAACAAAAGATTTTAGACCTGTTAAAAGAGGGTATAGTACCAGTAGTAGCGGGATTTCAAGGGGTTAGTGAGACTGGTGAATTGACTACTTTGGGTAGGGGAGGAAGTGATACTACAGCTAGTGCGCTAGGTGTAGCCCTAAACGCCCAAATGATAGACATTTTTACTGATGTGGCTGGGGTTATGACAGCTGATCCCCGAATCGTCGATAATGCCCGGCTTTTAGACACTATTACCTATAATGAAATTTGCCAAATGGCCAGGGAAGGTGCTAAAATAGTTCATCCTCGTGCTATTGAAATTGCTATGCGGGGTGGGATTCCACTTAGAATTCAACCGACCTTCGGTGATTCACCAGGCACTTTAGTTACTAATTATATATCAACCACAGATGATACGAGGGTGATCAAGGATACACTAGTTACAGGTGTAACTCATGCATCTGATTTAACCCAATTTAAAATTAATAGTAAGTCCGAAGGCAAGGACGAATTGCTTATATTTAAGTCGCTTGCTAAAGCAAGTATTAGCGTGGATTTTATTAATATCGGCACTAACAATATAATGTTTACTGTTCCTACAGAACTAACTTCTAAAACCCTTGAAGTCTTAAAAAGTATAGAAATAGTGCCAGAATTAGAATCTAATTGTGCCAAGGTGGCTATAGTGGGGGCCGCAATGACGGGAATACCAGGCGTGATGGCTCGAGTGGTAGAGGCCCTTTGTGAGCAGGATATTCCCATAATGCAATCTGGGGATTCATATACCAATATTTGGTGTTTAATTAAGGAAGAGCATATGGCATTGGCGGTTAAGGCACTGCATGATAAATTTGAACTAGGTAAATAAGATATTGGTGGTGTTAAATAATGGCACGCTTGTTAACAGCGATGATTACCCCATTTAATGATAAACTTGAGGTAAATTATAATAAAGCTAGGGAAATTGCTAATTATCTAGCCGATAATGGTAGTGATGGTATAATAGTATCTGGTACAACTGGTGAATCACCCGTATTAAGTGGGGAAGAAAAATTAAAATTATTAGATACAGTAAAAAAGGCAGTTGGTAAAAGGGTAGAGGTATGGTCTGGGACTGGCAGCTACAATACTGCGGAGACAGTACAATTGAGTATGGAGGCTGAAAAGCTTGGAGCAGATGGTATAATGTTAGTTACACCTTATTATAACAAACCTAGCCAAGAAGGCCTGTATCAACATTTTAGGGCTGTGGCTGAGAAAACCTCTATTCCAATTATGTTATACAATGTCCCAGGTCGCACTAGTGTTAATCTTTTGCCTGAAACCATCAAAAGATTAGTGGATATAGACAATATAGTCGCAATTAAGGAAGCTAGTGGAGACATGGACCAGGTTTCCTTATTAAAAAATTTAATTGCCGATAAAGCCAGTATATATTCTGGCGATGATTCCTTTACCCTTCCTATATTGGCTTTAGGTGGTAAAGGGGTAGTTAGTATTGCCTCCCATATAATCGGTAAAGATATTAAAAAAATGATTGATTTGTTTTATGCAGGGGAAGTTGCTGCAGCAACAAAACTTCATCTAAAATTATTTCCCATATTTAAGGGTCTGTTTATTGCTTCCAATCCAGTACCATTGAAGGAGGCCCTGAATATGAGGGGTATGGATGTTGGCAACTTTAGGTTACCGTTAACTAATGCATCATTAGAAGAGAAAGCTTTTATTAAAGAAATTCTAATTAAAAGTAACCTACTCTAAATTATGAATAAAACATTTATATTTTAAAAGGGGTGGCATAAGGCTATCCCCTTTTATCTTACATAATTTACTCAATAGTTTTTATTGCAAAAGTTGTGTGTAAGTACTTAATCAGTTATAATATTTTAATACGGATAGTGTGCGGCAAAAATTGAATAAAAGGAGGTGCAATTATTGTCTGATGATTCTAGACTCCAGATTATTCCCTTGGGCGGCATGGGGGAAATCGGAAAAAATATGATGGCTATCAGATATAATGACACCATCGTAGTTATTGATGCGGGATTAATGTTCCCAGAAGATGAACTTTTGGGGATTGATGTAGTAATTCCAGATATAACCTACCTATTGGAAAACAAAGAAAAAGTTAAGGGAATTATTTTAACCCATGGTCATGAAGATCACGTAGGGGCATTACCCTATGTGTTAAAGGAACTAAATGTGCCAGTTTACGGAAGTAAATTAACCATAGGCATAGTAGAAAGCAAACTTAAGGATTATGATTTGGGTAATATCAAACTTAAGACCATTAGACCCCGTGATATTATAAAGATTGACAGTTTAGATATTGAGTTTATACGGGTTAGCCACAGTATTCCGGATGCCTTAGCGATAGCCATACATACCCCTTTGGGTATTATACTTCACACTGGAGATTTCAAACTCGACCAGACTCCAGTTGACGGGCAGATTGTTGATTTTCGTAAGTTCGCAGAACTCGGTGAAAAGGGTGTCTTAGTGATGGCCTCAGATAGCACTAATTCTGATAGACCTGGCTTTACTATGTCTGAAAAAGTAGTAGGTAAAACATTTGAAGAATTATTCGGCAAATGTGAAGGTAGGATAATAATTACTACATTTGCTTCTAATGTGCATAGAATCCAACAAGTTGTAACTACCGCGGAGAAATATGGCAGAAAAGTGGCTATAGTTGGTCGCAGTATGATTAATAATGTCCGCATTTCCGTGGACTTAGGGTATATGCATATAGGTGAAGACACTTTAATTGAAATGGAAGATATAAATAAGTATCCACATGAAGAAATAGTAATTGTAACTACTGGTTCCCAAGGTGAGCCAATGTCAGCACTTACAAGAATGGCTACTTCGGATCACCGTTGGTTAAATATTGAACCTGGAGATACTGTAATAATATCTGCTACTCCGATTCCCGGAAATGAAAAATTAGTGTCCAAAACTGTAGATTTATTATTCCGTCAAGGGGCGGAGGTTATTTACGAGCAAGGAATGGGGGTTCATGTTTCAGGGCATGCCTCCCAGGAAGAATTGAAAATTCTAATTAATTTGATTCGTCCTAGATACTTTATACCCGTGCATGGGGAATATAGGCATTTAATGAAACATGCTAAAATTGCGGAAAGTTTAGGTATACCGCGTTCACGCATATTTGTAATTGAAAATGGGCATGTTATTGAAGTAAGCAGAAAAAAGGCTCAAGTATCTGGCAAGGTAACAGCTGGGAAAATATTAGTTGATGGTCTAGGTGTAGGAGATGTTGGCAATATAGTCTTAAGGGATAGAAAACAGCTTTCACAGGATGGAATTATGATAGTTGTTGTTACTCTCAACAAAGAATTAGGGCAAGTAGTAGCAGGACCTGATATTATAACCCGTGGTTTTGTCTATGTACGTGAATCAGAAGAGTTGATTGAGGATGCCAAAGGTAAGGTTAAGGAAGCCCTCGATGTCTGCGAGCAGCGTAACATAACAGAATGGGCTGCCATCAAGACCCAAGTCAGGGATAAACTTGGTAAACATTTATATGATATTACAGGTCGGAGACCTATGATACTTCCTATAATTATGGAAGTATAGCTTAAAATATTAAAACCACTTTCTTATTATAGAAAGTGGTTTTTTGTTTTGAGGAAATGAATTAATTTTTTCTTTAAGGTAATTCTAATAAAAGAATAATCTATAAAGGAGAAATTTTAAAATGACATACAAGAACAAGCTGAATGCGGATGATAATAATGAAAGCCAAGCGGATCTTAGCCAAGAGCAGAAATTGGACAATATAAAGGAACTGGGGCAATTGCAAATCCCTTCCTACCAAAGTGATATTCATTGCTTAACAATTACTGGACAAGTCGAAGGGCATATGGTACTACCCCCCCAAAACAAGACAACCAAATATGAACACGTAATCCCCCAACTGGTAGCGGTAGAAGAAAACCCCCAAATCAAGGGTTTGTTCGTAATTCTTAATACAGTGGGTGGCGATGTCGAGGCAGGTCTAGCAATATCAGAGATGATTGCTAGTCTATCCAAACCTAGTGTCTCAATTGTCCTAGGTGGGGGTCATTCTATCGGGGCTTCTATTGCGGTTAGTGCAGACTATTCATTTATTGCACCTTCAGCTACTATGACAATTCACCCCATTAGGCTAACTGGTTTAGTAATAGGAGTTCCCCAGACCTATGAGTACCTCGATAAAATGCAGGATCGAGTAGTTAAATTTGTCGTGGAACACTCTAACATAAGTGCGGAAAAATTCAGAGAATTAATGTTTAGAACTGGTGAATTAGCCCGTGATATAGGTACAGTGTTGGTAGGCCAAGATGCGGTTGAATGTGGGCTTATTGATCAGGTAGGGGGGATTTATGAGGCAATAAGCAAAATGAAAGGATTAAAAAATAAAAGGGAGGGGGTACTACAATGATAGTATATGTTCCAGATCCTTTGGACTTATGGCAACAGGCTGAGTATAATTTTATAACAGTCAAATTGCCTTCGGGGGGACATATAATTGCTGAAGCTTATGAATATAATAAATTAAGGGTAGTTAGCATATCTAGTACAGATCCTATGGATTATTTGAATAACAACTTACAACCCGGTAATATAATTTCTTTACAAGCAAAATTAGATTAATAATTAAATTGTGCAATAATACTTAGTTCTTTTACAGCCTGTATGCTATAATTTACAAGAATAATTTTTTTGGAGGAATGAAAATTGACGGTAATACAGGCGATAGTTTTAGGCGCTATACAAGGATTGACTGAATTTTTACCGGTTAGCAGTTCTGGCCATCTGGTTATATTCCAACATTTATTTGACATTAAGGATACTCCTTTAATCTTTGATGTCTTAGTACATATCGGAACTTTAATCGCAGTTTTTGTGGCCTTTTGGCCAGATATACTTGCCATCTTAAAAAAACCCTTTGATAAATTAACCTACCTCATTATTATAGGTATAATACCAGCTGGATTGGCTGGTTATCTAGTAGCACCCTATTTTGAAACAACCTTCAAATCCTTATTAGTTGTAGGAATTGGGCTAATATTTACGGGCATTATTCTTATGGTTTCTGAAAAATACGCCCATAAAAGAATAGGACTTAAAGAAGCCCATGATACCTCATATTGGGATGCAATTTTTATTGGTTTAATTCAAGCGATAGCTATTATACCTGGCATTTCGAGATCAGGTTCTACCATATCGGCAGGCCTATTTGCAGGTCTTGATCGGGATTTCGCTGCCCGTTTTTCCTTTTTACTTTCCATCCCTGTTATTATGGGTGCAGGGCTTTATGAGCTGAAAGGTCTTGCAGGCGCGGGCATGGCAACTGTTAATATTATACCTTATACTATAGGTGTTATAACTGCAGCTGTATTCGGCTATTTTGCTATAAAGGTAGTTTTGAGATTAGTTAAAAATGGGCGCCTTTCAGTTTTTTCCTATTATTGCTGGGGTCTTGCTATAATCACTTTAGGAACTTATTTTTGCTTTTAATGCCAATGGCTAAGTTTGTAAAAATGCCTAGATAAATTTATATGATAAAGGGGCAACCCCTTTAGAACATGTTTTTTATTTTGCCAAGTAGCTAATTTTATTTTTGATTTTCAAATAAAAGAGGGAAACTAAAGGCTATTATAGAAGTTTATTGAATATTTAGTATTATCAAAATGTAGTAAAACGGAGTGAAAAAATGCCACCAGTAGCTACCAAAAAATCAAGATATAAACCCAAAACAAATAAAAAAAAAGCAAACCAAACTAGGAAACCTACTAAGGACAAAAACACCAAGGCTAATGCTGTAAAACTCGATATTATAAGTATTTTACTTTTTGTTTTAGCCATCTTTACCTACATTAGTGTTTCGAAATTTCAGGGGATTCCAGAGGATATCGAATTCATAGGTTTTTTAGGGACTTACATAATGAAGGGTCTAGTCTTTGCCTTAGGTGAGGCAGCTATACTTGTGGCCTTTTTTATGCTTTTTTGGTCAATTCATATCGGTATCCGAAAAGAGTTGTGGTCAATTCGCATGTGGGGTATTAGTTTAGCACTTATTACCTTAGTAGTGGCTGTAGGTATCTATAAGATTCCAGGTGGCATGTCTCCTTGGGATGCGGGTCAAAGGGGTATGGGAGGCGGGTACCTAGGGGGATTTATTGCATTTGCTTGGACTAAATTATTGGGACGGATTGGTTCTGCGATAGTATTATGTTTGGCTAGCCTTATAAGCATATTAATGGTAGTTAATAAACCAGTAAAAGAAATATCAGCTAACCTCACCAACTTACTGAAATCTGCACGGCAACAATTTATTAAGTGGTTTTTTTATGAAGAGGACGGAAATGACCAGCCGAAAATATTGCCTGATTCAAGAAAAGCAAGACAAGAACCTATTTTGATAAACCCTTTCCCAGAAATAGAGGGGCCAAATACAAGTCCAACTACTGCTGATTATAAGGCCAATATTGCCCCAACTTCCCAAGACATATTGGATTCCTATGAAATATCTGCTGCGGATGAGGTGTTAAGCCAAGAAAAAAAAGTTTCCCCTACCACCCGGGGTTCCGAGGATAAAGGTACTTATCAGACTCCGCCTCTAGAATTATTGCACGATATTACCGCTGAAAGAAGTATAGATAAGAAAAATATCAAAGATAGCATCGCTATTTTGGAAGATACCTTTTCTAGTTTTGGGATACTAGTCAATGTTAATCAAGTTAGTTGTGGTCCAGCAGTAACTAGATATGAATTAACCCCAGCCCCAGGAGTCAAAGTAAGCAGAATTTTAAGCTTGACCGATGACCTGCAACTTAACTTAGCTGCCCCAGGTATCAGGATAGAAGCACCTATTCCAGGTAAATCAGCCATAGGTATAGAAATCCCCAATCATAAAGTTTCCAATGTAGGCTTAAGGAATTTACTACAATCTGCTAGCTTTAAAAAAATAAAATCCCCCTTAGCCTTTGCCTTGGGTGAAGATATTACCGGCAATACTGTTGTGGCCAGATTAAATGATATGCCGCATTTATTAATCGCTGGTTCTACTGGTTCAGGGAAAAGTGTATGCCTAAATAGCATTATAATGAGCCTGATTTATAATGCTACTCCAGACGAATTAAAATTAGTTTTTATTGATCCCAAAATGGTTGAGCTTACTATCTATAATGGGATACCACATCTTTTAACCCCTGTAGTCACTGATCCTAAAAAGGCGGCGATAGTCCTAAAATGGATGGCTTCTGAAATGGAAAAAAGGTATCGTTTATTTGCCGAAAAAGGAGTACGCGATATTGTACGTTATAATCAATCTGCTGAAGAGCATATGCCTTATATAGTAATTGTAATTGATGAATTGGCAGATTTAATGATGGTGGCCCCAGTTGAAGTTGAAGACGCCATCTGCCGCTTGGCCCAAATGGCGAGGGCAGCTGGCATCCACCTTATCGTTGCTACCCAAAGGCCTTCAGTTGATGTAGTTACTGGAATCATAAAAGCTAACATACCTTCTAGGATAGCTTTTGCGGTTTCTTCCCAAGCGGATTCAAGAACTATTTTGGATATAGGTGGGGCAGAAAAACTCTTAGGCAAAGGAGACATGTTGTTTTATCCAGTAGGTGCAATTAAACCCTATAGGGTACAAGGTGCTTATGTATCTGATGGTGATATAGAAAAAACAGTGGACTTTATTAAAATACAGGGACAGGCCTTCCCTGAGGCGGAACAAATTGAAGTTATTGAGGAATCATTAATGGAGGAAGATTTTGACGAGGACGAATTGTTTTGGGATGCTGTAACCATTTTTGTTGAAGGTCAAAAAGCTTCGGTATCACTACTGCAAAGAAGATTAAGAATTGGCTATGCCAGGGCGGCTAGATTAGTTGATACTATGGAATTAAAAGGCATAGTTTCCGAAATAGATAAAAACAAAAGAAGGGAAATTCTCATTGATACAGAACAGTTTGAAAAACTATACGCTAATCGTAAACTATGTTAGTATGACCATGAGAAATATATAAAAGGTGGAGTGTGATGAGACTTACCTCACGGGAACAAGAAATAGTTAATATTCTGAAGAAAAACCCTTTAATTTCTCAAGAAGATTTGGCAGATATATTCGGCATCACTAGATCATCGGTAGCGGTACATATTTCTAATCTTATGAAAAAGGGTGTTATAAAGGGTAGGGGATATGTTTTTAATGAGAAAGCCTCTATAACTATTTTGGGTGAATGTTTATTAGAAATTAACATATTTCACGAAGGAAATGCTGAAGCAATTATAGATTTGAAACACCTAGCAGTACCTATTGAAATTAGTAGCATATTTAGCAATTATGGGATTAAACCTAGGGTATTAACATTTCTTGGCAATGATGAAATAGGCGGGATTTTTTTAAATCAATTACAGAATTTAGAACTAGACACCTCTACTGTATTTAAACATGCCAACCAGAGGACTTGCAGGAGGGTTTATATAAATCGTGAAATGACCTATTCTGAACGTATATCAGATAGGGATTATAATAAGGCTATAAGTTCTAGGGAATGGGCAATTTTAAATTGTGACTGGTTAATCCTAGAAAGTCAATTTATTGCTGGCATTATCGATAAAATTTTGCCTAAAAAAAGTGAGGAAATCCCACGACTGTGTACTTACATTATAGGAGAGGGCTGGTTAGAATTAGCTGATTATTTGGCCTACTTCTCCATCGTAGTAATGGGAGTTAAAAATATCAATGAGGGCCCTTCATGGATAAATAAAATATTAGAATTTGAAATAAATCCAGAACAAATTTTTGTTATAACCGACGGAAATACTGAAATAATCACTCTGAATAAGGGGAAAGTTAGTAATTTCTCCCTATTGCCTAATCAGAGTTTTTCCATAAATGATAAGATTCCAGCCTTTCTGGCAGGTTTTATTTATGGTATTTTAAATAATTATCCAATAAGGCAAGCGATAAGAATTGCCTTGGGTTCAACATAAAGATATTCTAATACAAAGGCCCTAAAACTACAGTCTGTTAGGAGTGAAAAAATGGGAATAGGAGAGAAGTTAAAAAATGAAAGGTTAAAACAGGGGATTTCCTTACAGGAAGTGGAGGAAGACACTAAAATTCGCAAATATTATTTAGATGCGATTGAAAACGAAAACTACAGTGTATTGCCACCTAAAGTCTATGCGGTAGGATTTGTAAAGAGATATGCCAAGTTTTTAGACTTGGATGTTGACGAGTATGCTGAACTTTTCAAACAGGCTGCTTATGCTGCCAATAACAATGAAGTAATAAAAGAACCTCCCAAAAAAATTCGACCCCAAGGCATTGAAAGTTCAATAACTTGGAAAAATGTTTTAGTCGCCTTAGTGTTTCTAGTAACTGTAATTTGGCTAGGTGATTATCTAATTACCTATTTTACTAAGGATCATAATATTTCACCGAATAAAGGTCAACAGCCTATTGTTGAACAACCCAAAGAGGTAGATGAAAAGTCGGATAAGGAAATCACTCCACCCAAACAACAGACTGGGGTAGAAATAATGATTGAAGCTAATCAAAATTGCTGGTTAAATGTAATAGTAGATAATGACTCACAATATAATGCCATATTAAATGCAGGGGAAAGCTTAACTTTCAAGGGTGAAGAAAAGATATACCTAAAAGCTGGCAATGCTGGAGGTATCAAAATTATATATAATGGTGAGGAAATGTCCCCTTTAGGCAATAATGGGGAAGTAAAAGAAGCGACATATACGCCATTTTAATAGGAAATAGGAGAATTAAAAGTGGATATTGGTTTTATTAGTTTGGGGTGTTCTAAAAATCGGGTAGATACTGAATTAATGATGGGAATTCTGAAAAAAAGAGGATATAGACTAGTTGATTCCATAGAAGGTGCAGATTTGGTAATAATTAATACCTGTGGCTTTATTGAAGATGCTAAAACGGAAGCTATTGATACAATTATAGAAATGGGAGAACTAAAACAAAAAGGAATAATTGATTATTTGATAGCAACGGGTTGCTTATCTCAACGCTACGGACAGGAATTAATTAAGGAAATGCCAGAACTGGATGCTGTGGTAGGAATAGGGGCCTTTCTTAGTATAGATAAAGTAGTAGAACGGGTAGAGGATGGAGAAAAGGTCATTTTAATTAACCAACCTCCCCAGGAATATATGGAAAAGGGTTTTAGAATATTAACTACCCCTAAGGGCTCGGCTTACCTAAAAATTACCGAGGGTTGCAATAATAAATGCACATATTGTGCCATACCTTTGATTCGAGGAAAACTTCGCTCCTATCCTTTGCAGGAAGTAATAGTCGAAGCCCACAATTTGGTTAAACACGGTGCTAAAGAATTAGTTTTGATAGGGCAAGACACTGCTTCTTACGGTAAGGATGTAAATTATGAATATGATTTACCCAAGCTAATCACCCAGCTAGCCCAAATTCCGAAATTGGAGTGGCTAAGAGTCATGTATCTTCATCCAGCCCATTTAACTGAGAAAACTATAGAAGTAATAGCTAGGGAAAAAAAGGTAGTACCCTATATTGATTTACCTATCCAACATGGGGCAGATAAAATACTTAAGACTATGAATCGTAAACATAATTCTGAAGAATTAACTAATACTATGGATTTATTACGTAGTAATATTGATAATCTAGTATTAAGAACCACAGTAATGGTAGGTTTCCCCGATGAAAGTGAAACTGATTTCAACCAATTGTATGAATTCATCAAACAAAATGAATTTGATTGGTTAGGTGCATTTAAGTACACTGCTGAAAGAGGGACTGCAGCATATTCCTTGCCTAATCAAATAAATGAAGAAATTAAACAAGAACGATTAGATAAGATACTTACTCTACAAAGTAAAATTACCCGCAGAAAAAACATCAATCGTTTAAATTCTAAACAAAGGATATTAGTATCATCGCAAGTTAGCCCAAACCTTTATATAGGCAGGGGGTATTTTCAGGCTCCAGAAGTCGACGGAATCACCATGATAAAAACAAAAAAAACATTAGAAAAGGGCGAGTTTGTAGATGTAGTTTTAAAAGCAGTAAGAAATTACGATATGATTGGAGAACCTTACTATGAATCTCCCTAATTTATTAACAGTTTTTCGCATATTAATAGTTCCGGTTTTTATAATTATTCTTTTGTTTGATACCCCTAAAGGGGATTTAATAGCAGCTGGTGTTTTTATGGTGGCTGCATTCACCGACACCTTGGATGGTTATTTAGCGCGAAAATGGAAACAAATCACGAAGTTAGGTACCATTTTGGATCCGCTAGCTGATAAGATTCTAATCGCTTCAGCATTAATTATTCTAGTAGAAATAGGTAGACTGCCAGGATGGATTGCAATAATAATTTTAGCGCGAGAGTTTGCGGTTACTGGGCTTAGGTCAGTAAAAGCTGAGGAAGGCGTAATTATACCAGCTAGCAATTTAGGCAAATTGAAAACTGTTACCCAAATGTTGGCAGTAATTTTGCTTATAGTACAACCAATTTAC
Organism: uncultured Syntrophomonadaceae bacterium; assembly: GCA_964623245.1. Lineage (GTDB taxonomy): Bacteria > Bacillota > Syntrophomonadia > Syntrophomonadales > Syntrophomonadaceae > JAAYRQ01. The sequence goes on from CAZUSS010000002.1 coordinate 62,813, forward strand.
CAATTATATATTAATTTGCCATTGGGTATCTGGGCCATGTATCTAGCAGTTCTAATTACAATTTTATCAGGCATAGAATATTTTTGTAAATTTAGTTTGACCGAAAAACAAGGGGTTAAACCTAATTAAATTAGGGGCTTATAAAATATTTTAAAAAGATTTGATAATTCAATTTTTTTTAGGGTAAAATTAAATAATGGTAAAAATCTTATCCTAACAGGAGTCTTTTCCTATGCAAAAAGGCTAGGTGAAGTAAAAAACTGTTTGGTGGGGGAGAAAGGAGGCTTTTCCACTAATTCATTCATGGCATAGCTATTAAAAACATAACAATATTGGAGGTTTTATTTATGGATTTTAGACTTACTGATGAACACCTAATGTTAAGAAAAATGGTTAGTGACTTCGCGAAGAATGAATTGGAACCTACAGTTGCCCAAAGGGACGAAGACGAAGTATTTGACCTGAATCTATGGAAGCAGATAGCTAGTCTAGGTATTTGCGGAATACCTTGGGAAGAAAAATATGGTGGAGCTGAGGCAGACTTTCTCAGTTATGTTATTGCAGTAGAGGAGCTTGCCAAAGTAGATGCCGGAATGGCTGTAGCACTCTCAGCTCATACATCCTTAGGTTCATGGCCCATATGGCACTTTGGGACAGAGGAACAAAAAATGAAATACTTGCCCTCCCTATCCTCTGGAGAAAAAATTGCCGCATTTGGTATCACTGAACCTGCAGCGGGTAGTGATGCAGGTGCCACGAAGACTACAGCAAAATTAGATGGTGATTATTATATTTTAAATGGTACCAAAGTTTTTATAACTAATGGATATTATGCTGATACTTATGTAATTATTGCACGTACAGGTCCTAAAGAATTAGGTTCCAAAAGTATTAGTGCATTTATAGTAGAAAAAGGGACTCCAGGATTTTCATTTGGTAAAGAAGAAAAGAAAATGGGAATCCGTACTTCTGCAACATATGAATTAGTTTTTGAGGATTGCAAAGTGCCTAAAGAGAATTTGTTAGGCAAAGAAGGCGAAGGATTTAAAATAGGCATGATGATCCTAGATGGCGGTAGAAATGGTATTGCAGCCCAAGCTTTGGGTATAGCACAAGGGGCTTATGAATTCGCTTTAGAGTATTCCAAAGAAAGAGTACAGTTTAACGCCCCAATCTCTAGACTTCAAGCCATTCAATTCAAGTTGGCCGATATGAAAACCCATATAGAAGCTGCTAGATTACTGACCTATCAAGCAGGTTGGAAAGAAGGGGTCGGGGAACCATATGGCTTAGAAAGTGCCATGGCAAAATTATTTGCGGGAGATACAGCTATGTGGGTAACTACTGAGGCAGTACAGATATTAGGTGGATATGGCTATTCTAGAGAATACCCGGTAGAGAGAATGATGAGGGATGCCAAGATTACCCAAATATATGAGGGTACTAATGAAATACAAAGGCTAGTTATAGCTAGGCATATATTGAGATAAACAATAAAAACTTAAAACAATTTTTAAAAAATACGGCCTTAAATAGGTCGTATTTTTTTTGCACTCAAATAATTTCCAGATAATTTTTCACATTTAGGACCTTAGCCTGTGTTATAATAATTGGGCAAAGGGGGAGAAAAATGATGAAAAATGGCGAATTTAAATTTATTATTACTATTTTGACCCTTGTTTTTGCCCTGGGGGTATTTTTAGGTGGTTTTACATTATATAACAGATTGGGAATTGAAAAACCTTTAACTGATGAGTTGGCAAAAATAAAAGGCGTTGAACAAGTTTCCGTAAAGAAAAACAAGGATTATGAGATTAAAATAAAATTACAAAATATTAATAGTTTCAATAAAAGCTATCAAAGGATTTTAAGCACAAGCCAAATGAAATTAGGTAAAAATAACTTTGACTTGATTTTAATGGATAATCCCAATGTCAAGCTAAATGAGATTTCCATAAGTCTACAGCCCATCATATATGAAGCCTTGGCAAAAAATGAATTGGTATGGCTAAATGATAATTTGGCTTTAATGGCAGAGGAAGAATCTATTGATTTTAAATTATTTATTGACGAAGGAAACTTATATATTCATTTAGCAGATGGTGAGTTCTATGTTTATAAAGTTATAAAAAGGTTGCCTGAGCCTGAAACAATTTCATAAGGGGAGAAAAATTAATGAAGGAAATATTGGTAGGACTAGTTTTAGCATTGGTCGTTTTTTTAGCGGTTATAGGCATAAATGTTACTCCAGTAATAGTATTAAGCTTAATAGTGGGTGGCTTATACTTTTTTCTGCAAACTTCAGGGGCTATAAAAATTGGCAGTATTGGGCAAACCATTAACCCAAGCCATAAAATAAGTTTCGATGATATTGGTGGACAAGAAACTGCTGCTAGTGAACTAAAGGAAGCTCTACAATTCTTATTAAAAACAGAAGAAATAAAGCAAATGGGAATTAGGCCCTTGAAGGGAGTATTACTTGAGGGTCCACCCGGCACAGGTAAAACACTGTTGGCTCGGGCTGCGGCTAGTTATACTAAATCTGTCTTTATGGCAGTTTCGGGTAGCGAATTTATTGAAATGTATGCTGGAGTCGGTGCCAAGAGAGTAAGAAGTTTATTTAAAGAAGCCCGTAAAAAGGCGGCTAATAAGAAATGCAATGCCATAATATTCATCGATGAGTTGGAAGTCTTGGGCGGTAAAAGAGGTTCTCACACTGGTCATATGGAATATGACCAGACCCTGAATCAATTGTTAGTTGAAATGGATGGGATTAGTCCTAATGAAGAACCGAGGATTCTTTTAATAGCTGCCACCAATAGAGCCGATATGTTGGACACAGCTTTATTAAGACCAGGTAGATTTGATAGGCAAGTTCAGGTAGGACTACCTGATAAGCATGGTCGGCTTAAGATACTCAAAATCCATACCCAGAATAAGCCTATTCGGGATGAGGCTGATTTAGTTGAGGTGGCCAGGGCTACTTTTAGCTTTTCAGGAGCCCATTTGGAAAGTCTAAGTAATGAAGCAGCTATTTTGGCCATGCGCGAAGACTCCCCATATATTGAAAAGCGACATTTTATGGAAGCCATCGATAAAGTAATTATGGGGGAGAAACTTGATCGTAAGCCAAATTTGGCGGAACTTGAAAGGGTTAGTATTCATGAGACAGGTCATGCTATTGCTAGCGAAGTTTTAGCAAGGGGCTCAGTTTCGTCTTTAACCATAGTTCCCCGTGGTAAAGCATTGGGATTTATGAGAAGGGCTCCCCAAGACGAACAATACCTATATACTAGAGAAGAGTTGGAAAATCAAATTATGGTAACATTAGCCGGGGCTATAGCAGAAGAAATTAAATATGGTAACCGGAGTACAGGTGCCCAAAATGATTTCGCCCAGGCTTGGCGTATTACTAAGCAAATTATAGATGCGGGCCTATCTTCCTTAGGAGTAGTTGATGCAAAGGATGTCCCCTCAGACTTCTTATACGATGAGTGTAAAAGCATTTTGGCTAAATTGGAATTAAGGACAGAACAACTGCTTAAAGAGAGGGAAGGAGTTTTGCTGGAAATCGCTAACTACCTGCTAGAAGAGGAAACGATTGATAGGGATAAATTAATAGAATTATTAAGTTAAAAACCACTATATGTTCAGTAGAAAGGAGACATAAGGGGTCGATTATTTACCTTGTGTCTTCTTTTTTATATTAAACTTTATTTAAAGGGGATAGAATATAATTTAAGCGAATATTTTCTTTCTTGCTTATACTATCATCATAATAGTGACTAATGATTAAGTGAATAAGGGGATGAACAATTTTAATGAAAAAGGCTTATATTATTTCTACTGGAACAGAACTTTTACTAGGCATGACTCTTGATACTAATGCAACTTATATTAGTAGAGAGCTGGCCAGCTTGGGTATTAAGGTTGTGGGCATGAGCATTGTAGGAGATAACAAAGACAACATGCGTGCAGCCTTTGAATTAGGGGTTAACTTAGCTGATATAATTATTGCAAGTGGGGGGCTTGGTCCAACTAAGGATGATTTAACTAAAGAAGTTGCCTGTGAAGTACTAGGAGTTGATTTAAGCTTATGTGACCAGGAAGTAGATAAACTAAGGGATTATTTTGCTAGGCGGGGCAAGAATATGCCTGAATCCAATTTTAAACAAGCCATGTTTCCTAATAATGCGGTAATACTTGATAATTCACGGGGCACCGCTCCGGGAATGTATCTTGAGGAGGAAGGGGTAGTTCTGGTATTATTACCAGGCCCTCCAAGGGAAATGAAAAAAATTCTGGTTGAACAAGTTAAACCTTTGCTGGTTAAGGAGTATAATTTAACCCAAAATCAGTCGCTTACCAAGATCATAAAAGTGTTTGGTCCAGGCGAATCTCAGGTGGAAGAAATATTAGCTGACATAATGGAAAATACGCGGGGATGTAGCATAGCCTTAATTGCAGAAGCAGGTGAAATTTCAATCAATGTTACTGCTGAGGGCCGAACTATGGAAGACAGTAAAAAAATATTAGCAGAAATAGTAAAACAAATAGAGCAAAAACTAGACCGAAATATATTCGGATATGATAGTGATAATTTAAAAACTATGGTATTTCGTCAACTTGCGGAAAGTAATTCAACCCTAGCTATTGCCGAGTCGTGTACTGGCGGACTAATGGCAAAATACTTAACTGACATTCCGGGAAGTTCCGCAGTTTTTTGGGGTTCAGTAACCTCCTATAGTGATGAAGCTAAGGTGAAATTGTTAAAAGTACCTGGGGAAATTATAGAATCATATGGGGCAGTTAGTGAGGAAACAGCCCTTGAAATGGCCAAAGGAATTAAAGAGGTCTCAAAGGCTAATTTGGGCTTGGCAATTACCGGGATAGCCGGGCCAGATGGTGCTAGCAAGGATAAACCTGTAGGGCTAGTTTATATTGCTCTAGCCACAGATACGGGAACCTTTGTGAAAAAACTAAAATTTGCTGGTGATAGAGAAATTATCAGGACCCTAGCTGCTAAAAGTGGATTGGATATTGTACGTAGATTTATACAGCTTGGAGGTATATAAGATGCGGGCCTTCATTGCTATTCCTATACCCCCAGATATAAGGAGTTTAGCTGCAAATATACAAGCGAGACTCAGTCAGGTTAAGACAGATGTAAAGTGGGTGGAAAGGAATAACTATCACTTAACTTTAAAATTCCTAGGGGAAGTTGAACAAAATATTATAGAAAACACCTGTCAACACCTTGAAACTATAACTTTGGGCACCCCTAAAATTGAACTAAAAACTGATCAAATTGGTTTTTTCCCCCATGCTAAACGCCCCCGGGTTATATGGCTGGGTATTTCTGGCGATTTACCCCAAGCCAATTATCTGGTTGACCAAATTGATGACTACTTAGCTAACGAAGGTCTGGAGCCAGGCAGAAAAAGGAACTTTCACCTGACTTTAGGACGCATTAGATCTGAAAAAGGACAAAAGGAATTAATGGCAACAATACTGCAATTGAATAATGAATTAAGGAAACATAATTTCATCGCAAATAAATTGGATTTAATGGAAAGCGAACTCTATACCCGGGGACCTATCTACAGGATATATAAATCTTTTGAATTTAGGGGTTAGGCTATTGACATGATTCGGCAATACGCTTATACTTTAAAAAAGCGAACAATTGTTTGAGGAGGGAGAAAATGGCGAACAAGGAACTTGATTCTGGCAAAATGGAAGCCCTGAATGTTGCTATTAAGAACATAGAAAAACAGTTTGGCAAAGGTTCCGTCATGAAGCTTGGGGAAGCAGCGGCTATGAATATTGAAGTAATATCTACGGGCTGTCTTTCCTTGGATTTGGCTTTAGGAGTTGGTGGCTTGCCCAGGGGAAGGGTAGTGGAGATATTTGGTCCCGAATCTTCTGGAAAAACAACGGTTGCTTTACATGCCATCGCTCAAGCCCAAAAAGATGGGGGATTGGCCGCTTTTATTGATGCGGAACATGCTCTGGATCCCCTGTATGCCAAAAGACTTGGTGTTGATATTAACAACTTGTTGGTATCTCAACCCGATAGCGGGGAGCAAGCCTTAGAAATTGCGGAAGCTTTAGTCAGAAGTGGGGCTATAGATATTGTTGTAGTGGACTCAGTGGCAGCCTTAGTTCCCAAAGCAGAATTGGATGGTGAGATGGGAGACGTCCATGTAGGATTACAAGCTAGATTAATGTCTCAGGCCTTAAGAAAATTAACAGCCCATATCAGCAAATCACAAGCTACATGTGTATTCATTAACCAAATTAGAGAAAAAGTAGGAGTAATTTATGGTAGTAATGAAACTACCACTGGGGGGCGTGCTTTAAAATTTTATTCTTCAGTTCGCATTGAGGTCAGAAGGGGTGAGACCATTAAACAAGGTACGGATATGGTGGGTAACCGGACTAGGGCTAGAATTGTAAAAAATAAAGTGGCCCCACCATTTAAAAATGTGGAATTTGATATAATGTTCGGGCAGGGTATTTCTAAAGAAGGCGATGTGCTAGATATAGGTTCTGACTTAGAAATAATACAGAAAAGTGGCTCTTGGTATTCCTATGAGGGTGAACGCTTAGGTCAAGGAAGAGAGAATGCTAAGGAATATCTTAAAAACAATCCTGAACTTTACGATCTTATAAGTAAAAAAATTCATGAATCGGTTATGGATAGGCAAGATTCCGCTAAGAATACTGATGACGCTTGACACTAAAGTATAAAATTACTAAAATCTATATAGAACTTGGTTAGAAGTCGAGCCTTTATTTACTTGACCTGTAAGCCTTAAATTTTTATATATATTAGTTTTATATAGTTTTTAGTCCTTTAAAAGGGATTTATATATATTTTTTTAAAGCAGTCCTTGTTAGGTTAGGTGGTCTAACTGTACTTACCTTTTATGCTTAATAATAAATTTATGCTTTTATATAGGTAGATATATTAGACTTAAATAGGCGCGTTTTCTAAATTAAAGCCGAGTTTTACTCGGTTTTTTGTTTTTTACAGAATTTATAATTTTAAAATTATTATTTTTAATTAATTGGAGGTGAACTAAATTAACACATTTGTAAGCTTTTTAGTTATTATATTTTCTTTGGCGGTTGGTCTTACAGCGGGCTATTATGGAAGGCGTTTAATAGCCGAGAGTAGAATTGGGGCTGCAGAAGAGGAAGCAGCTAGAATAATTGAAGAGGCCAATAAAGAGGCAGAAGGAAAAGCCAAAGAACTGTTAATAGAATCTAAAGATGAAATTTACCGTAATAGGCAGGAAGCTGAAAAAGACATGCGAGAAAGGCGTAGGGAATTAGACCGCATTGAAAGACGCTTTATGCAAAAGGAAGAGACATTAGATAAAAAAGCGGAAAATATTGAGCGCAAGGAGCATGCGATCCAAAACAAGGAAAAGGAAATTGAACGTTACCAAGGGGAATTGGAAATAATACGTACCCAACAACTCAAGGAGCTTGAACGTTTATCCGGATTGAGTGCGGAGGAAGCCAAGGATATTCTGCTTTATAATGTTGAACAACAAATTAGGCAGGAGATGGCTATAAAAATTAAAAGTATTGAAACAGAGATGAAGGAAGAAGCCGATAAACGGGCTAAAAACTTAGTTTCTTTAGCCATTCAAAGGTGTGCAGCAGATGTCGTATCTGAAACAACGGTGTCAGTGGTAGCCCTGCCAAACGATGAAATGAAAGGTAGAATAATAGGTAGGGAAGGTAGAAATATAAGGACATTTGAAACCTTGTCTGGCGTAGATTTGATTATAGATGATACTCCAGAAGCTGTAATTTTATCTTCATTTGATCCCATACGGCGTGAAATTGCTAGGGTAGCATTAGAAAATCTAGTGTCGGATGGTAGGATTCATCCAGCTAGAATAGAAGAAATGTTGGATAAAGCCCAAAAAGAAATAGAACAAGAGATTCGTGAGTTCGGTGAACAGGCTGCATTCGAAGTTGGAGTCCATGGTTTACATCCCGAATTAATAAAAAATTTGGGTAGATTAAAATACCGGACTAGTTATGGTCAAAATGTTCTAAATCATTCGATAGAAGTGGCACATTTAGCAGGTATTATGGCCTCGGAACTTGAGGTAGATGTAATGTTGGCTAAAAGGGCTGGCTTGCTCCACGATATTGGTAAAGCAATAGATCACGAGGTTACTGGTCCCCATATTGAAATTGGGGTGGATTTAGCTAAAAAATACCGAGAGAATAAAGATGTAATTCATGCTATAGCTGCCCATCATGGAGATATTGAACCAGAATCTATCGAGGCGGTTTTGGTACAGGCTGCAGATGCTATATCGGCATCAAGGCCAGGCGCAAGGCGGGAAACCTTGGAGGCCTATATTAAGCGACTAGAAAAACTGGAGAACCTAGCTGAATCATTTACTGGTGTAGATAAAACCTATGCAATTCAAGCTGGGCGGGAAATTAGAATAGTTGTTAAACCCGAGGAAATAGATGATCTTGAATCTATAAGATTATCGCGGGAGATTGCCCAAAAGGTGGAACAGGAATTAGATTATCCTGGACAAATTAAGGTTGTAGTTTTAAGAGAAACTAGGGCGGTCGAATACGCTAAATAACTTTAAGGTAATTTTGATAACAAAAAGCGGGATCTTAATACGATACCTCCAAAGTAGAAAGTCTAATCAATTAAAATTGGATTACTACCTGGGGGTATTTTTTATTTTTATAAGCCTTTAAATGGCAATTAATTTTGCACAAATTACCAAGCTATAAAGGCAGGAATTTTCCCTTCTCCTAACGAACCGTTTATTAAAGACCAAAAAGGGGAAGGGTTTTAGTGGGCTATAATTACAATATAGAATTAATTACAGACTCTATTGAATTTAGGGAATTAAATATAGTTAAATATGATGGGCTAGCTAATGTAATAACATTTGAACTGGCATTCCAATCAGAGATTGATAATAAGCATTTAATTTTTATACAGGAATTCAAAAATGGTTTAAAACTATATTTTCGGTTAGGTAAAATAAGTCCCATCTTGAATAAAATCGAACTTAAGGAACGGCAAGGTATAGGTTTTATACGTTTCCAACGTGATTTAGATACAATTAGTCTAGAGGAACTAAAAATCTTTATTAATCTAGCTAATTTAATTTTAGGCCCTAGTTTAATTAAGGATAATTATACCAGCCAAGTAGATAAAAAGTTTATTAAACAAAGTTTTTTAAGCCAAACTTATGGTGGTTCTAAAGCTAGTTATTTAGTGTATAGACATAATGGACAAGTAGTGGTTCAGAATAGGTAAATGGAGGTATTGGCATAATTGAATATTCTTGTTATTGGTGATGTGGTCGGAAAACCCGGTCGTAAAATAATTAAGGAAACTCTTGCTGGTATTCAAAAAGAATATAATATTGAATTTACCATAGTTAATGCCGAAAATGCAGCTGGTGGTAGGGGATTAACCCGTGAAGTAATGGGGGAACTTTTAAGCTCCAATATTGATGTCTTAACCATGGGAAATCATGTATGGGATAATAGGGATATTTTTAATTTTATTGATGATGAATATAGATTGATAAGGCCTGCCAACTATCCAGAACCTTGTCCTGGACAAGGATTTCATATCTATACAGCGGGTTTTAATATAAAGGTGGCGGTTATAAATATATCTGGCCGGGTTTATCTGCCTTCTCTGGATTGCCCCTTCCGGAAACTGGATGATATTTTAGCCAGTATTGCAGAAGAAGCCGACTTAATTATAGTTGATTTTCATGCGGAAGCAACTTCAGAAAAACTTGCCCTGGGCTATTATGCGGATGGTAGAGTTACTGCACTATTGGGTACACATACCCATATTCAAACTGCTGATGAAAGAATCCTACCACATGGGACCGCATATATTACTGACTTAGGCATGACAGGACCTGCTGACTCTATATTAGGGATGAAGAAAGAGGCTGTTATTAATAGGTTTTTAAGCCAAAGGCCAGCCAGATTTGAAGTGGCTACTGGGCTTGGACAGATACAGGGTGCAATTATAGAAGTAGACCCTAACACTTTCAAAGCTGTAAGCATATACAGGATTTCCCAGACTATGTAATGAATGACCACTTAGTAAGGTCGGGTTAATTTAATTTGGAAAAATATCCATAATTTTTTCAGAAAAAGCAGGAATTAAATGAAGTCCTTAGAATATTAATGTATAGAGCAGAAAATCTAATATTGTATACATTAATTGAGGGGGTTAATTAGATGGAAGTATTAAAAGTTTCAGCTAAATCTAGTCCAAATTCAGTAGCTGGTGCGCTTGCTGGTGTTTTAAGGGAAAAAGGAGCCGCGGAAATCCAAGCAATAGGGGCTGGTGCAATTAACCAAGCAATAAAGGCCATTGCTATAGCCAGGGGGTTTGTTGCCCCAAGCGGTATGGATCTTATCTGTATTCCAGCATTTACTGACATCATGATTGAGGGGGAAGAAA
>CAZUSS010000003.1:0-57738 GCA_964623245.1 uncultured Syntrophomonadaceae bacterium
ACGAGGTTCCCGAAGCCCAGGTTATAGATGCTATCTATTTCGCTCACGAAGAAATTAAAAGATTATGCGCTTTTCAAGATACTATTATTGAAGCTATTAAGCCCAAGAAATCTGAAGTAGTTGTACTCGAAGTTAATGAAGAATTAGAAAATGAGGTAAGGGAATTCGTAACTGAAAAGATGGAAAAGGCCGTGAAAAATCCCGACAAAAAAACTCGGGAAAGCCAAATAGATGCGGTGAATGAATTAGCTAAAGAACATTTTGCCGAAATATATCCCGATGATAGTCAACAAATTAATGCTGTATTAGATGATGTCTTAAAAAACATTATTAGAAAAATGATTACTGAAGATAATGACAGGGTTGATGGCCGAGATTTAGCAGAAATTAGACCCGTAACCTGTGAGGTTGGTTTCTTACCTCGCCCACATGGTTCAGGCTTATTTACCCGTGGACAAACTCAAGTATTATCTGTAACTACTTTAGGGGCTATGAGTGAGGAGCAAATCCTAGATGGCTTAGGTGTCGAAGAATCCAAAAGGTATATCCATCATTATAACTTCCCGCCTTTTAGTGTAGGTGAAACCAGGCCTATGAGGGGTCCAGGGCGCAGGGAAATTGGACATGGGGCTTTAGCTGAAAGAGCTTTGTTACCCGTTATTCCAGATCAGGATATTTTCCCTTATACTATTAGGGTAGTATCGGATGTGCTCGAATCTAATGGGTCAAGTTCCATGGCCAGTGTTTGTGGTAGCACTTTATCCTTAATGCATGCTGGTGTGCCAATTAAGGCACCTGTATCCGGTATTGCTATGGGTTTAGTAAAAGAAGGGGATTCTTTTGCAGTTCTAAGTGATATCCAAGGTATTGAAGATGCTCTAGGTGATATGGATTTTAAGGTAACCGGCACTGAAAAAGGTATTACAGCCCTGCAGATGGATATTAAAATTACGGGGGTTACTCGCGAAATTGTTGAAAAGTCACTGGCCCAGGCCCATGAAGGCAGAATGTATATTATGGGCAAGATGTTAGAAACTATTGCTAAACCCAATCCAGATATATCACCTTATGCACCACAAATGTTGAAAATGAAGATTGATACAGACAAAATCAGAGAAGTCATAGGACCTGGTGGCAAAACTATTCATAAAATAGTAGATGAAACAGGCTGTAAAATTGACATCGAAGATGATGGTACATTATACATTATTGGAAATGACCAGGCTGCTAGCCAAAAAGCCAAATCCTTAATCGAAGCTATCGTAGCAGAGGTAGAAGTAGGTAAAATTTATAATGGAATAGTAAAAAGGATTATGGATTTCGGGGCTTTTGTAGAAATAATCCCTGGTGTTTTAGGTACACAAGGTAAGGAAGGCTTAGTTCATATTTCTCAATTGGATGAAAAAAGGGTTGAGAAGGTAACAGATATAGTAGCAGTTGGTGACCGAATAGATGTTAAGGTAACGGAAATTGATAGACAAGGCCGAATCAATTTGTCTAGGAAAGCAGTCCTAAGGGGATAGTTAAGACTAATTTAATAGTATAGTTCCAAGTAAACCGAGCTTACTCGGTTTATTTGTATTTTCTGAATAACTGAATACCTTTAACACTTTTGGAATATTAATGTATGAGTGTTTTTTTGGAGGGAGATGGTAATGAAAACTAAACTGCCAATCATATCTGGAAGTAAAATCCTGTTTCTATGCTTTTTTTTATTTACTATTTCCCTTTTCAATAATGTAATGGACAAAATTGAACGTCACTTTTACGGAGTTAAAGCGGGCGTAACCTTGGAATCACATGTAGTAGAAGACCTATTGCCCGATGAAGTCAGATTAGTTGTTGAAGACCTGGCCATTCAAATGCAGAAATTACCTCTTGAACCAGCTATTGATAAGCAAACAGGTGCAATTGTTCCAGAAGAAATTGGGGCTATTGTAGATATTGAAAGGAGCATTATGGGGGTCCTTTCAGCCCAGGAAAATGAGGAAGTATTTTTATTTTTTATTAAGGTATTGCCTAAGTATTCTAGTGGGGAATTAAATGAATGTAGGGATATATTAGGATCCTACGCAACATATATTGAAGGTAGTAAAGAGCGGTATAGCAATATTTTATTGGCAAGCCAGAGCATTAATAATACCTTATTATGGCCTAATGATTATTTTTCTTTTAACGAGATAGTAGGACCACGGACAGCGGAGCGGGGTTATAAACCAGCACCAGTAATATTAAGCGGTGAAATGGAACTTGATTATGGAGGTGGGGTGTGTCAAGTTTCGAGTACTTTATATAATGCAGCTCAGCTTAGTAATATGGAAATAGTCGAAAGACATGGACATTCTAAGCCTATTGAATATGTACCAATTGGGCAAGATGCTACTGTCAGTTACGGTGAACTAGATTTGATATTTAAAAATATATCTGCTAGTCCCGTAATAATTAATTCGGGTGTCTGTGGGGGAAAATTTTGGGTACAATTAAGGGGGAAGATTTAAATGAGAGTATATTTTTTTAGTAAAAAGATTTTGTTGAGTATGGCGATTATATTGGTGCTAGGCGGGATTATAGGTTTTTCATTATTATATTACAATGATGCAAGTGTGGCTTCCCGGGTGAAAGAACCTATTTACCAAGGGAACACGGGGCAGAAACTAGTGGCCATAGATGTTAATGTGGATTGGGGTGAGGAATATATCCCCGCTATGTTAGAAGAGTTCGAAAAACATGAAGCTAAAGTCACATTTTTTGTCACTGGGGTATGGGCGGAAAAGAACCCAGATATGATAAAAAAGATTGACAAAGCAGGGCATAGTGTCCAAAATCATGGGTATAAGCATTTACATTTTAATAGTCTGGCAGAATCCGAAGCAATTAATCAGATAAAAAAAGCTGAGGAAATAATTTATAAAATTATAGAGAAAAGAAGCAAGTTTTTTGCATCACCATATGGAGAACAAAATCGCCAAATAATGCAGGCTGTTTCTAGTATTGATTATGATTTGATTATGTGGAGTATTGATACCATAGATTGGCAAAGGCCCGATCCCGGAACTATTGTCAAACGGGTGACAAACAAATTGCATAATGATGCTATTATCCTTATGCATCCTACTGAACCTACAGTGCAGGCATTACCAGAGTTATTGGCTACTATAAAGGCCGACGGCTATAAAATGGTTACTATAGACCAATTAATTATAAGTGATGATGGGAAGAAAGAAGATAATGTTAAGGAAAATTAATCTTATTATCCTGGTTTTATTAATATTTATTTCTTGTAAAACTAGTCTAGTATACGCTGCACCTAATCTCTATACTAATTATTTTTGTCTAATTGACCAAGATACTGGGCAAGTTATATATGAAAAATCTCAAGATGAAAAACGTGCAGTTGCAAGTACAACTAAAATGATGACTGCTATCCTAGTTGACGAATATGCAAATTGTAATGAAATAGCTCAAGTTTCAAAGAAGGCAGCTAGAACACCCGAATTTGCTATCGGGTTAAAGGAGGGACAGGAGGTCCAAGTAGGGGAATTATTGAAAGCTGCATTAGTCCGTTCATGCAATGATGCTGCTGTAGTTTTGGCTGAACATGTAGCTGGTGATGAAAGGTTTTTTGGACATCTTATGTCTAAAAAAGCTTTTGTGCTTGGGGCTATGAATACCCATTTTGTTAACGCATCGGGTTTACCTGATGATGAGCATCTTAGCACTGCCTATGATTTAACTGTAATTGCCCGCTACTTATTAAGTAAAGAGGAACTCGCAAAAATTGTGGCTATGCCTGAAACAACCTTTAAGCATCCGTCCTATAAAGAGCCAATCAGGATAAAAAACACCAATGGCTTATTAGATTATTATCCTGGGGTTTCAGGGGTTAAAACAGGAACGACTAATTTGGCTGGGAAATGTTTAGTTGCTTCTGCTAATAGAGAAGGACAAAGTTTAATTGCTGTGGCCCTAAAATCTGGGGATAGAACAGGTGATTGTAGAAGGCTCCTAGATTATGGTTTTAACCATGCTCAATATATTAAGGTGCTTGACGCTAGGGCCCCATTTAAAGAATTGAGGATAAACAAGGGTGATCAACCATATATAAAAATATATCCGGAAAAAGATCTCTATTTGTGGCAGGCAGAGGAAAATCTGAATATAGAAAAGATAGTAAGGATGGATTATGAAATAAACGCACCCATCAAGCAAGGTGATATTCTAGGGCATTTAGATGTTTATGCCAATGATAAATTTGTTTCAACTATTCCATTAATAAGCTGGGAGGACATTAATAAAAAAACCAATTTGTTTAATATTTTAAAAGATTTATTTATTAAGTAAAGGGATTGCTATTGCTTAAAAAGAATTAGAGTTAAGTAATTGATTATTGGGGGTAATTGTATGGTTAATTATTGGACATTAGATAGTAATTCTACTTTAATAGTAGAGGAAATACCTTATCTAAAATCAGTAGCAATAGGTATTTATATAAAAGTAGGTTCTAGACATGAATTTGAACATATGGCAGGGGCTAGTCATTTTATTGAGCATATGCTTTTCAAGGGTACTGCCACTAGAAGTGCTAAGGAAATAGCAGAAAGTTTCGAGGGTATAGGGGGACAGCTTAATGCTTTTACTGCCAAAGAATATACCTGTTTATACGCCAGAACCCTCGATGAAAACTGCTATGAGGCTATAGATATTTTATTTGACATGATTTTTAATTCTGCTTTTAGAGATAAGGATTTTGCTACTGAAAAAGGGGTTGTAATTGAGGAAATTAATATGTACGAAGATTTACCCGATGATTTAATCCACGATGTATTTGCTGAGAAATTGTGGGAAGGTAATTCTATGGGGATACCAATATTAGGAACGGTTGATTCAGTTAAGGGCTTTGCCCGGGATGACATTTTTGAATTCTATAAGAATTCCTATACTCCAGATAATTTAATTGTTTCTGTGGCGGGAAATGTTAAGCATGAAATTGTTAAGGAAAGAATTGAAAACATACTTAATAAGCAACCCCCAACAAAAGTGCAAATTAATAATTTTGTAGCAAGCACTAATTCTTCATTTATTAATCTGATTGAAAAGGAAACGGAGCAGGTGCAATTATGCATAGGTGGCCCAAGCATTTCCTATTTTGATGATAATCGCTATACACAAAATGTGCTGAATAGTATTTTAGGTGGCGGTCTAAGCTCCAGATTATTTCAAAAAATGCGGGAGGAATTAGGACTAGCCTATTCTGTATATTCACATCCTGCAGCTTATTCGGATACTGGTTCATATGGTATCTATATTGGCACAAGCAAGGGGAATATAAGTCGCTTTTTCGCTGCCTTATATGAAGAATTACATTTGTTTTTATCAGAAGGGGTTACGGAAAAGGAAGTAGAACGGACTCAAAAACTTATAAAATCTAGCCTATATTTAGGTATGGAAAGTGCTACTAACCGTATGAGTCGTTTAGGCAGAACAATGCTTATGTATGGGAAAATTATTCCCGTAGAAAAAATTATCGATAAGGTATTAGCTGTTACCCCCCAAGATGTGAATATATTGGCCCATAGCATGCTAAATCACAATTCACTTTCATTAGCTGCCATCGGGGCCCCTGAGGTTCTGCCCAAGGTTGAGGAGGAATTTGTAAGGCATTTTAAAAAATAACTTTTAGAGGAGAAAGTAGATTTGCAGATTAGAGTTAAAAGGTTACATTCATATGATTTACCCTTGCCCCGCTATATGACCGCGGGCTCATCTGGGCTGGATTTGTATGCAGCCAATGACCAGCCACTTGCAATCGGAGTAGGTCAGACAGCCTTGGTGCCTACTAGCATTGCCATAGCTATCCCTTTAGGCTATGAGGCTCAGATTAGACCTAGAAGTGGTCTAGCAATCAAACATGGCCTGACGGTCCTTAATAGCCCCGGTACTATTGATGCTGACTATCGTGGGGAAATTAAGGTTATTGTTATAAATTTGGGGGACAAAGAGTATATTTTACAAAGGGGTGAAAGGATAGCCCAAATGGTCTTCACAAAAGTAGAAAAGGTAGAACTAATAGAGGAAGATTTGGATGAAACTACACGGGGAGTAGGTGGTTTTGGACATACAGGGGTTTAAGGGGGTATCAAAAATCAGACTTAACGACTTAAATGGCAAGGAAATGGTTAATATTTATGATGGTATGAGAATGGGAACAGTGGGCGAATCTGATATGCTCATTGATGAAAAAAGTGGCCAAATAATTTCTATAATTTTACCCAATAGGGGTAATGCTTTCAATTTCTGGGCAGACCGTCAAAAGCTAGTTATCCCTTGGGAAGCAGTGATGAAGATTGGGCGCGAGGTAATAGTAGTAGACATAGATAATACCCATATGCGACTAAAAAACAACTCCTATTAGGTACATAATTTTTAAAGAAATTTTAATTTAGGCGACAGTTAATTGACCCCGGTCGCCTAAATTTTTTTATATTTTTGTATTATCCGCTTAAAAATTATAAAATGGTAATATAGAAAAGTTTTAAAGTAAATTTAATAGTTTGGAGGAGTAGCAAGTTGCGTAAGAAGTTATTTATACCTGGACCAGTTGAAGTAAGAGCCGACGTATTAGAGCAAATGTCACGGCCTATGATAGGACATCGCACTAAGGATGCCTCTAACTTACAAAGGCAAATTAGTGATAAAATCAGGCAACTACTATATACTGAGGAAGAAGTCCTTCTGTCTACTAGCTCGGGTAGTGGTTTAATGGAAGGTGCTATTCGTAGCTGTACAGCCAAAAGGGCAGCAGTCTTTTCCATAGGGGTTTTTGGCAAAAGATGGTATGAAATGGCCCTAGCTAATAATGTGCCTGCAGATATTTTCGAAACACCCATGGGACTAGCCCTATCCGCAAATGAAATTGATAAAATTTTGGCTACTGGCAAGTATGATCTACTTACTGTTACCCACAATGAGACTTCAACTGGGGTAATGAACCCCCTGGACGAATTGGCACCCGTAATTGCAAAATATGAAGATATTATATGGTGTGTGGATGCAGTTAGTTCAGTAGGTGGTTCTAAAATAGAAGTGGATAAATTGGGAATAGACATTTGTATTACATCTACCCAAAAAGCCTTGGGACTTCCACCTGGGATGGCGATTTGCACATTCTCCAAAAAGGCTATCAATAGGGCTGAAAAGGTGCCTTACCGTGGTTTTTATTTGGATTTGTTAGCTCTGTATCGGTATATTCAGAAAAGGGATTACCAATATCCTACTACACCTTCTTTATCCCATATGTTTGCCCTAAATTATCAACTAGACCTTATACTAGCCGAAGGGTTAGACCAAAGGTTTGACAGGCACATGCAAATGGCCGAATATGTAAGAGATTGGGCTAAAACCAAGTTTGCTTTATTTGCAGATGAAGGCTATTTATCTAACACCTTAACCGCCATTAGAAATACTAGGAAGATTGATGTAGCTGGGCTAAACAAAGAACTAGGATTTAGGGGTTTTCAGATTTCCAATGGTTATGGCAGTTTAAAAGATGAGACCTTTAGGATTGCCCATATGGCCGATTGTTCTTTAGCCGAAATCAAAGAATTGATTAATACTATTAATGACATTTTAGGTATTTAATAAATCATAGGAGGAGATTAGGTGGCAATAATCAGACCTTTTAAAGCAATAAGGCCCAAAAAGGACTTGGCCAGCCGAGTTGCAGCCTTACCGTATGACGTAATGAGCAGTGAGGAAGCTAGGGAAATGGTGCAAGACAATCCTTACTCCTTTTTACGTGTGGATAAGGCAGAAATAGAATTGGATAAATCGATAGATTTGTATGACAGTAGGGTATATGAAAGGGCTCGGGATAACCTTAACCGTATGATAGAAGATGGTACTTTTATACAAGATGATAAGCCTTGTTTCTATGTATATCAACAGACTATGAAAGGTAGAAGCCAAACTGGTTTAGTTGCTTGTGCTTCTATTGACGATTACCTCAACAATGTGATTAAAAAACATGAATTTACCAGGGCAGATAAGGAAGAAGACAGAATTAAACATGTTGATTATTGTGATGCTAATACGGGACCGATTTTTATAACCTATAAAAACAAAAAAGAAATTCAAGGCATAATCAACCACCAAATTAGTTCTGAACCTGAATATAATTTTACATCTCAAGGGGTGCTACAGAAAGTTTGGATAATTTCTAATGATGAGGTAATAAATAAACTACAACAATTATTTACTGGTATTCCTGACTTATACATTGCTGATGGCCATCATCGGAGTAAATCTGCAGTTGAAGTAGGCTTGAAAAGAAGAAAAGCACACCCAGATTATAGCATGGATGACGAATTCAATTATTTTCTATGTGTCTTATTTCCAGATCAGGATTTATATATTATGGATTATAACCGTCTAGTAAAAGATTTAAATAAACACACTAAGGAAGAATTCTTAACATTAATTGAGGAAAAATTTAAGCTGGAAAAACTCGACAGCAATACTGGCTTTAGTCCCCAAAAAAAGCACACCTTTGGTATGTATTTGGATAAGACCTGGTATAAATTAACTGCCCAGGATGATATTTTTGATTCTAAGGACCCAGTGGATAGGCTAGATGTTTCGATTTTGCAAAATAACCTTTTAGGACCTATTCTGGGCATTGATGATCCCCGCATTAGTAATAGAATTGATTTTATGGGTGGTATAAGAGGTGTGGAAGCACTACAAAAGGAAGTCGATGATGCCAAAATGGCAGTTGCTTTTACCATGTTTCCTACTACTATTCAGGATTTGATTGATATTGCCGATGCCGGCAAAGTAATGCCACCTAAATCAACCTGGTTTGAGCCCAAGTTACTAAGTGGACTATTTATTCATAAATTAAGATAGCCTACAATAAAATTACCCCGTATGGGGAAAGCTAGTCAAAAACTAAAGGGAGGACTAGCTATGACCAATTCTGAAAACAATTTTCAACACCAGGGTTCCTTTCCCCCTTGGAGTCGCATAGTGTCTTTACCAGAGATGACCAGGGAAGCTGGTATTGATTTTGACGAATTTATAGAAGCGATTAAAAATGATTTGAGTGTTGGGGAAATGTCGGATAAGTTTGCCATAGAGACAACAACTATAGAGCAACTAAGGGAACATTTTTTTCATTATGGCATTAGTTCCGTAATGGGAGGAGACTGAAAAATTAATTAATTTAAGCTAAATTGTATACAATGCCTTGCTAAATTGTTAATGTTATTATAATATTATTTAAATTTACTAAAGGAGGCCACTTAATAATGAATGCGAAATTTTCCAAGGAAGGTCTCACATTTGACGATGTCCTATTAATACCTGGTAAATCGGAAGTCCTACCCAACCAAGTCAGTATATCCACGCGATTAACCCGTAATCTAAGACTTGAAATACCTGTTCTTAGTGCGGGTATGGATACTGTAACTGATGCCAAAATGGGCATTGCCATGGCACGTGAGGGTGGAATTGGTATAATTCATAAAAACATGACTATTGAGGAACAAGCTAGAATGGTTGATCGAGTGAAACGATCTGAACATGGGGTGATTGCAGATCCCTTTTACCTATCACCGGACAATAAAGTACAAGATGCACTGGATATTATGGAATATTATCATATTTCAGGTGTACCCATTACAGTTGGCTCTAGGCTTGTTGGTATTATAACTAATCGCGATATTCGTTTTGAGACTAATTTTGAACAACCTATAAAAAACATAATGACAAGTGATGGTTTAGTTACAGCCCCTGTAGGTACCAATATGCAAGAAGCCATGGAGATTTTAAGACAACATAAGATTGAAAAATTGCCCCTAGTAGATGATAACTTTAACCTGATGGGCCTGATAACTATAAAGGATATAGAAAAAACTCAAAAGCATCCCAACTCTGCTAAAGATGATAGGGGTAGACTATTAGTTGGGGCAGCTGTCGGGGTAACCAAGGATACTTTTGACCGTGTAGAGGCCTTGCAAAAGGCGGGGGTAGATGTAATAGTAGTTGACACTGCTCATGGCCATTCTGTTGGAGTTATCAATATGGTCAAATCTGTTAAAGAAAGGTTTCCGGAACTAGAACTTATTGCTGGAAATGTAGCTACTGCGGAAGCTACTGAAGAATTGATTAAAGCTGGCGCAGATGCGGTTAAGGTTGGGATTGGTCCAGGCTCTATATGCACCACACGTGTGATAGCTGGAATCGGTATGCCACAGATAACCGCTATAGTAGATTGTAGTACAGTTGCTAAAAAATATAATGTTCCTATCATTGCTGATGGTGGCATTAAGTATTCTGGTGATATCGTCAAAGCCATAGCAGCTGGTGCTGATTCAGTTATGCTAGGCAATCTGTTGGCTGGAACTGAGGAAAGCCCCGGTGAAATGGTAATTTTGCAGGGTAGAAGTTATAAGGTATATAGGGGTATGGGCTCCATGGGCGCTATGACTGAAGGTAGCAGTGACAGATATTTTCAGGAAGATGCTCAAAAACTTGTACCGGAAGGGATAGAAGGTAGGGTACCGTATAAAGGAAGCCTTACAGACACCATCTTCCAATTAATGGGTGGACTTAGGGCGGGTATGGGCTACTGTGGTTGTCCAGATATTAATTCTTTAAAAGAGAATGCCAAATTTGTCAAAATTACTAATGCTACTTTAACTGAAAATCATCCCCATGATATTTTCATTACCAAAGAAGCACCCAACTATAGTATACAATAATCATGACTTCTATCATTATTCGCTTACTAATTTCCGCTATAGTAGGCTTAGCCATAGGTCTAATTTTTAGGGATAAAAACACTTCGCGGGTATTTGCCCTTATATGTGTAGGGGCTTCATTAGTTACTATTATTTCAGTCGAATTTTTTAGATTTACCCATATGCCGTGGCATAGCGACCCAGCTCGTTTAGCCGCACAAGTAATTTCCGCATTAGGCTTTATTGGTGCGGGCTTTATTTGGGTATTTGAGGGTAAACATATTAGGGGGCTATCCCAATCTGCTGCCTTATGGTATACGGCTATTATTGGCATGGTAATAGGTGGAGGAATTACTAGTACAACAATTGCGGTGATAATTTTTGCTTTTATTTTAAGCATTGTTGGCATAAACATTACCAGGAAGTGGGATTAATCCTTTGCCAACGTTAATATATAACGCTTAATCTGTTTAAACAGAACGGGGGACCCGAATTCACAGGGGTGAATCGTGTCTATAAACACGAGGGGCTATTTGCCTTTAGGCCCTAATCCGTCAGCTAACCTCGTAAGCGTCTAAAGGGGGGCCTTCTGCCTTCCGGAATTCAGTATTTATAAGGAGGGTTCATTTTTGTGAGTAATTTTTCTGTTAACAGACTAAAGGCCCTAGATAGGGCCAAAGAACTAAGGAATAGTATCACAGATTATTTGCAAATTGAGGGGCAAATTGAGACAGGGTTTAGGCAACTTGATCGCAGTCTAAGAAACAAAGAATTAATCCTAGAATATTTTGCAGCTAATGAGGATGATTGGAACAATTGGGCTTGGCAGATGAAAAATCGTATTTCAGATGTAGATATATTAAATAAATTTATAAAGTTTAGCCAAGAAGAAAGAGATGATTTAATCGAAGTATCTAGTTTGTTTAGATGGGCACTTTCCCCTTATTATCTTAGCTTGATCGATTTTGATAATTACGCCCAATCACCAATATACAAACAAGCTATCCCCAGTATTTTAGAACTAACCAATGGGCAGGGGGAGAATGATCCTATGGCTGAAACTACTACCAGCCCCGAGGTTAGAATTACTCGGCGGTATCCCGATCGCTTAATAATTAATGTTACTAATCAATGTCCTATGTATTGTAGGCATTGTCAAAGGAGAAGGAATTTTGGGGAAAAAGATGAACATGCTTTGCGTAGTGAACTAGAAAAATCATTAGAATACATCAGAAACAACAAAGAAGTACGGGATGTTTTGATTACGGGTGGGGACTCTTTAATGTTAAGTAATACTATGATAGATTGGATTTTGGGAGAGCTGGATAAGATAGAACATGTAGAAATTAAAAGGCTAGGGACCCGCTGTCCAGTAACATTGCCCCAAAGGATAACTCCAGAACTATGCGAAATATTAGAAAAATATCCACCCATTTATATTAATACCCAATTTAATTCACCTATGGAGGTTACGCCAGAGGCTAAAAAAGCGTGTGATATGTTAATTAAAGCTGGGGTAGTATTAGGAAACCAAGCGGTTTTATTAAGAGGTATCAATGATGATTCACATATTATGAAAAAACTCAACCAGGAATTATTAAAGATTAGGGTAAAACCATATTATATTTTCCATGCTAAACAAGTTAAAGGTACTACACATTTTATTACCAAAGTGGAAACGGGGTTGAAAATAATGCAGGATTTAAGGGGTTTTACTTCTGGTTTAGCTATACCTACCTATATTATTAATGCTACTGGTGGTTTGGGTAAGACCCCTTTACTGCCAGAATACCTTGTATCTGTGGCTGAAGATGAAGTTACTATTCGAACATGGGAAAATAAAATCTTGAAGTTCGAGAACAAAATTTATTAAGGTTGGAATAAATAAAACGGGAGGGGGTCCTCCCGTAGTGCGAGATTATTATTTATTTTTAGGAGTTGGTAAGATTTCGCTCAGCTATCTGAATTGCCATTCTAACCATGTTTCCACAATCTCTGGAACTGACAGAACCCCACCCCTCGGTGGCAACGATTTGGTCAATTCCCAATTCTTTGGCAATTTCATATTTTAACTGTTCAGACATAATTCTGTTACGACTAGCCATGCAAAAAACCTCCTCTTTTATAGCACTCGCACTTGATATTATTTTAAGTAATATTACAATTAATATAGCTAGTTAATAAAAGAATATTTGTAAACTGTTTGCATTTGAAGTTTTTTCTCATAAATTAGATATAAAAGGAGGCCTCATTATGAGATACGAAGGAAATATATTTAGACCCCCTAGTGAAGCTAGGAGTTATATTTTACAATGCACAGTAGGTTGTACTCACAACCGTTGTACTTTTTGTGCAATGTATAAGGATAAAAAATTTAGGGTAAGAAATATGGAGGAAATTAAGACTGACATCCGCATGGCTAAGCAATATTATGGTGACCTGGAAAAGGTTTTTTTAGCTGATGGTGATGCTTTGGCTATGGAAACTAGTGATCTCTTAGAAATATTGGCTGAACTTTATCAAGCTTTTCCTAGTCTACGACATGTGGGTATATATGCCAGTCCAGACAGTATTATCGCTAAATCAATGTCAGAACTGACCGCATTGAAGGCTGCCGGCCTTACTATTGCATATCTGGGAGTAGAAACTGGCGATCCTGAGCTTTTACTGGATATTCGCAAAGGTGTAGATTATGATGAAATGGTACAGGCGGGGCGCATGATTAGAAGTGCTGGGATTTTACTATCTGTCACAGTGTTATTGGGATTAGCTGGCAGAACCCCCAAGGCAGTTGATCACGCTAAAAATACAGCTAAGATATTAAATGAAATGAATCCCGACTATATTGGGGCATTAACCTTAATGTTAGTCCCCAGAACTGTTCTTTTTAATAGGCAACAAAAAGGTGAATTCGAACTACCTGGGCCTTTTGAAATACTTGATGAAATGTATATGATGATAGAGGACTTGGAACTTGAAGGAACAGAATACAGGAGTAACCATGCTTCTAATTACCTACCTATAAAAGGCAGGCTACCCGAAGATAAAGAAAAAATACTGGCCCTGATTAAGGATATTATTAATAAAAATGACAGGAAGTACCTAAGACCTGATTATTTAAGAGCCTTATAAGCAATTTTGGCTTTTACATCTTGGAGTAATCTAATTGGGGGAGATCGTGTGAGATTATTTGGGAGAAGGGATGATAAGTTATTCAAACTTTTCTCGGAAAGTGCCTATATGGTTGTACGGGGTGGAGTAATCCTGCAAGATGTCATTGACGATTATTCTGATTTAGATGCCAAAATGGCTAAGCTAACCGCTATGGAACATGAAGGGGATCGTATAATAGATCAGTTAGTCAAAAGGCTGAACACCAGTTTTATACTACCTTTTGATAGGGAAGACGCCTTCCGGCTTATTCAGAAACTATCAGAGGTATTAGATTATATTACAGGCATTATTGATAGAATGATTTTATATCAAGCTGGACCACCAAATGATAGAGTCAAGGAAATGATAGCTGTTCTTCAGAAAGGCATTTTGTTACAAGATAGGGCCTTTAACCTTTTAAAGGACATACCGCATAGTAAAAAGGAAATTCTGTTTTGTTGTAATGAAATAACTAAGTTGGAGAAGAAACAAGATAATCTGTATAGAACTGGACTGGCACAATTATTTGAAAATGAAACTGACCCAATAGTTATTATTAAATGGCGGGAGATATATGAATATATTGAAATGGCACAAGATTATGTCCAAGAAGTAGGGGAACTTATTAGCAATATCGTAGTAAAATATTCGTAAATGAAATAAAGTTTTTAGGTTATAGAGGGTTGGCTATTATTTAGCCAACTTTTTTTCTATAACTTGCACCAAGTCTAATATATTGGTATTCTTAAAATAAAATACAGCTATACACGATGACATATATTAGTAATAGTGAAGGAGACAATATGTGTTTAATAATTTTCGCTTATAAAAGACATCGAAAATATAAAGTAGTTATGGCAGCCAACCGAGATGAATTTTACGAACGACCCACACTAGCTGCAGACTTTTGGCTGGATAAGCCTAATGTTTTGGCAGGGCGAGATTTGAAAGCTGGGGGTACCTGGTTAGGTGTTAATACTTCTGGCCATTATGCCGTAATAACTAATTATCGTGATCCCCACAATCAGAAAGAAGCTGCTCCGTCACGGGGCCATCTAGTTCAAAAATATCTGGAAAATACTATTAGCCCCAAAAGTTATCTCGAACACCTATCTAACGGTGGATCGGATTATAACGGATTTAACTTGCTAGTAGGTGATAAAGAATCCTTGTATTATTATTCAAATCGTAAGGGAGATATATATGAAATTCCAGAAGGGATCCATGGCTTAAGCAATAATCTGCTAAATATAAATTGGCCTAAAGTAAGTACAGGCACTATGACTATGCAAAATATTTTAGCAAATGATGAAATTAATCTTGATTCTTTATTCACTATGATGGCAGATACGAAATTGGCTGATGAAAAGCTATTACCGGATACTGGAGTAGGAATCGATTTAGAACGGATTCTTTCCGCCACTTTTGTCATTAGTCCTAACTATGGAACTCACCTAACTACGGTACTTTTGATAGATTATGATCACAATATACAATTCTGGGAAAGAACCTTTACAGAACGTGGCCCCAATAAATGGGAAGAAGTTTATTATGAAATACCTAGTAGTTTATAAAAAGGAGGTAGAAAAATGATTACATATTTAGCCCTTTCCCCCCATCCACCATTGATTGTCCCGGCTATAGGGGGTAGAAGGTTAAAGGATGTTGAAAATACAGTCTTGGGGATGCAAGAAATGGCCCGAGCTTTAGTTGCTAGTCAGCCCGAGATTGTGCTTTTTTTAACCCCGCATGGAAATGTGTTTAGTGATTGTTTTACTTGTTTAGGAAACCCAAGATTATACGGTGATTTCAGCCGATTCGGCTATGGCGAAATTACTTTCAATTATGATAATGAATTGGACTTTATCCGAAAAATAAGACAAAGGGCGATGCAGGAAGATATTGATTTCATTATTATTAATGAAGAGATGGCTAAGAGAAACAAGCTTAATACAGAATTAGACCACGGAATTCTAGTGCCACTACATTATTTAAAAGCAGCTGGTTTAGCTGATGATATGCCTATTGTACCCATTAGTATAGGTTTGTTACCGACTTTACTTTTATATAAATTTGGGCTGCTTATACAGAAATTAGCGGAAAAATTAGAAAAGAGAGTTGCCATAGTAGCATCTGGTGATATGTCCCATCGTTTAAAGGATGATGGGCCTTACAGTTTCCATCCCGATGGTACAAAATTTGATCATTTAGTTAAAGAGGCCTTAGCTAATAAGGAAATTGATAAAATAGTTAATCTAGATTCTAGTCTGCGTGATAATGCAGGGGAATGTGCCTACCCCTCCATTGTAATTATGTTAGGCTGTATGGATGGCTATGATTTTAAGTCTCAAGTATATTCTTATGAGGGGCCATTTGGGGTAGGCTACTTAACTGCTGGCTTTGAATTAACCACTAACAAGGATAGCTATTTAAAGGAAATGCAAAGGAAAATAGATGCTGGATTGCTTACTAGACGGGAAAATGAAAGTAAGCCAGTTAGGTGGGCCCGCTTGGTCTTGGAAAATTACGTGAATAATGGGGTTAAACCTGCTTTACCTGCAGAATTACAGGAATTAAAAGACCAAAAAGGGGCCACTTTTGTTACCTTAAAAAAAGGGGGACAATTACGGGGGTGTATAGGTACTATTTTACCCGTACACAATGACTTGGCGGAGGAAATTGCTAATAATGCGGTAAGTTCGGCTACCCGTGACACTAGATTTACTCCCGTAAAAGCTAATGAACTTGCTGATTTAACCTATTCCGTAGATATATTATCAGCTCCTGAGGAGTGTAAGCAAAATGAACTTGATCCTAAGGAATATGGAGTGATAGTTACTAAAGGAAATAGAAGGGGACTACTTTTACCTAATTTGGAGGGGGTAGATACGGTGGAGGACCAATTAGCCATAGCCCTAGGGAAGGCAGGCATTTCCCCCGAGGATGATTATACAATCGAAAGGTTTAAAGTAGATAGGTATTACTAATTTTGACAGGATGATAATTTAATGAAAAAGGAAGCTAGCTTTTATAAAAGAAGTGGCGATAAAGTCGAATGCGAACTTTGCCCCCACAACTGTAAGTTAAAGCCAAGGCAAATAGGGATATGTAATATCAGATATAATGATGACGGGATTTTATATACTTTGAATTACGCCAATGTTAGTGCTTTAGCCCTAGATCCTATCGAAAAAAAACCACTATATCATTTTTACCCCGGGAAAACAATTTTATCCGCGGGGACTTATGGCTGTAATCTGGCCTGTACGTTTTGCCAAAACCATGGTATTGCGAAAGGATTAGGACGGGGACACACAATATCTCCAGCGGAAATGGTAAGGATATCCTTAGATGCGAAAGCTGAAGGTTCGGTAGGCTTAGCCTTTACTTACAATGAACCAACCATATGGTATGAATATGTTAGGGACACCGCCTTAATGCTTAAAGAGGCGGGAATGCAGGTAGCCCTGGTTACTAATGGCTATATTGAGGAGGAACCACTGCAAAAGTTGTTACCTTTTGTTGATGCCATGAATATAGATTTAAAATCTTTTACCTCAGAATTTTATCATAAGAATTGTAAAGCTAAACTAGAGCCAGTTAAGGTAACCATAGAAAAAGCCCTAGGTAAAGTCCACCTAGAAATAACCACCCTAATAATTACAGATGAAAATGATAGTCCTGCTGAAATAGAAGAGTTAGTTAAGTATTTGGCTACCCTAAACCCCGATTTACCATTACATATTTCCCGTTATCACCCAGCCTATAAATTACAAAATCCCCCTACTCCTACTAGGATCATGGAAATGGCCTATAATATTGCCAAAGAACATTTGAATTTTGTCTATGTGGGTAATATGCCTTTTGCCAATGACACTTATTGTACTTCCTGTGGGGCTAGTTTAATTAGCCGTAGTAATTACCAAATTAAATTCAGGGCATATGAGGCGGGAAAATGTGCAAATTGTGGGGTAAATATTGATTATATTGTAAGTTAAATAGTCTTTAATAGGGATGGAGTAGTTTAGATGACACAAAACCAAGAACTAAAACTTTATTTAGATTATAAAGATATGTTTACTTGTCCTATATGCTCCCATCCTATGCAAATAAAGCATAGAAGTCTGGTATGTTCCGAGAACCACACTTTTGATATATCCAAGCACGGTCATATCAATATGTTATCAGGTTTTCACAAAAGCAAATACAATAAAAGCCTGTTTTTATCCCGTAAAATAGCAAATAAAGCTGGTTTTTTTGCTCCATTAATTGAAGAAATTAGCTCTTTAATTACCGAAAACATTATAGAACAAGCAGGACAAATTAAAATCCTGGATGCTGGGTGTGGAGAAGGATATCACTTAGCCCAAATCAAGGAAAGGGTACTTCGAAATTCCTTTGGACAAATTCTAGGTGTAGGCCTAGATATTGCTAAAGAGGGCATCATAATGGCCGCGAAAACACATAAGGGTAATATTTGGTGTGTAGCTGATATCGCTAAAATCCCTTTTCAAACTGCCCAATTTGATTTCATTTTGAATATTTTATCCCCTGCTAATTATGCTGAATTTAAAAGAATTTCCAAGGAGGAAGCAATAATTATCAAGATTGTGCCTAATAGTAATTATTTGCAGGAATTAAGGGAAGTTTTTTATAGGGAAACTGAACAAGCAACTTATTCTAATACTGAAACCATGAAACTTTTTGCCGATAACTTACAAGTTATTGATATTAAAAAACTCAAGTATAGTCTACCTATCGATAATGACTATTTAAAGAACTTGTCCATTATGACGCCTTTATCCTGGGCTACTACTGAAGAAAGGGTGGAAAAGCTACTAAAAAGCAATATTAAAACGGTGACAGTTGACTTTTCAATCCTTATAGGAAAAAGTTAGATTTTGGAGGGTGAAAGAATGTTATATGAATTTAGCCTGCAGACAGAAAGGGAAAATCTATATGATATTACTAAGTATGTTCAGGAGGCAATAAACAAAAGCAATATTTCTAAGGGTATATGTCTAGTCTATTGCCCCCATACTACAGCTGGGATAACAATTAATGAAAATGCAGATCCAGATGTAGTAACCGATATTCTTTATGGCCTAAACAAGTCATTTCCAGATTATAAAGAATTTAAACATTTAGAGGGTAATTCCTCAGCCCATTTAAAGGCCTCTTGTATTGGGGCTAGTGAAACAATTATCATTGAAAACCAGCAACCTTTGCTTGGGACTTGGCAAGGTATATATTTTTGTGAATTTGATGGGCCGAGAACTAGAAAATTTTACGTTAAAGTGACATAATAGATAAGCTGGTGGAAAAGAATTAAAAGGTGGTGAGATACTTATCATATTAGATTGAATTAATATGATAGGCTACAAAATGAACAAGGATAGACTTCCTAGGTATTTTGAAGAATTTAACAACCAACTATGGTTAGTAGAAGATGATCGTGATAATATTAGGTTGTATTATCGGGTTAAGGAAATTTTATCAACTAGAATATCACCTTTTCAACAAGTAAATATAATAGATTCTTACGATTTTGGGGCTTGCCTAGTATTGGACGGGGTTATGCAGACTACAGAGTTTGATGGTTATATTTATAATGAAATGATTTCGCATGTAGCAGTTGTCACCCATGAAAAACCCGAAAGGGCTTTAATTATTGGGGGTGGCGATTGTGGGGTCGCTAACGAATTAATCAAATATACAGATTTAAAGGCCATAGATATGGTGGAAATAGATGAGGTAGTCGTAGATGAGTGTACTGATAAGCTAAAAAAAATATCGGGAAATGCCCCTCGTGATAAGCGAGTTCACTTTCATTTTACAGATGGAGTAGAATTTGTCAAAAACCAAAGTCAGGCATATGATATAGCTATTGTAGATTCCTCCGATCCTGTCGGTCCTGCAGAAGTTTTATTTTCAGAAAATTTTTATCTAGATTTAAAAAATTCTTTAAAGGAAGATGGACTTATGGTCTGTCAAAGTCAATCACCGATTTTTAATAAGGATATACTAAAAAGAACTCGGACTATTTTACAAAGGCATTTCCCTATAGTTAAAACATATACGGCCATTGTGCCTAGTTACCCAGGAGGTATGTGGAGTTTTACTTTAGCATCCTTAAAATATGCTCCTATTAATGCTGATTTAAGCAGATTAGTCGGGAATACTGCTTATATTAACCCTGAGATATTTAAGGCTGCTTTTGCATTACCCAATTTCATGCGGCAAGATTTAGGGATAAAGTAAACTATAAATCATTTATTTGAATGGAGCAATTATGGACAAAACTAGTGCAGATACGGAAAATACTATGGCTATGTCGGGGCAGCTTTTCAATCTAATTGCCCCCTTTTATGGGTTGTTTTATAATTTTCAGAAAAAAAACTATACAAACAGTATGGCCAAGCTAGAACACCACTTGGACCTATCCCAATTCAAAAACATCCTTGATATTGGTTGTGGTACTGGGGCTTTATGTAACGTACTTAATCAAAAGGGCTTAAGTGTTATTGGTATTGACCCTGCGCAAAAGATGTTGAATATTGCTAGGGAAAAAAATCAAGGAAATAATATCGAATTTATCCAAGCTAATGTTACCAAAGGGCTGCCATTTAAGGATAAGTTTTTTGATTTGTCCATTACTTCTTATGTAGCCCATGGTTTGGAGGAAGATGTTAGAAAAATATTGTACAAGGAGATGCTCAGAGTTACCAAGAATGCAGTTATTATTTATGATTTCAGTGAAAAAAGATCATTAATTATAGATATTATTGAAAAATTAGAAGGAGGGGATTACTTTAATTTTATAAAAAATATAAAAAGAGAGCTAACTGATACTTTTGGCAGAGTCGAAATTATCAAAATTAATGAGCGGGCAGCTCTTTATATTTGCAGCCTGGTTGAAAGAAAAAATGCAGAAAGTAGGCAGACTTAATGGGATGGACATATGTTGTGCTTGCTGGTTTAGTAGAAATTATTTGGGTTATCGGTCTAAGATACTCTAGTACAGCGTGGGAGTGGCTAGGAACTGTTATAGCTATTGTTTTTAGTTTTTATTTTATTATTAAGGCCTGCAACAGATTACCCTCTGGTACAGTCTACGCAGTTTTTACTGGGATGGGCGCTACCGGGATAGTTTTAATAGACTTTTTAGTATTTGGGGCAGATATTACTATAATGAAAACCTTTTTCTTCGGATTAATTATTACGGGTATTATCGGTATAAAAATAACTACTGATGCAGAGCAATCTATAAAACTTAAGGAGGAGCCATAATTGGCTTGGGTATTATTAATCATAGCAAGTTTTGGAGAAATATTCGGTGTAATAAGCATTAATCTTTACTTAAGAAAAAGAAATTTTATACGTCTGTTGCTTATAATTATCACTTTTTCTTTCGGTTTTTTCTTTTTATCCAAAGCCATGCAAGAGATTCCTATGAGTACTGCTTATGCAGTTTGGACCGGGGTTGGGGCTGGAGGAGCAGTTTTAATGGGGATAATATTTTTTAAGGAATCGGCTAGTTGGTTAAGAATATTATTTTTGTTTTTAATTATTTCTGGTGTTACTGGATTGAAGCTAATAAGCTGATTTTAATAAAAAATTTTGAAAGGAAACTTACAATGTTATTATACAAGGGTAAAACTAAGGATATATATCAAAAGCCTGATGGCAACCTGATAATGAAATTTAAAGATGACCTTACGGGGACAGATGGAGTTTTCGATCCAGGAGCTAACCAAGTAGGTTTAACAATGGAGGGTTCAGGTAAGGCGGCCATAAATCTCAGCAGACATTTTTTCCAAATACTAGATAAGGTGGGCATTCCTACCCATTATATTGATGCAGATATTAATAATCTTACGATGACAGTTAAGCCTGCTAGCATGTTTGGGCAAGGATTAGAAGTTATATGCAGGTATCGTGCTGTAGGTAGTTTTCTTAGACGTTACGGTAAGTATGCCCAGGAGGGCCAGGAACTAGAGGGATTTATTGAAATAACTTTAAAGGATGATGAGCGAGGTGATCCCCCCATTACTGAAGACGCCCTAGCAATATTGGGTATCTTAAATAAAGATGAATATCAAGTTATAAAGGAAATGACCCAAAAAATTGCTGGGATAGTGAAGGCGGAATTGGCTAAAAAGGAAATTGAATTATACGATATTAAATTTGAATTTGGGCGTATCGGTGAAAAACAGGAAATAGCCTTAATAGATGAAATTTCAGGCGGGAATATGCGGGCCTTTTTTAAGGGTGAGCAAATCTCCCCCTTAGAACTAGAAAAATTGGTTTTGGGTTAAAATAAAAAGGTGATTACTTACCAAAGTAATCACCTTATATTTTATAATTTAACAGCTAGTGCAAGAGCCACATCCTCCACCAAACTGATCTTCTACTTTAGGAACAATTCTAAATAAAGTGCGTGGACCATTCTTAACCGACTCAATAGTAAAGCCTTGGTAAATTTCTTGTAGCTTTCTGTCTATTACAAATGTAAGATCACTAACTTCTTGGGTTAAATCATTTGCGTTTGGCTCATCCAGAGCTAAATAAAATGCTGAACCCCCTCAGCCTATATTAACACTAATACGTAGACTGTTTTGTGTAATATCTTGATCTTGTAGAACTTGTTTTAAATCACCAACTGATTGAGGAGTAATCTCAACAATATTCATTTTGTCACCTCTTTTATATTTTTTGAGGATATCTTCCATACCCCATGTAGGTATTATAATATGGTCTTTTATTTTTGGCAAGGCATTCAGGGTTTTATATAATATATTTTTTTGTTAAGATTCCTAATAGTAATTTCCCCAAAAGCAAATAAAATAATGTAGAATAAATCAAAATGAATGTAAAAATTAAAATAAAAACTTATTGAGGATAATAAGGTGAAATTCATAGAAGGCATTATTTCTTATTAACTAGCAATGCAATTTTAGCTAACTTATTCCCCAAGGATTACTTGTTGGACACAGAAGGGAGTAAGATATAAAGGAAATTAATTAAGAATTAAGAAAAGTAAAATAATACAAAGGGAATCTCTAAAATGGAAATTAAACAAAGCAATCTTAAACTAGTCTATTTAGCCGCAATTACTTATGCAGTAATAATTGGTTTGTCCTTTATGTTCGTAAAAATTGCCTTACGAAGTGCTAATCCATTTGATATTTTAGCATTCCGTTTTATGGCTTCATTTCTTGCTGTACTCATAACAGTAGCATTAGGCTGGGTAAAATTAAATTATAGCTGGGAAAGGGTTATTAAGATTCTACCCTTAGCTATTCTCTACCCATTGCTATTTTTCGCTTTCCAAACTTTTGGTTTACAATATGCCGATTCAGCTGAGGCTGGAATAATTCAGGCTTCGGCTCCTATATTCACTTTAATTTTGGCCACTTATATTTTGAAAGAAAAAAGCAGTATATGGCAAAAGTTATCTATACTTCTTACGGTTTTTGGAGTTGTTTATATTATTATAATGAAAGGTGCTGCCTTTAGCATATCAAGTATGAGCGATTTTAAGGGTATAATATTTATATTATTGTCTGCCCTAGCATTCTCTGGGTATAGTGTGATGGTAAGGCCGCTTACTAAACAATTTTCAAGTATTGAATTAGCTTATATGATGATTATTATAAGTTTCATTGGCTTTAATCTGGTAGCAGTTGGTCAACACTTAGTGGCTGGGACCATCACTACATTTTTTGCCCCTTTGGCTAATCTGGATTTTGTTTTAGCCGTAGTTTACTTAGGAGTCTTATCTTCACTACTTACTGCTGTGCTAACTAATTATGTTTTAGCCCATTTAGAGGCTTCCAAAATGGTGGTATTTGCTAATTTCGGCACCGTAATTACGATCATTGCTGGTGTGGTTTTCCTGAAGGAGCAAATATTTTATTATCATATAATCGGCTGTATCTTAATTATAGCCGGGGTCTTAGGTACTAATTTTTTGGGGCAAAAAAATTAAATTTGGGCTTTTTTATTAGCATGATTTTACTAAGGCACCTTAGGTTGATGTTCAAAGGGTGCCTTTCTACTTTGAAAAATATTTTTTTCTTAATGCAAGAATAAGGTGCTAGTACCGTATCTATATGTGTAATTAAAAATTAATTAAACTATGGGAGGATTTAAAATTATTAGTTATGCTGCAGAAGTAAGGAATTTGCGTAAAGTTTACCGGGTGGGGGAAGAAAAAGTTGTAGCCCTAGATAATGTTTCCTTTACCTTGGAAAAAGGGGAGACTACATGTATTCTCGGGGTATCTGGCTCAGGTAAATCAACTCTTTTGAACATGATGGCTGGACTGGAAAAACCTACTAAAGGAATTATTAAAATATACGGTAAGAATATAGAAAAAATGGATGAGCGTTTATTAGCCAGGTTTAGACAATTTAATGTAGGCTTTGTTTTTCAATCGTATAACTTGCTGCCAGCTCTTACTGCTTTGGAAAATGTAAGCCTACCTTTAACTTTCCGAGGGGTAGCTAAGAAAAAGAGGGATAGAATGGCTATGGATATGCTAGAGGCAGTTGGACTTAAAAACCATGCTAAACATAAACCTACCCAAATGAGCGGGGGACAACAGCAAAGAGTAGGAATTGCGAGGGCTTTTGTCAGTAAGGCCAAGGTAGTTTTCGCTGATGAACCTACAGGGAACTTAGATTCAGCCACTACCCATGAAGTAATGGAACTCATAACTAAAATATCGAAAGAAAATCAGCAAAATTTAGTTATAGTAACCCATGATATAGGTGTGGCAAAATATGCTGATCGTATTATACATCTCTTTGATGGCAATATAGAAAAAATCGAAAAAAATACAGAAAGAGGGGTTGGTTAAGTAGTGCGCAAATATTTTTCCTTTCTAATAACTACAGTCATTATTTTTATTTTAATTAATCCAAATATA
Source organism: uncultured Syntrophomonadaceae bacterium (assembly GCA_964623245.1). Taxonomy (GTDB): domain Bacteria; phylum Bacillota; class Syntrophomonadia; order Syntrophomonadales; family Syntrophomonadaceae; genus JAAYRQ01. The sequence continues at coordinate 24,826 of CAZUSS010000003.1, forward strand.
ATTTCCGCTAATAATGGGACAGATAGGCCTAATGAGGACCCGCAAATCATAATTGCCCGGGATAGTTGGATGCCTGAGTATAGGGCTGGCGAAACTGTAAATTTGTCAATCCCAGTAGAAAATGTTTCAAGTACCACGGCCACTAATGTGAGAGTAATCATTACAGCAGGAGACCCCGAAAGATTCCCTTTCGAATTGGATAAAATGACCTTTACCAAATATGCTTATTCCTTAAGTGGTAGGAATCTATTTTCTTATAGGGTTAAAATACCTAGTAATACTAAGGCCGGCATTTATCCGATAAATGTTAATTTAACTTATGAAACCGATTACGGGCTCACTGGGAGTGAAAGCGCTACTGTTTATGTGAAAATAATTAATGAGCATAAACAACCCCAACTAAAATTAATGGGGATTGATTTCGCGGGTGAAAAATTATCCGCAGGCAAGTCTTCTTTGATAAAGTTAAGAATGCAAAATACCAGCGGCTTAGACCTAAAAAACATAGAATTGAAACTAGGGGGTTTTAGTAGCCAGGGCTTTAATTTAGATAACTGGCCCGATACCCAATACATAAGAACCATTAAAGGTCACGAAATCAAACTAGTTGAGTACAGGCTTTTAGTGGATTCTAAGCTGGAAAGTGGTACACATGCCCTAGACCTAAATATAAAATACCAAGATGAAGCTGATAAAGAATATACTGAGGAAACCAAGATTTATTTACCTGTGGATGGTAAGGGTAGTACTGATGATTTAACTCCCCGGGTAATTATTGATAACTATAATATACCTAGTGAATATATTGAGGCAGGCCAAACCTTTCCCCTCACTATTTCATTTCTTAATACTAGCGAAAACACCACAGTAAAAAACATTAAAGTGAGCATAAACTCAGATGAAGCAATTTTTTCCCCCGTAGCTAGTAGCAATTCTTTTTATATTAAGGAAATTAAAGCGGGGGAATTTAAGGAAAATGTACTTAATCTTAAGGCTAAAATAGACGCAGAAAACCGCAATTACACTATTAGTGCTGATATAGAATTCCAAGATGAAAAAGGCGAAAAATACACCGAAAAGGAAATAATTAGTATCCCAGTTAATCAGGAACTTAACCTTACTATTTCAAATATTGAATTACCGCCCCAGGTGTTTGCAGGCAGCCCAACTAGTTTATCGGTTGATTTTTATAATACGGGGCGTGCTTTAATTCGAAATCTTATTATTGAAACTGAAGGGGATTTTGATATCCAGGACGGTTCCCTATTTATTGGCAATCTAGAACCTGGTAAGGATAATTATTACGATGTAACGATTATCCCCCACGAAGAAGGATTACTAGAAGGAAAAATAATTTTCACTTATGAGGATGGGGTTGGTGAAAAGTTTGTGCGTGAGCAAGCCTTCGGTTTGGAAGTAATGGCATATGAGGAACCACCTATGATGGATCACGAGATGGGGTTCTATCCCGAAGGTGGGGAAAGCGGGAGCAAAAAACGGTATATTATCGGTGGAATAGCATTATTAATGGTGGGGGGCACAGCTCTCTTTCTTGTTAGGAGAAGGCGCAAGAAAAAACAAGAGGAAGTATTCTTAGATGAATAGTAAAGATTTAATATTAATAAGTTTGCAAAATTTAGCCCGCCGCAAAAGCCGAACTATATTAACTGTTGTAGGGGTCGTAATTGGCACTTGTTCCATAGTAATAATGTTATCTTTGGGTATAGCATTAGATAAAAGTTTCCATGAACAAATATCTGAAATGGGTAATTTGAACATTATAGATGTCCATAATTATTATTACGATTATGGACCGAGCATGGCTAGTAATGAACAGATAAAATTAGATGAAAAAGCTGTAATCAGTTTGGAGCAAATACCTGGGGTAGAGGCAGTGATGCCACGAAAGAGTATGTACTTAAAAATTGGGGCGGGGAAATTAGTAGCTGAAGTCGATGTAGTAGGTATAAAACCTGAAAACCTAGCCGCTTTTGATTTTGAAATTGGGGAAGGCAGACTTTTGACCCCAACCGATAAAGAGACTATAATCTTTGGGCAAAATGTTCCCTATTCCTTTTATAATCCTAGATTAAGGAATAGAGATTATAATCCCTGGGATAGGGAAGGACCACCACCAGTTGACTTAGTTAATAGTAAATTGATTATTACATCAGATATGCAGTATGGGGAAAGAATAAGAAATCGTGACCCCAATCAAAAACCTACCAAGCAATATGAATTTAAGGGAGTAGGGGTTTTAAAAGAAAAAAATGATGAGAGAGATTATAGTGCCTATATTAATATGGCTACATTGGAAAAGATAATTAAAGAAGAACAAAAAGCTGCCAGAAGTGACGAATCAAGACGGGGTGTCGGCCCATACAACAATGATGAATACACTGCTATTAAAGTAAAATGTGCCAAGATAGAGCTGGTGACTGATATACAAGAAACCATCAAAGCCATGGGCTTTCAAGCTTTTAGTCTTACAGATATGATTGAATCAGTCAAAAAACAATCCCGGACCATGCAGGGTATATTAGGTGGAATAGGTGCGGTTAGTCTTTTTGTGGCAGCCATAGGGATAACCAATACTATGATTATGAGTATTTATGAAAGGACTAGGGAAATTGGAGTAATAAAAGTATTAGGTGCCGAATTGCAGGATATAAAAAGATTGTTTTTAATTGAAGCTGGTTTTATTGGTTTTATAGGGGGAATAATTGGTCTAAGCCTTAGTTATCTCATTTCGTTTGGCTTAAATAAAGTAGGGGCCGGGTGGACAGGGGGAAGCTATATATCGGTTATTCCAGCTTATTTGGCCATAGGCGCAGTACTTTTTGCTACATTCGTAGGTTTAGTCTCTGGATACTCCCCAGCCAGGAGGGCGATGAATTTAAGTGCTCTAGAGGCGATAAGAAGCGAATAACCTGTATCAATTTTAATTAATAAATATGGGGATAACATAATAGAACCATTAGCTTCATTATAAGTGCATTGGCACTTGGGCTATTAACGGATTGCTTCAGCGAATACTAGACCAATACAAACAAAGGGACCTGGGGGGGATGAACCCCAGGTCCCTTCTGCTTTCTGACTAAGATTGTTCTATTTTTACATAAAAGTATTATTAAAATACTAGGGATAAATACCGCGTCTTATGGGTAATTTAGGAAATAGGAGGGGTAGCTATGCGGAAATTTGTTTTATTAATCCTACTAGTTTTAATCCTATTATTTAGTGGTTTCTCTATCAATTTACCTAAGGTCGAAGTCCCTGAAGCCTCCATAGTATATGATATAAATAATCGCCCGATTAAGGGCTTATCCGAGCAAAACAGAATTAATCTTAACATAGATGAAATAGCAGAAAATTTTACTATGGCGGTTATAGCTGTTGAAGATAAAGACTTTTATAAACACCACGGAATCGATATAAGTGGTATATTCAGAGCTTTATTTGTAAACCTAAAAAACTTAAAAGTTGTTGAAGGGGGCAGTACTATTACCCAACAAACTGCCAAAACCCTCTTTTTAAGTAATGAAAGGACCTTAATGCGTAAAATAAAAGAACTCTTTTATGCCATTGAATTAGAAAGACAGTATAGTAAAAACGAAATATTAACTATGTATTGTAATACTATATTTTTTGGAGAGGGGGCCTACGGCATTGAGGTAGCGGCCCGCACCTTTTTTGCCAAAAGCGCCAAAGATTTAACTTTAGCGGAGGGCGCACTTTTAGCAGGTTTACCCCAATGGCCCACCAATTACAATCCTTACAAAAACCCCGATATAGCTAAAAAAAGACAAGAAACAGTTTTGCAAAGAATGGAAACCGAGGGATTTATAAGCCGGGAAGAAAGGATTTCCGCTGCAAAGGAGGAATTAGTATACCATCGTTCCACATATATTACCGGGGAAGCCCCATATTTTATAGCTTTAGTCAAAGATTATTTAAGTCAAAGGTATGGGGAAAGGGAAGTATACCAAGGTGGGCTTAAGATTTATACTTCTTTAGATTTAGATTTACAAAAGGCGGCTAACCAGTCCCTGCAGGAGAACCTAAAAAATTATCCCGATGACTTACAAGCTGCCCTAGTAGCTGTAGATATTGAGAATGGGGAGATAAGGGCCTTAATTGGGGGAAGGGATTTTAAGAAGTCTAATTATAATCGGGTTTTTTCTCTTAGGCAGCCCGGTTCTACATTTAAGCCGTTTATGTATTCACTAGCTATTGAAACCGGCTTTACCTGTGCCGATAGGGTTATGTGTGATGAAGTAGAATTTACATTACCTAATGGTGATATATATGCACCGACTGACTATGGAAAAGAGCCCTACCATTGGCGGGAATTTACTTTAAAGGAAGCAGTTATGAAATCGGATAATGTTGTAGCCGTAAAAATTAATGAATGGCTTGGTCCTGCATCTACAGCTACACATGGTGAAAAATTCGGTTTTAAAGGCCTAAAACCCATTTTGTCTTTACCCTTAGGTTCTATTGAAGCCTCTCCCTTACAAATGGCATTAGCTTACGCAACTTTTGCTAATCAGGGTGTCTATAGTGAGTCAAATTTCATATTAAGGATCGAGGATAGTTCAGGGAAAGTTCTAGAAAAGAACAGAGTAAAACAAGGGCAAGTAATAAGTGCGGAAAATGCTTATATAGTTACTAACATGCTACAAGGTGTCCTGGAGCCAGAAGGGACTGGGGCGGGGTTAAGAAATATAGTTTCGGGCACCTTAGCGGGAAAAACAGGGACTACTGATGACTTTAAAGATGCCTGGTTTGTAGGCTATTCACCATCTATATCTTGTGCAGTCTGGGTTGGCTATGATAAAGGGGAAAGTACTAATTTGGTGGGAAGTGTAGTGGCGGGCCCTATTTGGGCCGAGCTAATGCAGGCATCGCAGGGTAAGGCCTATAAGCATGATTTTTATAAGCCGGATAATATAGAAGTTCTTAATGTTTGTTTAGATTCTGGTCTTATTGCTAGTGAATCATGTCCCCGTACAACTGAGATGGCATTTATAAAGGGGACTGCACCCAAAGATATTTGTTATTATCATTTACCTGTCCATATGTGGTTATGGGAAATGGGTATTTTAAAGCACCATAATTTAAACAATATTAGGCTTTGACCTAGCTTGTTTAAATCCAAGATGATAAAATCGGGGGTAGTATATTTGTAGAAAAGGAAGAAACCATGAAAAATCAAGAAGTAATAGTTGGAATAAAAGATGCTATCCCCATTGTTTTAGGTTATCTACCCTTAGGTTTTGCTTTTGGAGTCTTAGCTACTGAAGCGGGCATGACGATTATACAGGCTACTTTTATGTCGATTTTATGTTTTTCAGGTGCAGGGCAATACATAGCCATTGGAGTTATGCAAGCAGGAGGGGCAATTATTACAGCAGTTATAGCTAACCTATTAGTGAATTTGCGTTATTTTTTGTTTGCCACTTCCTTAGTGCCTCTTCTAAAGGGGGTACCTACTAAAATTGCAGCCTTCTTATCATACGGCTTAACAGATGAAACTTATGCTGTATCTATTAATAGATACCAAAGCAAAAAAGCAACAGCTAGCTATATGGCTGGACTTAACTTGACTTCCCATTTAGGATGGGTGGTCAGTACATTACTTGGTGCTGTACTAGGCAGTCTGATTACAAATACCGATAAAATCGGATTGGGTTTTGCTTTACCTGCCATGTATATATGTTTATTAGTCCTGCTAGTTGCTAACCGTAATGAAGCTATAGTTGCTGCTGTCGCAGGAATTGTATGCCTGTTAGTTGGCTACATATACCCTACAACCATGGCTAATCTATCTAATATAATTATCGCTACATTAATTGCAGCTACGATCGGAGTGTTACTAAGTGACCAATAGTAGTATATGGATTATGATAATCGGTGTATCTTTAGCAACCTTGTTACCACGTATTCTGCCTATAGCCCTACTATCCCGATTTGAATTTCCCAAGTTTTTCTCCAAATGGCTTTCCTTTGTGGGGCCAGCGGTACTTGGTGCCTTAACCGCTATAAGTATATTAGCCCCGGAAGGCGAGATGTTTATAAGTTTTAAAAACAAATATTTATTAGCCTTTTTTCCGACCTTTATAATTGCGATCAAAACTAGAAGTTTATTTTATACTCTTCTCGTCGGTATTATAACCATGGCCATATTATATAATTTTGTAGTTCTGTAAACTATATGGTTTTTTTGGGGGGGGGATCCTATTTGAATACTAACAAATATAAAGTTAAGGTAAAGGATTTGCATAAGGTTTGCAAACCATCTATTTTCAGGTTCGAAACTACCGCCGACTTAAAGCCTTTGACTGGCATTATTGGGCAGGAAAGGGCCCATAGATCCCTATCTTTTGCATTAGATATTGATCAACCTAGTTATAATGTGTATTTATCTGGGGTATCGGGTACTGGCAAGTTTACTTTAGCCTACGAAACTGTTTATAAAAAAGCCAAAAAGGAAGCTATTCCCTATGATTGGTGTTATGTTTATAATTTTAAAAAACCCGATACACCCCAGGCTATAAAACTAGCTGCGGGACAAGGTGCAAAATTTAAGCAGGACTTATCAGCGGCTGTTGACGAGGCTATTACCCAGATTATAAGAACTTTAGAAAGTGAAGAATATGAATATAATAAAAATCAGATATTAAGCCTATTTATGGAACAAACGAATCAAATGTATCTTGTACTAGAGCAGAAATCCCGTACATTGGGATTTACTATTAGTCGTAATGAGGGGGGGATTACCCCATTGCCTATTAGGGATGGCGAAGTTCTTAACCAAAATGACTATATGAATATGTCTAAGGAAGAAAGAACTGAACTTATGAAGAATAGCACCATAGTACAGGAAATACTCAATGAAGGTTTTAGGCAATATCGGGAATTAGAAAAAGATATTAAAGAACGAATTAATAAACTAGAGACTGAGACTGCCTACAATGTAGCCAGCTCTTTATTGATAAATATTATAGATAAGTACCGGGTTTATCCAGAAATTGTAGAATTTATTAAAGATATAAAGCAAGATCTAGTGAAAAATGTACATATACTAACTTCAACCCCAGAAGAACATAATCCCTTCAAGTTTCTAAGCAGATCGGAAAAAAAGACCCTACGCAAGAAATATCAGGTAAATTTAATTATAGATAATTCTGCCCTAAAACATGCTCCAGTAATCGTCGAAACTAATCCTACCTTTGCCAATTTGTTTGGACAAATAGAATATGAAGGTGAATTCGGTATTTTAGCCACTGATTTTTCGAAAATAAAGGCGGGTGCTTTTCATAAAGCAAATGGTGGTTACTTAATTTTAAATGTGACTGATGTAATTAACAATTATTACCTATGGGATAATTTAAAAAGAATTCTGAAAAACCAAGAAATAAGAATTGAAAATATTACTAGTGTTATTGGTATAAGTAATACTGAAACACTACAACCTGAGCCCATTCCCTGCCAGGTTAAGGTGATATTGATCGGTGAGCCAATCTACTATTATTTATTATATAGCCTAGATGAGGATTTCCAGAAACTATTTAAAATCCGAGCCGATTTTGACGTAAAAATGCCCAGGACTAGGAAAGCAGTATATGATTATGCTAGGTTTATAAGTTCCATTTGCCATGCCAAAAACTTAAAACATTTTACGCCCCAGGCAGTTGCTATTATGGTTGATTATGGTAGCCGAATGGCTGAAAACAAAAAGGAGCTTTCTACTAGGTTTAACAAACTAGCAGAAATCGTGTATGAAGCTAACCAATGGGCCAGCTATGATGAAGTCGAATTGGTTGAAGCCAAACACGTTAAAAAAGCAATTGAGGAAAAAACTTACCGCTGTTCGGGTTATGAGGATATTCTACACGATCAGATTATGAAAGATACTATTTTAATTAATACCAGCGGGGAAAAAATCGGTGAAATTAATGGATTGGCAGTATATCAAATTGGGGATCATGTTTTCGGTAAACCTGTTAAAATAACGGCTAAAACTTTTATGGGCGAAAGAGGAATTATAAACATAGAAAGAGAAATAATGATGAGTGGTAAGATACATAGCAAAGGTGTGCTTACTTTAAATGGGTATTTGGGCAGTATGTATGCCCAGGACAAACCCCTTTCTTTGTCGGCTAGCTTAACATTTGAGCAAAGTTATTCTGGAATAGAAGGCGATAGTGCCTCAAGTGCGGAACTTTATGCTTTGCTTTCCAGCCTAGCCCAAGTTCCAATAAAACAAGGGGTTGCTGTTACTGGATCGGTTAATCAAAGTGGAGAAATCCAACCTGTTGGTGGTGTTAACCAGAAAATTGAAGGGTTTTTTAAAATATGTTTCCAAAGGGGATTAAATGGAAAACAGGGGGTTATAATTCCCGAGCAAAATGTGGAAGATTTATTACTTGATCAGGAAATAATTGATTCAGTTAAAAATAATGAATTCCATATTTGGGCTATCAATCATATAGATCAGGGAATAGAAATACTAACCGGTGTAGAAGCTGGAGTTTACGAAAATAGCGATTACACCCCGGGAAGTGTACATAATATGGTAAACAGTAAAATTAAAAAATGGACTAAGGATAAAGGTGGCAATTTGGCACTTTTTCGCCATAAAACTAGGAAAAGGAGAAGTAGATGGTGAGAAAAAGCTTAGCAGGATTAGTAATAATTTTTATATTGTTAATAACCGGATGTAATACGCCATTAGCCGACCTTATACCCAGAAATCAAGATAATTCAGTAACGGATTTAATCAAGGTAGAAATAACTTTTACCGATGATAAGACCTTAGTTGGTTATGTCAAGGCTTTAGGGATTGAGCAGGAAAAGGGCAGGGTTTATATTGGGGGGTCCTCGCTAAATTATTTATATGATCAAAAAGGGAATGTAATAGGGGCCTATAATTATCAAAGGGTACTGTATATGAAAATTATTTCTGAGGAACAAGCTTAGTAATCTATACTAGTACTACTATTAATTTTAGGGGAAATAACTGAATAGTAACAAGGGGGAAGGAAAATGCAATCTATACTGAATTGGATTGAGAATGTGGGCAGAAAGTTCAATGTAAGGGTTCGTCTAATACTGGCATTTACTCTTGTATTCGCTGGAATAACTGGGCTAATGGGGATTTATGCCTCCTATTCTATGTCGGATAAGGTGATGGAGACAGCCCAACAAAAACTAACTTCTGACTTAGCATTGGGCCGGGAAATTATCGATAATTATTATCCAGGTGATTGGCAGTTAAAAAACGGCTTACTTTACAAAGGTGACACACTAATGGAGGGAAACTACCCCATCATAGATCGAATTGGGGAATTAACGGGGAACACGGTAACCATTTTCAAAGATGATACTAGGGTAACTACAAATGTAACTCAAGATGGACAAAGGATGATAAATACTAAGGTCTCGGATGAGGTAGCTCAAGTAGTCCTGAAAGAGGGGAAGACATTTTTAGGTAAGGCACAAGTAGTAGGGACTTGGAATGAGTGTGCATATGAACCAATTAAGGATAAAAGGGGGGAAATAATTGGTATATGGTATGTAGGAGTGCCTGCTACACCTTATGAATCGATGATTAATAAGTTCAGGCTCAATATGATTAGTTATTCTATAATAGGCATCTTAATTGCATTATGTGCAGCATTTCTTATCGCATATACAGTACATGCGCCGCCTTTGCGTAGAATTGGACTAGCCATAAATAAGGCAAGTGAAGGTGATCTTACTCAAACAATTCCCTCACTTGCTAATGATGAAGTAGGCAGACTAGCTAATAGAACTAATAAAATGATAGAAAAAATGTCTGAACTTATAAAAATAAATAAAGAATTGGCCTCTAATGTAGGTGAAGCTAGTGAACAACTGTTAAAGCGTTCCGAAATTAACGCTAGTTTGATGGAAGATATGGCATCTCGGGCTGAAGAAATGAATAACAATACTAATACACAAGCAGAATTGACCAATAAATCAAAAGTAACTATAGGTGAAATGACCACGGTAATTCAAAATGTGGCTGAAAATGCACAAGAAGTATCCACATCTGCTTATAGTGCGACCAATATGGCCCAAGATGGTGGCCAACAAGTGGATATGGCTATTAAACAAATAGGTATAATCAGCAATACTGTCAATTCTACTGCTAATATAATAGGAGAATTAGGAAGTAAATCTTTAGAGATTGGCCAAATTGTAGATTTAATTACTAATATTGCCAGTCAAACTAATTTATTAGCCCTAAATGCAGCTATAGAGGCTGCTAGAGCAGGTGAACAGGGGCGGGGATTTGCAGTAGTGGCTGAAGAAGTACGTAAATTAGCTGAGGAATCCGAAGAAGCAGCTAAGCGGATAGCTTTGTTAATAAAGCAAATACAAGAAGAAGCTAACAAGGCAGTCGAAGCAATGCAATCGGGTACAACTGAAGTTGCCAATGGGACTGAAGTGGTAGCTAGGGCAGGGGAAGCATTCACAAATATAATTTTTGCAGTTGAGAAGGTAAATGAGCAAATCCAAGAAATGTCAGCCGCTAGCCAAGAGATGGCAGCTAGTGCTGAAACGGCTATAGATTCAATGGAACAAACCACTACTACTGCGGATAGCAATGTCAATTTAGCCAAACAGATAAGTCAAATGGCAGAGGAACAAATGGCTGGGTCGCAAGAAATAACTGCATCACTTGATGGAATGAATAGCATAGTACATGAATTAGAAAAAGCAATCGCATACTTCAAAGTTTAAAGGAATTATCATAGGGGGTATGATTTCATTTGAAGGGAATCATACTCTTTTTATTATAAATCTGAATTTGTAAAGGGTTTAAAATTTGCAATGCAATGGGAAAAATAATCTTTGGGGGGGACTAAAAGTAATGAGCCAACTTACGGTCACTTGTTTAATGTGTGGGAAAAAATATCTATTAGCAGAGGATCATAATGATTATAAGAAGTTATCTTCTAGTAGTTCAGCAGCTTATATTTGTGATAAATGCAATCATAAGGTAAGATATGAAACTGAAGAACAAAACAAACCCGTAAAACCCATGTAACTATGTAGATAAGATAGGGGATATAATGTATTATTATTCAGTTGAACATATGGCGGTTGGAGAAATAGTTATAAGAAAATCTCGATTTATTGGATTTATTTCACCTGTTGTGGACGAAGTTGGGGCTGAAAACCTATTAATAATTGCCAAGGAAAGATGGCCACAAGCTAGACATTACTGCTATGCTTATATTTTGCATGAACAAAAGATAGAAAGATACAGTGATGATGGAGAACCTTCAGGAACAGCTGGTGTGCCTATTTTAAGTGTTTTGCGCAATAATAGGTTAGAGAATGTTATGCTTATAGTTACCCGTTATTTTGGGGGCACATTGCTAGGTGCACCTGGATTAGTTAGGGCTTATTCCCAGACTGCTAGCCAAGTTATACAAGCTACAAGGATAAAGAAATTAGAACTATGCACCCAATTGCAGATCACCTGTGATTATACTTATTGGGGTAATATTGAACATAAATTATTACAAGAAGGTGTATTAGTGGGAGATATAGACTACTTGGAAAAAGTTATAGCCCATATATATTGCCCCGTAGAAAAGGAAGAATATTTCAAAGATCAGATTATTTCATTTTCCAATGGTAGTGCCAAAATCATTACCTATGGTCGGGAATATAAGAGTCTATCTTAATTATACTAAGGAAAAAAACCCCACAGCCAGAATATAACAAACCAGCAAAATGGAAATTGAACTAAGAATTGTCTGAACAAACTCTTTTTTAGAAAAATCACTAAACATATAATCACCCCTATAAATTCTAAGGAACAGAAGTTCGCTAAGTTGAATATACACTCAAACAGACGTTCTGTCAATAAAAAGGTGAATATATTACAAATTAAAAACACTTCCCCAATTTAAGAGAAGTGTTAATGTACTTATGGTACGCCCGAGAGGAATCGAACCTCCGCTCCTGGCTCCGGAGGCCAGTGCTCTATCCACTGAGCTACGGGCGCATATTTGCCTTATGATTATAACAGAATTGCAAACTGTGGTCAAAAATTAATTTTATTAGACTCACAGTCTTTACTCCCCAAATTTAAATACTGGTTTTAACCCTAACCATAATCATACATAAGCTTTAAAAAAATAAGGCTTAATAATAGCCGGTCAGGAGTTTTGTAATAGCTTTATCAAAGCATCACCTATGCAACGCACACCTTTTTCTGCCATTGATAGGGATAGGAGGTCTGTACCTACTTCTAGAATTAAGGCATTTGGAAAAAGATCTTGGTTATAATCACCTTTGCCGATAAAAATGCCTCTCATAAGCCCCGGATGTATTTCATCGGCAGTAACTTTAAGCCTGCGGGCAAATTCCAAATTAGTCTGCATGTTGGGATTGGAACGGCCCACAACAATCATTACTCTAGCTACTTCAACCCCATTTATGCTCGCATAATAGGCACTTTTGGGCGCTGAATCCCTATGAACATCTATTAATATATCTGGTGATTCCTTAATCAAAGCCAGAGCGGTTCTACGGGAACGATGGTATGCATTGATGTCATGTGGTCCATGGTCATTTAAGCTATGGGTTACTGTTATAGAGGCCTTTTCCAGGCAATCTTGTAATGCACTCCCCACTTTAACAATATCACCATTACCTGCTTCATTGGGTTTGCCAGATGTAAGGATATATGATTCATCATTATGAGTGTGGTAAATGCTGACATGTTTGGAACTTAAACTGGGCCTTAGGGCCTTTTTAGGTACAAAAAGGGCCGTGGGAATTATCTCACTATTAATTAAACCCGAAGTAGCAGACTTGTTTTTCAGGGTTGCTGTGGCAGTTTTATTTCTAACTTTAGTAACGATGTAATGATTATTATTCTCATCAATAAATTCATCATCTACATGAATTTCAATACCTGTTTCCATTAGGACCTTAGAATTTTCATCTTGAATTACATAGTAAGACCTATTAGTATCTAAAGATATCGGTTTTTGGGGTGAATTAATTGAATTGAGCAAAAAAGCCCCTAATAAAACAATTAACAATATAGCAAAAAAACCTGATAGATACTTGAACTTAAGGGTATCCATAAAAAAACCGCCCCTCATATATGTTTTTAATATTATGCGGAAAGGACGGTCTATTTATGCGATTATAAAATTATTTAGGCATCCCAGCTAGCCATATATACTTCCTGTTCTTCAGTTAGCTTATCTATTTTTATTCCATCTGCTTCTAATTTTAGGTAGGCAACTCTTTTATCTATTTCCTCTGGAACATTATAAACCTTATTTTTTAACTTATCTCGGTTTTCAATGACATGGATTAAAGATAAAGCTTGCAAAGAAAAACTTAAGTCCATTACTTCTGCGGGATGACCATCACCCGCTGCTAAATTAACTAAACGACCTTCAGCAAGTAAATGTAATTTACGTCCATCAGCCATTACATATTCGTCAATATTATCACGAACTCTATTTATGCTAGTTGCAAGCTGGGCTAAATCTCTTTTGTTTATTTCCACATCAAAATGGCCTGCATTAGCTAACATGGCGTTATCTTTCATAATTTCCATATGTTCTTTTCTAATTACATTTACATTACCGGTGACAGTTATAAAAATATCCCCTAAAGGTGCTGCATTAGCCATGGGCATAACCTCAAACCCATCCATAATGGCTTCGTTAGCCTTTATAGGATCAATTTCAGTAATTATTATTTTGGCACCCATGCCCAATGCTCTCATAGCAACGCCTTTACCACACCAGCCGTAGCCGATGACTACTACAGTTTTACCAGCTACAACTAGATTTGTGCTACGATTAATTCCATCCCAAACTGATTGTCCCGTACCATATCTATTATCAAATAGGTATTTCATATAAGCATCATTAACCGCCATCATAGGGAATAGTAGGGTTTCATCTTTATCCATAGCTCTTAATCTGACAATTCCTGTTGTAGTCTCCTCACAACCACCAATTATATTTTTAGCCTGTTCTTGGCGGGTTCTATGTAAGATGCTTACTAAATCACCACCGTCATCAATAAGGGCATCAGGCATATTATCTAAAGTATATTCTAAGTATTTATAGTAGTCTTCCTCATTCTGGCCGTGGACAGCGTAAACTGTAATACCTGAATCAACTAATGCTGCTACCACATCATCTTGGGTAGATAGGGGATTGCTAGCACATGCAATGACATTAGCACCAGCAGCTTTTAGGGTTTGTAAAAGGTAGCCGGTTTTAGCTTCTAAATGCAAGCAACAGGCAATAGTTTTATTAGCTAAGGGTTTTGAAACTATAAATTCCTCCCTTAAAAAGTTGAGTACTGGCATATTTTGACTCACCCATTGCAATTTTTTATGGCCATTAGATGCTAAAGCAATATCCTTAATAATAGAATCCCTTTTTATAAGGTCTGGGGAAATAATACTCATTAATAAACCTCCTATAATTAGTAATAAAGCACCAGAGATTGATGTATATTAACATCTCATAAAACATTATAAGCAAAAAATCTTACAATAGGAATCATTATCTGTTAATATAATTGAAAAACATAATATAAATTAATGAGGGATTTATGTGAAGGTATTAATGTTTAGTTGGGAATATCCGCCCCATATGGTGGGGGGACTTGGTCAACATGTTTATGATTTATCCAGATTTTTGCTAAAAAAGGGAATTACTACCCACGTTATTACACCGGCAGTTAAGGAATATCCATTATACCAGATCTATGAAGGTGTACATATCCACAGAGTAGGCAGCCCCGCGAAAGAAGAAGACCATTTTAAAACTTGGATTTTTTCCTTTAATAGTGAGGCTATTCGCCAAGCCGTAAAACTTAATTCCCAAGTAGGTGGTTTTGATGTTATTCATGCCCATGATTGGCTAGTAGCCTATGCAGGCCGTTCAGTATCTAAAATATTCGACATACCTTTAGTAACCACTATTCATGCTACAGAACATGGCCGGAATATAGGTTTGCATAATCGTATCCAACTGGAAATCAACGAAATCGAAAAAAACTTAGCCTTAGAAGCTGAAAAGGTAATCTGTTGTAGTGAATATATGGAAAAGGAAATCAATACTTTATTTGATGTAGATTACGATAGGATTACCATTATTCCCAATGGAGTTGACCCTACATTATTTGCAGACCTTCCTGAAAACCCACGTTTTAATATAACTCCAAATGACAAAGTTGTATTTTTTATTGGTCGATTAGTTCCAGAAAAAGGTGTCTGGCAATTAATTGATTCCTTTCCCCTAGTAATAGACAAAGTTCCTGAAGCCCAATTATACATTGGGGGTAAAGGCCCACAAAAATTGGAATTAAAAGAATTAGCTGAAGAGTTGGGCATAGCAGAACGTGTCCATTTTACTGGCTTTATTCGTGAACATGATAGAAATTACGTTTATAATCAAGCTAAGGTTGCGGTATTTCCTAGTTTTTATGAACCTTTCGGTATAGTTGCTCTAGAGGCAATGGCTACAGATACTCCAGTTATAGTAGGGAATGTAGGGGGGTTAGCAGAAATTATTGAAGATAGAGTTACTGGGGTAAAAATAGATGCGGGCAATAAGAAGGATTTAGCTAATGCTATTATAGAAATACTAACAGATGATGAATTTGCTTTATATTTACGTAATAATGCCAGCAAAATAGTAGAAAATGTATATAGTTGGGATGCTATTGCTCAAGATACGACTGAAATATACCGAGAAGCAATAAAAAATCAAAACAAAAAGCAATTAGGGGTTATATAGCAATACATTTTGCTAAATAGTGGTAGAGGATGTGTGTAGAGTGGAGTCTAGGTTAATGTTGGTGCTTCACAGTCATATTCCATATGTGAAACGCCAAGGAAGATGGCCATTTGGGGAAGTATGGCTTTTCGAAGCTATGGCCGAAACTTATATCCCATTTTTGAAAAACTGGATCGATATGAAACAAAATGGAATTAATACCAGGGTAACCCTAAGCTTAAGTCCAGTTTTACTAGAACAATTAAACTCAAAGTATATTCAAAAGGAATTTATAGCTTACTTAAAGGAACGTGAATCACTAGCACTAGATGATGAAAGGTATTTTTTGGGACATGGTGACAAGGATTTAGCCAACATATCGGCCTTGTATTACAACTTCTATCGCGATATTAGACGAGATTATTTGGTAGAATTTGATTTAGATATCGTGGGAATGTTAAAGTCTTTCCAAGAAGATGGGGATATGGAAATCATAACTACTGCAGCCACCCATGCCTACCTGCCCTTATTAGATAAGACTAGCCTCGAATACCAGGTTAAAATAGGAAAACAAATATATGAAAATGTTTTCGAAATAGAGCCCAAAGGATTTTGGTTGCCCGAATGTGGGTATTCCAAAGGTATTGAAGATATCCTGGAAAAATATAATTTTTCTTTCTTTTATGTGGATAGTCATGCAATTGAAGGTGGCAAACCCATAGGTGTTTTTAGTCAAGATTTCGTAGATGAATTTGTCGATGATGAAGTAAAACTAGAGACATTTGCCACTACGGGCCTTAGCACTTATCGACCCTACTTAATAAAGGATAAAGAAATAGCCGTCTTTGGTAGAAACTCCATGATTAGCCACCAGGTTTGGTCTGCGGAATATGGTTATCCAGGTGATGATGACTATCGGGAATTTCATAAACATTTTGAGCGATCTGGTTTCAAATATTGGAAAATAACCGATCGAAATAAACCCATGCATAAAAAAGTAGTTTATGATAATGAATTAGCAGATGTCAAGGTAAAGTTACATGCTAAACATTTTGTCGATAGCTTGGAAAACACTTCACATGAAGCGGTTAAACTAGGTTTTTCCCGGCCCCTCATAGTAGGATGTTACGATACAGAATTATTTGGTCATTGGTGGTGGGAAGGTATAAGATGGTTAAACTTGGTATTGCGGGGAGTTGCAGAAAGTAGGACCCTAGACTTTGTTTTGCCTTCCCAAATTACATCAGTTAAACATGAAGCTGAAGTATTTGAATCTTCATGGGGATTAGGTGGTAAACATTTTGTGTGGGAGAATAGGGAAACTGCATGGATGTGGGATATAATTAAAAAATCAGGTGGGGAATATGAAAAATTAAACCTGCTTAGTATGTCATCCACAATTGAACAAAGGGCAAAAGATATGGCTTTAAAGGAACTAATGTTGGTGCAAAGTAGCGACTGGTTGTTTATGGTTACCAACAATTTGACTAAAGATTACGCGATGAAAAGGTTTTTTGAACATTACACTAAATTTCTTAGGTTATTATCTGCCTTGCAAAATGGACAAATTGATGATGATTTTGTAGAGTGGTTAAAAAAAATAGAACACGAAGATGATATTTTCGTATAAAGTAAGTTTTTATGGAGGTGTCACATGAAAGGGCATATTGCCTTCTGTCCTCATTTTCATCAACCACATTTTCAGTTATTTAAAACGAGGGAAGAAGCATTTCGTAACTCGTATTTACCTTGGCTTAATTTATTAAAAAATGCGGTAAATATCGAAGGTTTTTACATTAACCTACATTTATCTGGTCCTTTGCTATATTGGTTGCGCGATGAAAAGGATTCATATTTAGAAGAATTTAAATCCCTAATTACTTCTAATAAAATAGGCTTGATTGGGGGATTAGCTGATGAACCCTTTGTTCAGCTATCTTCCCGAAGCGATGATTACTTATATCAGTTAAAGGAATATGATGATTTGCTATATGGTGCAACTGGTGTTAGGGCGGATAATTGGCAGGGTATTCACATAGTAGAAAGGGAATGTGGAGAATTAGTATTAAAAGAATTGAGTTATGCAGCTAAACTAATTAATTCCCCAGCAATTTTTTATTTAGATGCTGAAACATTTTATGAATCACACTTCAATTATCCTGGTTCAGATTATGATTACTGTTTAAGGCATTTTGGTTTTGTGGACCCAGTGGCCAAAACTACCATAGGGCATATTCCGCAAAAACTTTTGCACTATGCCTTTAGGGATGAGCTTGCCGGTCAGGAATTCTTCTCTGTACCTGTACATAGTCAATTTCGCTATCAATTATTAAAGAGGCAATCTTTTACTAGTGCTGATAATGTTAAAATAAAACCTAGACATTATTATTTTTATGTTAAAGATGCTTTGGAAAATGCGGCTAAACTAGCTAAGGCTTATGGACGTAAAGTAGAGCCTATTTTAGTGATGTTTGAGGATGCTGAAAAACTTGGTCAATGGAGTAAGGACCCAGCTGGTGACGTAGAGTGGATGTTGGAATTTTTCGAGTTAGTAGCAGCAGATGATGAGTTAGAATTTACTGGCCTAAAAAAATATCTAGATAAATCTGGTTATCTGGACACATATCCGGTTAGCCTAAGCCATAGCTACCCCGAATGGGAAAATTGGACAGCAAAACGGGGTATAAGGGGGGTCACTTTTGGTGATGAAAGGCTACGCCGGGTTATTTGTCGCCTAAGGGATTTTGAACAAGAACAAGAAGAGTTTGAACAAGAAGTTCTGGATAGCCTAGACAAAAAAATGTCTGCTTTAGATACAGATATAAGAAAAATAATTAACCGTTCTATTTTAAATTCACCAGAACGGTTTGAACTGGTAAGAAAGTTACTTAAAAATGAACCCCAAAAACTAATGATCTATGAGGCTGTTAACCGGATTAGGAATCTAGTTTATCAAGAAGACCCCAAATGGGCCAGCAGGCATCCTAGTTATGGTTCATCGCCCTTTTATGATGTAACTGGTTTAGCTTATCTAGAGATGGCCTATAAGGTAATGCAATCTATAATGAATAAAAAGCCTAGCTATCCTAAAGTATTAGAAGTTGATTGGGATTATGATGGATTGGTTGAACTGCTTATAGAAAATGAATATCAAACCATTGTTATTGATACTAAGGGTGCCTGTATATCTTATCATCATGTTCTAACTCCAGAGATGGCTACCAATATTGATAGAATGACCAATACTCTAGTAGAAGATATTAATTTGCCAGCCTATAATTCAATTTATCGCTATGCTTACCCACTTATTTTTACCGAATCTGATAGTGCAATGTCTATAAAATTCTATGACGAAGGGGGTAGAAAGGAAGTAAGCCGTAATGCTTTTAGGTGTGATCTTTTAGTGAATACCCCCAATGGATTTCAAGTTATAGGTGACTTTGCTACGGCAAGCTATAATTTAAAAGGGGTAGAAACAAAACTGGATCAGGTTAAAATAGAACTAGAGTGTACGAGGAAGTTAAGTGAGCAATTGTCTGTTACCCTGACTAAGATTTACATAATAAGGGAGCAAAGTGTTAGCTGTGAATTTGCCTTGAAAAAACATGGTGCAAGTGATATTGAACTAGCCATATCTCCACAAATTGTATCATCAGCTGCCCCTTCAGATGAAATAGAATTTAGGCCCACATCATTTATTGGACTAGATAAAGGAACTGATGAGATAGATATTAATCTGAAGGATATATCTGTTATTCAAGAAAAGGGTATTGATTATAAATCAATAGACATAAAGTCAACTTACACTGGGCAAGTAGACTATCTTTACCAAATTATCAGTGCCAATGGGGATAATTTTTGGAATTTGATAAGCTATAAACTTTCTACAGACTATGAAATAGCTAATATACAAGTAAAACCTGCCGTAAGGGAATATTATAAGGATTATGTTTTTGAAAGCCAAAGTAATTTAGGTTACCATACCTCAGGAATATTATTTAATCCATTAATAATAACTTCTTCAGGAAAAGCGAATTTAACTGTAGAGACTAAATGGGAACTAGACACTAAAAAAAGGGAAAGTGATTATTTTAAAGTATTAAATTTAATAGAAAAAAACAGTTTGGGGGAATAGTTGATGATTCTTAAAAAGTTTTTTACCTTTTACTTTGGGCAAATTGAACCTGAGATACTTGATATGTATCGGGAATTAATGGGTGATTCCGGTGATTTAGCTAGTGATTATGCCGAAATATTTTCGCGTAATGATGAAAATGCCATTGAATTTTTGCTTAAATTTCATAGAGCTACAAATAAATTAAGGGAGGAAAGACCAGACCAAGCCATATTATTTAACGTTAGTGGTAATGTAAGTTTTCCGTTTTTCGTTGAATATATTTGGGGAAAGATACCTGCTGAAAAACAAAAGCTTTTATTAACCCAAAGCAATTCTAGTAATTTAGCTGAAGTTATAGAGGCACTCGATCAAGATGTCGGCTTGCGTAATTGGTTTAGACAAGAAATAGGGCATGATTTAAGCCAGGATGATTTGTTTACCATGAATGAGGTTATTGCCTTACAGAACTTTTCTTCCGGTGGGGAATTTTCCTTTTTAGAATATGTTTATTCGCGGATTAAAGGATTAAATGGAAAGGTATTGGATGCTGGATGTGGGGCCGGATTTGCCACTTTAATCATGAGCCAATATATGGAGGTATATGCAATTGACGCTTGTAAAGCCCGTCTAGAAAGGGCTATGGCCTTGTCAGATATGATGAAAAGAGGGGAAAAGGAGGTTTTCCCACAAGTTATACAATTAATTGAGGATGAATTGGGTGGGATAGATGTTGTTTGTGAATTTCCAACCGCTGAGTCCTTGTTATCAGGCAATTCCAAAAAAGTGGAATTTTTAGAGGGTAGTATAGATTCACTCCCCTATGCAGATAATTTCTTTGATGCTATTAATTGTTTAGATGTTTTAGAGCATACATATGATCCAGCTAAGATAATCAACCAATTCAGTAGAGTGGTAAAACCTGGTGGTCAAGTATTTATTACTGCACCTACTAGGTACGGGGAAGTAGAACAAAGAATATACGAAAGTATTGATGGCACATTATTCCCAGCTATGTTACATATGCATCATTTTAGCCCAGAATCACTAGATAGGTTGTTTGAGGAAGCTAGTTTTAAAAATGTGGCCACTATTCCATTCGATTATATGAAATGGGATGATTTTATGGAAATTGCTGAACGTTCTCCAGCCAAAGAACTAGCTGAAGAACTTAAAAATAAACCATTTGACGAAGTAGCTTTGCAATTATTTGCTGTTTATGAAAAAATATAGACTGTAAAAATTCTCAGGGGTTTATCCTTAGCTTGTTATGGGTAAACCTTTTTTATTATAATATATAGGTGTTATTATGGGGTGATTTAATGTGGGGCTGATTAGAAAATTTTTATTCCATCGAGTAATTTTAATTTTTTTCGCCTTGGCTTTACAACTTGCAGTTCTTATTGGGGTAATTTTAAGCTTAAATGAATATTTCGCTTTTTTTTACGCGGGCAGCATTATTATAAGTGTAATTGTTGTGCTATGGATTATTAATAGTGACAGCAACCCGGCCCATAAAATTGCTTGGATAATTCCTATATTGATATTCCCTATATTCGGAGGCTTGTTTTATATCTTCTTTGGGGGCAATTACTTAAACAAACGGACCAGAAAACGCATGTTATTTATCGAAGAAAAGACTAAGGAGGCCCTATCACCTCAGACATTTATTCTAGATGAAATTGCCTTAACAAGTGAAAATGCTGCTAACCAAGCTAGGTATATTCAGGATTACTCCCTATCTCCACCTTATAAAAACACTACTACTGAGTACTTACCCTCTGGGGAAATTAAATTTGCTAGGTTAAAGGAAGAACTAATGAAAGCTAAGCATTTTATATTTCTTGAATACTTTATTATTGAGGAAGGTCTGATGTGGGATAGTATACTAGAAATATTAGTCCAAAAGGCTAAAGAAGGGGTCGATGTTCGAGTTATATATGATGACATTGGGTGTTTGGTAAAATTGCCCTATAAGTACAATGAGAAATTGGAACAAATGGGTATTAAGTCTAGTGTTTTTAATCCTTTGACCCCTATTTTATCCCCGAGGCTAAATAATCGAGATCATAGGAAAATCGTTATTATTGATGGGCATACTGGTTTTACAGGCGGTATTAACCTGGCCGACGAATACATAAATGAAATTGTTAGGTTTGGGCACTGGAAAGATACAGCTATAATGCTCAAGGGGGATGCGGTCTGGAGTCTTACTACCATGTTTTTGTCCATGTGGGACTATATCAGGGGACTTGATGAAGATTTCAGCCAATTTAAGGGGCAGGTATCCCTAGAAAATGAAGTTTATGATGATGGCTTTATTCAACCATTTGCTGACAATCCTTTAGACAATGAAGCAGTAGGCCAAATAATATATTTAAATTTAATTTATAAAGCTAAGAGGTATGTTTACATTACTACTCCATATTTAATTATTGATAGTGAAATGGTCAATGCCCTGTCATCAGCAGCAAAATCTGGTGTAGATGTACGCATAATAACCCCCTTCCACCCAGATAAATGTTATGTACATGCGGTTACTAAATCTTATTATGGGAATTTAATAGATGCTGGGGTTAAAATTTATGAATATACCCCTGGCTTTATTCATTCAAAAACCTTAGTAGCTGATGATGAATATGGTATTGTTGGTACAATAAATATGGATTATAGGAGTTTGTTTTTCCATTTTGAATGTGGGGTCTGGATGTATAAAAGCTCCAGCATTTTAGATATTAAAAAGGATTTTATGCAAACCCTACAAGTATCGCAGAGAATTAGGGTCTCTGATATTCTCAAGACAAAATGGTACCAAAAGTTCTTTGGTTTAATACTAAGGGTTTTCGCACCACTGATGTAAGGTTAAATGGATGCAATTATTAACTATAAAAGGGATGATTTAATGGTAATTAATAAGGGAATTGAAACGAAATTATTTGAAATAATTAGGAACACTTTCAGGGAAACCCTTTTTTATCAGCTATTGGGCATTGAACTTGCAGAACTTGGAGCTGGTAAGGCCCTTCTGCGTGTGGATACTACTAGGCAGCATACCAACCCTATTGGCTATATTCATGGTGGTTTGTTAATGTCTATTGCTGATGCAGCAATGGGTAATGCCATAAGGAGTCTAGGCTATAAGTCAGTTACAGTTGATATGTCTACTTCTTTTTTAGCATCTACGCAAATAGGGAAGGAAATACAAGCGCAAGGGGAAGTAGTAAAGGCAGGAAAAAATCTGTTTTTCGCTGAGGCTAGAGTTACCTCTGATGCTAGGTTATTGGTTACTTGCAAAGGGACCTTTTTTAATATAGGTAAATTTGGAGAATAGAAAGAAAACATAGGTGTTATGAATGGAATTATCGCATAGGGACATCCCCAATTATTTCAGGGAAAACAATATACTTTCCACATTGGTTGAAGATTATATTTATAGACCTAATCAAGCTGAATTAGCAGATAGGATTTATAGTGCCTTTATAGATAGGGAATTTCTAATAGCTGAAGCTGGAACTGGTGTGGGTAAAACCTACGCCTATCTAATTCCAGCTATTCTATGGGCTAATGACGAAAAAGAAATAGTAGTTATTTCTACCCGAACCAAGGCATTACAAGAACAATTGGTGGAAAAGGATATACCCAAGATAACTGCAGCTTTAGAAGCTAATATATTAACCATAGAAGCTAAGGGTAGAGAAAATTATTTATGTTGGAATAAATATATGCAAATATTAGCTGGGAAGCGGCCTATGAACCAGGCAGAAACCAAATTTATGGAAAAAATCCTTACCTGGGCGGAAAGGACTAAGACTGGTGATAAAAAGGAGTTGGTCCTTAAATCCAATTTAATGGAAAACTGGTGGATAGTAGCCGCTGATCGTAAAAGTTGTCTTAAGGATACTTGTCCATATCAAGATAAATGTTTCCGGCTTAAAATGATTCGTAGCCTAGGTAAGGCAGATATTATTGTGGTCAATCATGCTCTTTTACTAAGTGACATAACCGTAGATAATAGCATATTGCCTGCCTATAAACATTTAATTTTAGATGAGGCCCATCACTTGGATCAAGAGGCCTTTACCAGGTTATCCAACCGTGTTAACTTTAGAGAATTCCAGGAACTGCTTAAAAGTTTCTCCAATAAAAAGCTAAATAAAGGCTATTTATTTAGATTGAAAAAGGAATTACCCCAGGAACTAGAAGTTATCGAAGAATCTATTCTATTAGCAGATAGGCTAGCTAAATTGTTGAATAACCTGCAATCAGAACTAAAAAATAGTTTAAAACCTTATTATAATGATCAAAGAACCACAATAATATCTTCCCAGACAATGGAAGATAATTTCCAGATAGTTTTTGACATTTATCTTGAGCTTATAGAAATTTTAAATCGCCTTGTTCAACAACTTAAAAGCCTTAAGGTAGAGGAAACTGATTTCATAGCCTTAGTTAATTCATTAACCGAAATATCTGACAATCTATTTCAAATTATGGAGGAAGATTTATCAAGTAAGGGGAACTTAGCCTGGGTTGAATGGCAACAAGGTGAGCTTGAAAATATTTTCTCATCTGTAATAAACATAGGGGAAATATTAAATAAACAATTATATACTAAACTAGATAGCCTAATTATGCTATCAGCCACAATGACCATTGATGATAAATTTGATTTTTTTATTAATAAAACTGGCTTAAACCTTGTCCAAGATAGGGGCATTTTGGAAACCTTTATCGGCAAATCGCCCTTCTCTTATGAAAAACAAGCCAGAATGTTAAATCTGATAGACTTACCCCCACCTAATAGCTATATTTACACAGAAGAAGTAACTAGTACTTTAAAGGAAATAATCACCATAACCAGGGGGAAGACTTTGATTTTATTTACAGCTAGAAAACAAATGTTGGCTTGTGCTAAACTACTACGCCCTTTTTGTGCAGCCCACCAATTAGAATTGTTAGTACAAAATGAGGATGGGGAGACTGGCCACATCATTAATTCGTTCATGGCCAAGGAAAATAGTATTTTGATGGGTTTGGATAGTTTTTGGGAAGGAATTGACTTAAAAGGGGATATTCTAACCTGCCTAGTAATAGTAAAATTGCCTTTTAGGGCTCCGAGTGAACCCTTTGCATCAGCTTATGAAAAGCATTACCGCAACCTTGGTTTAAACAGTTTTCTCAACTTTGCTTTGCCTGATGCAGTGATGCGCTTTAAACAGGGTATTGGTAGATTAATTAGAAGTGAAAAGGATCAAGGTGTGGTAATTGTGTTAGATAACCGTTTATATACAAAAAAATACGGGGAATCCTTCAAAAAAAGCATCCCTATCAAAAACATATTTAATATAGAAAAAAATCAACTGTCTATGTATATGGAAAAGAAGTAAGTATAACGACTTAGATAAAAGTGACTTTAAATCCAGTAATTATATAAACAAAATAGTAACCCTACCTTCCTATTTTGCATATTATAAATCATCAAATTAATAATCCCTTAAGGAGGCTAATTAAGTGAAAGTATACTATATTAGAATTCCTAATTTTTTAAGAAACTTTTTACTTAAGGTATGGGGTTAAATTAAAAAGACTTGCAAATAAAGGGGGAGAACCAATGTGCAACATTCGTTTGATTATTGGTGTTTTCCTAATAATCATTGGTGTAGTTACATTGGTACTTTCCTTTATATTTGGTTAACTCTACTGAGTAATTTAAGCCAACCTAGACGAGCATTATTCTGGTCAACTATGGCTTAAACCAATGCCTAAAATCCCACCTAATCCCCCTGCAATAACACATACAGCCAAACTATAGAAAAAAGTCCCGAAACTGACAATAGTTTTATTAAAAACTAAGCTTAGAATCACGACAATTATAAAAAAGATTACTCCTATGGTTACCCCCCTCACCAATCCCTTATTTCCATGATAATGACTAACTTGCGCACTAGCAAAAAACACCGATACAGTAAGAATTATCTTGCCTAAAGAAGGTAAAAGGGTTTCTTTTAATCCCGTAAAATAGATTATAGTCGCTAGCAAAACACATAGGATACAGGAAAATAACAAAGCTTTTCCTATCGCACTTAATTCAATAGATTTAATTTTCACTTATATGACACCTCCCTATTTTGAAAATTATGTAATATCTGCTTACTTTAGAACTGTATTCAAAAGAAAACATTACTTCTTATCTAGTCCAAGGCCTAAGATTCCTAATACTAATCCTAGGGAACTTAGTATAAAATCATGATTTCTATCGAAAAATAAGCATAAAAAAGTGAGGACAAATATGCCTAATTTAATTTATTTAGCTATTGCGGCAGTTTCTGGAGCAGCTATGGCAATACAAGGGACCTTTAATTCCGTTTTGGGGAAAATCATTGGAGTCTGGGAATCTACTTTAATAGTACATGTTATAGGGACCATAATCGTTTTAATTATTATGTTGCTAATGGGCAGGGGGATTAGTAATTTTGCTAAATGTAGCCAAGTACCATGGTATGCCTACTTAGGTGGTATATTAAATGTTATTATTATATTTACCGTAGTTAAGACTATGCCAGTTATTGGGGTAGGTAATGCCACTACTGCTATAATAGTAGCACAAGTTTCAACAGCAGTCTTGATAGATTCATTGGGATTGTTTGGCATGAAAAAATATGATTTTCAATATATCGATTTGTTGGGGATAGCCCTTTTAGCTATTGGGGCTAGGATATTACTTATAGATTAAATTCAAATTGGCTCTCTACCCTAGGAAAAATTAACTTTAAACTTTATAATTAAAGAAAGAAGTTAATTGGGGGATTAAATGTTAGATAAAAACCTACTGCTGGCCTTACAGAAATTTAATGAACAATTAAAAAGTGAAGACCATAATTTTTTTACCACTAATTTTGCGCGGAAAAAACTAGACGGTTTAGGGGAATTTAGACAAGCTGATAAATTTTCGCCTAATCAAATTTCAGCCCTAACCATGGGTAAGGCTATCACAGCTGTTGATGGTTCCAGGGTGGAATATGGTTCTTTTTATCCCTACCATCTAGCTTTCTTGCGTACCCTAGCTGCTACAACGAACAATAAATTTATTGAAAATAGTCAAATTATTTCCCCTCTCTCTACTACAATTCACAAAATAGTAGAAGAAATAGCCAAGGAAAAATACATTTCTGAAGATGATGCTTATAAAATACATTTAAAAAATTCTTTAGCCCAGATGGAATTGAATACCGCCCGGCAAATAATAAAAGAAACAAAGCCCCATTTGATAATGTTAGATGGTGGATTTTTATTGTTTGATAAATTCCCCGAATGGGAAGCAGTCGTAAAAGAATGTTTAGATAAGAATATTATTTTGGTAGGTCTTATTGAGGAAATTGCCACTGCAGAAATAGCCCCCCTACTTAATATCGCTAGCCCCAAAAGACCTAGGGTCTATGATAGGGAGATTCTTTTTGGACTTTTCCAACCCGGCGAATATTTTAATTTTTATCCTGAATACAAAATAAAAAAAGATTATGCTACTGTATTTGCTAGGCTGGGCACTTCACCACAAGCTATGGCTTGTGATTTCTTAGGGGAACAGGCAGGATTTATTGAAGAGAGCATGGGGTTAATAAATACCCTCACACCTGTCTACGGGCAGGGTATTCCAACCTGGCTGCAACTGATAGATGCTAAAGTTAGGTTAAGGAAAAAAGACATGGATCGTCTTTTACATATTTGTTTAGATAGAGATATCATTGAAAAATATTTTATACCTAATCGGGAGAGAAGAATATATTAAGGGGGTAGTTGCTTAATGCAAGTTGTGGGGACCACAAATGAACATGAAATATGGGCAGCATCTAGTAAGAGGATTTTTCGTCTCAAAGAATTATTGATAATAGAAGATGATCATATAGATAATCCCGTCGGTGAAGTTATTGAGTCATATACTGTTAACCCCTTTATACCCGCAGTTGACGAAAAAACTCCGATCCTAAATGATGCTACGGTTATAGAAGCCTTATATAGTTTGGGTTATGAAATTTCAGCCGAAATGATATATTTCGCCAAAATAAGAATTGTTAGCGAATTATATTATCCTGTAAAAACTGGGGTTAATATAAGGGAACCGGAATTTGCAGAGGTGGAGGAATTGTTAGTAAAAACCTTGCCCAGTAAAGGATTGGCTATGGGGGTAATTCAAGGAACCGAGAGTCTAATCTCAACCATACCTTCCGAATTGCAGGATCTTTCACCACTATATGATGCTCAAATAGGGGTTATGGAGCAAAATGGGGTTCCCTTTATTTTTGATTATAGATCTATGAACAATTATCCTCATATTGGGGTCTTTGGTGGTTCTGGTTCTGGAAAATCGTTTGGTCTAAGGGTAATAATCGAGGAATTTATGGATAAGGGTGTCCCTTTATTAGTTTTTGATCCCCATTATGAAATGGATTTTAGGGATATATTTGCGGATGATTTACCAGAGAATTTTAAAAAGGAGTATAGCTCTGCTTGTGAAATAGTTACCGTAGGGGCTGATGTAGGGGTTAAGTTTGATAGCCTAACATCAAGTGATTTATGCAACTTATTAAGTGCTGTCAGCCCTATATCCGAAGCAATGGAAAATGCTGTATCAGCATTGTTAGCACCTAGAGATCATTTTAATTTATTTGTGGATCGTTTAACTAGTTTGATTGATCTCTTGGAAAGCCCAGATGAACAGAATTATCGGACCAGGTTTTGGCAACGCCGCGATATTGAGGAAAGTAAGAAGGAATCTTATTTTAATAGGCTTTTAGCTTTGCGAAGGCAAATAGGACAAGTAAGCACCCTAAAATCTATAAGTTGGAGGCTATTCAGGCTAGAAAGACAGGGAGTATTTCTGCCTCAAGGCATTAGTAGAATAGAAAAGGGATTAAGGGCTAATAAAACTGTAATAGTAAGAGGTAATATATGGATGCTGAAAGTTTATGCTGCCTATGTATTAAGAAACATTTACAATCAAAGAAGAAGCTATAGGGATGCTATACAGAGGGGCTTAGCTGTAGAAGTTGAAAGCTTTCCCCCTTTTATAATAATCACCGATGAGGCACATAACTTTGCCCCGCGGGGAGATCATAATGTCCCTTCCCGCCGGGAAATCAGGGAAATTGCTCAAGAGGGCAGAAAATATGGAGTTTTCCTTATATTAGCTAGCCAAAGGCCAGCTTTATTGGACGAAACGGTTAATGCTCAGCTTAATACAAAGGTAATATTTAGGACGGTTAGATCCACAGACTTGACTGTTATCAAGGAAGAAACTGACATCAGTAATGAAGATATTAAAAGGTTGCCTTACCTACCCTCCGGAACTGGCTTTATTTCCACTCCAGTAATGGGACGCACTATGTCGGTTAAAATTAGGGTTTCTAAAACAAGAAGTCCCCACCAACTTAATCCCTTTGATGAATTAGATGATATTATGGATGAAAATATTCGGGAAATAAGGGAAACTCTTTCTCGGCTTTTACCACTTAACAGTAGTAATTTAATTGATCTAATAAGCCAGTTGGAGGAGAAAGAGATTTTTATAAGCCAGTCTAAGCTGATTAGTGTCCTAGACAATATGGTGGAACAGGGTCTGCTTATTAAAGAAGAAAATAGACTTATAGGCGGCATTTACAGAAGGCCTGAAGATAAATAAGGGTGATATAAATTGAGATTATTATTTTTAACTGATACCCATATGAGGGGGAATACGCCAGAAAATAGGTTGGATAATCTAAGTGATACACTTAAAAACAAGCTTAATGAAGTTGTAGATATAGCTGAAAAATATGATGTGGATTACATATTACATGGTGGAGACTTTTTCGATGTTGCTAGTCCATCACTAGCAGTAACTGGTGATTTTCTAGACATATTTAAAAAAATTAAGGTACCCATTTATGCCATAAGTGGCAACCACGATTTGTTTGGGGCTAATTTACAGACTTTACCTCGGACTCTGTTGGGATTTATAGCTAGACTGGGCTTTATTAAGCTGTTGATGCCCGGAGATAAAGTTTATTTAGAAAAAAACAATGTAACTTTGCAACTTACTGGTCAGCCATACCACTATGATATTGATATTAGACCTAAAGAATTGGATTATCACATAACTAAAGAAAATGCTGATATAGCCATCCATATGGTACATGGTATGCTAGCTAATCAAAAGGAATTTCCCGGCCATCATACTTTAGTTACTGATATTTTGGCAACAGAAGCAGATATAACTTTAAGTGGACATAATCACTTAGGCTTTGGCCATTTGGAACTAGAAGGGAAACATTTTATTAATCCAGGTGCCTTAGTAAGATTGACTAACCATAAGCGGGAAATCGAACGCAGGGTGGGGGTAACTCTCATTAATTTGGCCAGTAAGAACATTGAATGTGAGACTATATATCTTAATTCTGCTCCTATGGCTGACGAAGTATTGGACAGAAGTAAAATTGAGGCCAAAGCCTCTCTGAATTTAAAGTTAGAAAGGTTTACCCAAGAAATAAGGCAAGCCTCAGATATGGAAAAAATGAATGTGAAGGCAATTATTAATGAAGTTATCAATAAACTCGAGGGTTCCCCAGAATTACGGGCCGAAGCTTTAAAGCGGATTGCTATTATTGAGGAGACTATGAGCTTAAAAGGGGAGAATGTTTAGTTGAAATATATTAAATCTTTACATATAGTTAATTTCCAATCACATAAAAACACTATTATTGATTTAGATAAAGGATTAAATATATTTGTCGGGGAGTCTGACCAAGGCAAAAGTTCAATTATAAGAGCCTTGCGATGGTTGTTTTATAATGAGCCTAGAGGAACGGGCTTTATTAGAGTGGGGGAAAGTAGCTGTGAAGTTACCGCTATTTTGGATGAAGGTACTAAGGTAACTAGATTTAGAGATGAGGGGAAAAGGCAAAATCGCTATATTATTACCTATCCAGATGGTAGAGAACTAATCCTAGAAAGGTTTGGTAGTGATCTGCCTTTGGAAGTGCAGGCAGAACTAGGTGTATATCCCTTATGGGTCGATAATGATTTGAAATTAGAACTCAATATTGCTAGGCAACTCGAAAGCCCCTTCTTATTAGAGAATTCTCCTGCTAATAGGGCCAAAATAATTGGAAGAATTGCAAATTTGCATATAATAGATGCAGCTCAAAGGGATTTATTAAGGGATATACGTAATTTAGGTATTGATAAAGGCAACATAGAAAGGGAAGTAGACAACTTAAAAAAGGAAAAAGAGGATTATGCGGATATCCCAGCCCAAGAAAAAAAATTAGCCTTAATCAAGGCCAGGTTAGAAAAAATCCAAATATTGAAGGAAAGACATGATAAATTAGAAAGCCTTAAAACAGACAGGGAAAATTTGAGCAATAGGATTAATGACAATCAAGCAAAACTTAATAGTCTGGAAAATTTAGAGGTAATGCAGTATATATATAATAGAAGTCAGGCTAAGGCGAACCATTTTTATGAACTACTTGCATTCCAACATAACTTCCTAGACATAAGTAAGGCTTTAGCTGATAATTTCGAAGTTATACGAAAATTAGACCAATTGGATGATGCCCAAAATGTTTATCGAAAAGTCCTTACTCTGTATAGTTTAGGCCAAGATTTACTAGCAATTAACAATGCCAGGAAAAAGTTAGTCAATAAACTCAATGAAACTGAACAATTATTACAAGCTACTTCTGAAATTGCCCAAGGGGATAAAATGATTGCTTACTTGTATGCTTTAAGGGAAGAGGGCTTTAAGTTGCAGGAAATTAGGAAAATAAGTTTGCAGTTAAATAATGATATAAAAACAAAACAAAAACAATTGTTAGATGTGGGTAAACAACTTAACCGATTGTCTGGAATTGAAAAAGCTCAGGAAATTATAAAAAAACAAAATACCCTTTCTGCTAACTTACGCAAACTATTAATATTAAATGAAGAAAGGCAGAATACGGTTAATAAATTAAAAGTAATACTAAAAGAAATTAAAGAAATTGATAAAAAATATAATAAACTACAAGCTGAATTTATTAATGTTCTGAGTAAAGCTGGAACTTGTCCAACTTGTAGTTCTAAAATAACACCTGCGATCATAGACAAAATTGCAGATAATACTGCCATATATTAGGGAGGTACAAATGAAAAGTAAAATTACATATGAGGAGAAAATTAAACATTTAGATGAAGCATTAACTAAAGCAAAAAACGAGCGTAATCTAGCCCTAGTTAACAAAGAATTTTTAGAAAATGAATTAGCAAAACTTAATCGAAAAGCAGAAGAATTAGGAGTCAATCCGGAGGAATTAGAAACGAAAATAGTGGAAATTAGAAAGGAAATAGACAAATTAATGGAAGAACTAGAAGAGCTAATTCCAGAAGAATTCTTAAAAGGCGTGTAATAATTATGGATCTTAGATTACTAGAAAAAGCCTATATGAAATTTAATGAGGAAACTTGGCAAAGAAAAGGGCAATTAGAAATTATAGAAAAAAATTTAGAACAAAAAATTAAGCAGAATGAAGAAATAGGAAAACAGATATATTTATATCGCCAAGTAAATGAAGTCTTCAAGTCCGCAGCAGAATTTGCCCGGGACCAATCAAAAACAACTATGGAGAAATTGGTTAGTAATGCCTTAACTATAGTATTCCCAGGTGATTTAGAATTCAATATAGAAATGCTAGAAAAGGGAAATAAAACGGAGGCTGATTTGTATGTTTCATCAACATACGGTGGCCAACATCAGGTAAAAACTGAACCCCAGGAATCGAGGGGTGGGGGTATAGTTGATATTATTTCGCTAGCCTTACGGGTGGCCTTGCTAGAAACCTCAACCCCCAAATTAAAAGGACCCCTAGTCTTAGATGAACCGGCCAAGCATGTTTCCCAAGATTACGCCCAAAATGTGGCTGAATTTTTGAACTTGGTAGTAGAATCTTTTAATAGACAAGTTATTATGGTAACCCA
>CAZUSS010000004.1:0-54839 GCA_964623245.1 uncultured Syntrophomonadaceae bacterium
TAGGCCATAAAATTGCAACTAGTAGGATAAAAAAAGGTGAAAATGTCAACAGATATGGGAACCCAATCGGCCACGCAATAAAGGATATTGAAGTGGGGGCTTGGGCACATGTGCATAACATAAAAACAAATTTAAAGGATCTTGTCGACTATGAGTACAAACGGGTGGATGTTCTGCCAGATGAAATAGTTGACAACATTCCTACCTTTAAAGGCTATCGTAGAAAAGATGGAAAAACTGGTATTAGGAATGAGATTTGGGTTATACCAACTGTATTTTGTGCCAATGGGCCAGCACAAAAAATAGTAGAGGAAGCCAACAGGTTGTATGGAAAAACTGAGAATTTCGATGGTTTTTATGCCCTTACTCACCCGAATGGATGTAGTCAAGTTGGACTTGATCTTGAATATACCCAAAAAATAATTGCAAATTTAGTTCAGCATCCAAATGCGGCTGGGGTTCTTTTGCTCAGTCTAGGCTGTGAAGTTAATAACTTGGAAAGCATGAAAGTCTATATGGATGGTATTGACCTGGAGCGGGTTAAAATGTATGTTTGCCAGGATGTGGAGAATGAAATAGAAATGGGGCTGGAGTATATTGCAGAACTTCACAAGTTTGCTAGTAAATTCTATCGGGAGGAAATGCCTATTTCTAACTTGGTGATGGCGGTGAATTGCGGTGGTTCTGACGCCTTTTCAGGGATTAGTGCTAATGCACTGCTTGGTAGGGTAACTGATAAAATAACTGCTTATGGTGGTACAGTTGTTATGACTGAAGTCCCAGAAATGTTCGGGGCGGAACATATTTTAATGAATAGGGCCCAAAATGAAGAAGTTTTTGGCAGGATAGTTGATCTAATTAATGATTATAAAAACTATTTTAAGAAATATGGCCAAGAAATTTATGAAAATCCCACCCAAGGAAATAAAGAAGGCGGAATTTCAACCTTGGAGGAAAAATCCCTGGGCTGCATTCAAAAAGGCGGAAACTCAATAGTCACTGATGTTTTAAATTATGGGGATAGAGTTAAATCAAAGGGATTTAACCTGATAAGTGGTCCGGGCAATGATTTGGTGGGAATAACAAATCAAGAAGCAGCTGGATGTGTTATGACTGTCTTTACTACTGGCAGGGGAACCCCCACAGGTTTTGCCACCCCCTTAATTAGATTAGGTTCAAATTCAAGGATGAGTAAGCGTAAAAATGACTGGATCGATTATAATGCTGGAGATATATTAGATGGTGTCAAGGA
Organism: uncultured Syntrophomonadaceae bacterium; assembly: GCA_964623245.1. GTDB lineage: Bacteria > Bacillota > Syntrophomonadia > Syntrophomonadales > Syntrophomonadaceae > JAAYRQ01. The sequence continues at coordinate 1,253 of CAZUSS010000004.1, forward strand.
CTTTGCGTTGGCTACCGAGGAGTTACTGGAACTAATTTTACAAGTTGCTAGCGGTGATATGCAATCGAAAGCTGAAGTTAAAGGATATAGGCAAATCGGAATGTTAAGAGACGGGATTACTAATTAATTAATAATATAGCAACAATATTAGCATTATTTGCAGAACGGTTGGTAGTTATATGAATAAAAGTTTACCTAGGAAATATAGGGTAGTAGCCATACTGTTTTGTTTCTGGTTATTGCTATATTTCCAAAGGATTAATATAAGTGTTTTAATTGTAGATTCGCAATTTCTGCATGATCTGGGAATACTAAATGATACAGCAGGACAGGGCCTATTAATGACCCTGTTTCTTTTATCCTATTCCTTGGCCAATATTTTAACTGCACCCCTGGGTGATAGATTTGGTCCCACTAAAGTAATACTCGTAGGAAGTATTATTGCCGCCATAGCATCATTTTACGGTGGTTTTGCCGTAACTATAAGCACCATATTTTGGGCGAGAATAGTTATTGGCTTAGGTCAGGGCCTATATTTCCCAGCCCAAAGCAAGTTAATATCTAATTGGTTTCTTCCTGGTGAGCGGAGTAGGGCCAACAGCATATGGGCAGTAGCAGGCTGTGTAGGTCCAGTAATGGCAATTCCCTTTTTTGCCGGGGTAATCATTTTATCCTCTTGGCATTATGTTTTTTACATTACTGGGATCATTAGCCTGATTATGATTTTACCCATCATTAATAAGAACTTAATTGATAGTCCGGCAAAAACATCCCTTAGATCCAGGTCAAAGGAAAAAAAGGTAAAATGGTCCGACATTAAGGATTTACTAAAATCTACCCAAATATGGCTGATAATTATAGCATATATGGCCATGCTATCCCTATGGTGGGGATTAGTCACCTGGTTACCCCAATACTTAGTAGTAGCACGAAATTTTAATTGGACATCCATGGGATATGCCTCAACTCTACCCTACGTTTGTGCTGGCCTATTTATGTTGATGGGGGGTTTTACTGGGGATATAATAAAAAACCAGGCCTGGATTGGCGTCTTTAGTCTTTTAGGTGCCTCAATTTGCATATTTTTAGCTGTAATAACAAAGTCAGGCCTTGTTTGTGCCTTTTTTATAGCACTTGGCTTGGGATTCAATGAATTTTATTTTGCACCTATATGGTCTGTTTTACAAACCATGTTACCGGAACATTTAATCAGTACCGGTTCTGGACTTATGAATGGTTTGGGCAATTTCTTTTCTGGACTAGCCCCGGTTTTTATTGGCCTATTAATTCAACTAACCCATACTTATAATTCTGGTCTAATATATTTGGCTGTCATAGGCCTAATCGGGAGTATAGCTAGTTTATGCCTGGCTATAAAATTACAAGGCTAAATAAAAATAATTATAGCTAATTTCCCCTAACCTTCAGAATACTATATACCCAAGTTTATTTAATAAACACTTATAATTTGATTATTTTGTAGCATTTTGTTAAGATATAAGCGAAAAAGGAGAATTTTGCGAATAGTATCAATATATCTCCAATTAAATTACTTTTTAACTACTTTATTAAGTTGATATAGGGAGGTTTTTTCATGCGCAAAGCTAAGATAGTCCAAAGGATAAGGACCATTAGACTGGAAAAAGGTTTAACACAAACAGAACTAGCCGAAAGTTGTAATGTTAGCAAAAGCCTTATAAGCAAAATAGAATTTAATAAAGCTTCACTGCATCTTGATTTATTAATAGATATAGCTAATGCACTTGAAGTAAAAGTGTCTGAAATATTGGAAGAACACCCTAACAAAATGCAAGCGAAAGTGGTAAGGGAATCAGACAGAAGACATTGGGCAACAGGAATGAATGGGAAAATAGGTTATGATTATTATGGCTTAGCTAGTTCCAAACAAGCTAAACTTGATGCTTTTATTGTCCGTGTTTCGGATGAGGCTTGCAAAGGTTCAAGATTCGTAGCCCATGAAGGCACTGAGTTTATTTATGTAATTGATGGAAGATTAAGGTTGGAGTTTAGGGATGAGGATTATATTCTCAGGCCGGGGGATACTGTTAACTTTGATTCTAGTTTAGATCACAGATTCATTCCTCTTAATCCTGAGGAAAATGTAGAATTGTTACTAATAATGACTAAATAGTGAAATTGTTTTAAATAAAAATTAATAGGTGAAAAAGCTGGTAAAAAAGAGGCAGGATTTTGAAAATCTTGTCTCTTTTTTCTTTTTCATGGGCTAGGAGTTGCTAATTGTTCAACCTTTATTGATATAAAGAACAATTGTCAACTGCGGATATAGACGGGGTTAGGGGGTTGAAGTTAATCTTATAGTACCAAGGTTGAAATGGCAACAGTGAAGGGAGGGACTTAAAAATTGCAAGATTATAAGACCTTAAAGTATCACTGTGAGAATGGAATAGCACAGGTTGTTATTAATCGACCTGAAGTGTTAAATGCTTTGAATAGCACAGTATTTACAGAATTGAAACAAATTTTTACTCGATTGGAAAAGCTAGATGAGGCCCGAGTTATTATTTTAACAGGTCAAGGTGAGCGAGCTTTTGCAGCAGGCTCGGATGTTAGTGAATTTGCAAATTGTAGTTTTATTGAGGCTAGGGAAATATCGATTAGAAATAACGCAGCCCAGCAGGCAATAGCTTGTATTAACAAGCCCACAATTGCTGCACTTAATGGTTTTACATTAGGGGGTGGGTTAGAAGTTGCCATGTGTTGCGATATAAGAATCGCTGCAGATCGAGCTAAGTTTGGACAACCCGAAATTGGATTGGGTTTCATACCTGGAGGTGGTGGAACACAGCGTTTGGCTAGATTAGTTGGTGTAGGAATTGCAAAAGAATTAATTTTTAGTGGCAAAATTATTGATGCTAGCGAAGCTTATCGTATTGGCTTAGTAAATCAAATAGTATCTAGTGAAAGATTAATATCTAGTGCGATTGAAATGGCTGAAACTTTTGCCAATAAGTCTAGGTTAATACTGGAATTTGCCAAAGTAGCAATTGATAAGGGAATTGAATTGGATCTTGTATCTGGATTGCAGTTAGAAACAGAATTATGGGCAGCAAGCTTTGCCACCCAAGATCATCATGAAGGTATAAAGGCCTTTTTGGAAAAACGTCAACCCCAATTTATTGATAAATAACTAGGAGGTAAAAATTTATGTATGAATTTAAGCTAGTTGCAGTTTTGGGAGCAGGTGCTATGGGAAACGGAATAGCCCAGGTCACTGCACAGGCTGGATACCAAGTGATTATGCAAGACATTACGGAAGAAGCTTTAGAAAAGGGCATAAACACCATTAAAAAAAGCCTGGCTAGGTTAGTTAATAGGGAAAGAATGAGCCAGGCAGAAGCCGATGGAATCGTAGCTAGAATCAAAACTAGTGTAGATTTGGAAGATGCGGTTAAAGATGCTGATTTGGTTATAGAAGCGGTGCCCGAGAACTTGGAACTTAAATTAGATATCTATAAAAAATTAGATAAGTTTTGTAAAGCAGAAACAATTTTTGGTTCTAATACCTCAACACTACCAATTACTGTTTTAGCTGCTGCTACCAATAGACCCGAACAGGTTTGTGGTATTCATTTTATGAACCCAGTCCCGGTAATGAAAGGTGTGGAGGTTATTAGGGCCCGTCAAACTTCGGACGAGGTTATGAAAGTTGTCATAGAGTATATCGAAAAAATCGGTCGTGAAGCATGTGAAGCGATAGACTATGCTGGATTTATAGTTAGCAGAATCTTAAACGTTGTACAGAATGAAGCATCCAAATTGGTTATGGATGGGAATAAACCTGAGGATATCGACAAGGCTATGAAATTATGCTGTAATTGGCCAATTGGCCCATGTGCATTAAATGACTTAGTTGGATTAGATATAGTTGAAGCTGGATTAGGAACTTTAGAGGCAGACCTAGGGCCTAGCTATAAAGCATCACCACTTTTGAAACAAATGGTTCGGGCGGGCGAATTAGGTAGAAAGACTGGCAAAGGTTATTACAGTTATAAGGATTAATTTCTAAAATACAAGGAGGAAAAAAGCAAATGAATAAAAATGACATTGTAATAATTAGTGGAGTAAGGACTCCTTTTGGAAGATTCGGTGGAACTATGAAAGATATGGATGTAGTAGATTTAGGTGCCATTACTATGAAAGAGGCAATTAAAAGAGCTAATTTAGAACCAGAAGCCATAGATGAAGTATGGTGGGGCTGTGGGGACACTTCTAATACCAAGGACGTCTTTACCCCAGTTGTGGGTAGGCAAAGTCTGCTCAAGGCTGGCTTACCTCCTAATACACCATGTTGTACCTTCGATAAAGCATGTGTTTCTGGTACCTCTGCTTTGTTTTATGCAATGCGTGCCCTTAAAGCTGGGGATGCTGAAATTGTGCTAGCTGGTGGGGCAACTCATTTTTCATCCATACCCTTTATGTTAAGGGGCGTTAGGTTTCAAGGTAAAAAAATAGGTGAAATCAAGATGGAAGACCCCTTATCACCCCTCGGTTATAGGGATTATGCCCCGGTATCAGTTGATTCTGGTGATGTAGCAGTTGAATATGGGATTAGTCGTGAAGAACAAGACGAATGGGCATTAAATAGCCATAGGAAATATGGTAAGGCTTGGGATGCTGGAAAATATAAAGAAGAAATGATGCCATTAGAGTTCCCTCAAAGGGATGGAAGTGTAAAAGTATTAGATATTGATGAACAGTATAGATCCAACACTACTATGGAAAGGTTAGCTAAACTGCCCACTATCTTTGATAACGTAGGTGGAATTACCGCTGGAAATGCACCTGGATTAAATGACGGCTCAGTTGCCTTAATAGTTACTACCAGGGCTAAAGCAGAAGAACTAGAGATTAAGCCTCTAGCAACTATAGTTGCTATGATTACTACGGGAGCCGATCCCAGAAAGCTTCCCATAGCCCCAGCAGTTGCTATTCAACAGGCCCTAGATAAAAGTGAACTTACTATTGATGATATGGATATTGTCGAAATTAATGAAGCCTTTGCTTGTGTTCCTTTAGTAAGTTCCAAAATATTAGCTGATGGGAATGAAGAAAAATACCAAGAAATTAAAGCGAAACTGAATGTCAACGGAAGTGCTATTGCTACAGGACATGCTAACTGTGCCAGTGGTGCCAGAATAGTATTAACAATGATTCACGAACTAAAACGTCGTGGCGGCGGATTAGGCGTTATGGGTATTTGCGGTGGACTCACCCAAGGAGACGCAGCAATTATTAAAGTTGAGGACTAAATAATTAGCAGGATGGTTTGCAGGTCCCCGTTTATTCGGGGACCAGGACAAACAGGAGGGAAATCAAGTATGTATGATATGGAAGGATTAACAGCAAAAGAGGCAATTAGAAAAATACAAGCTGAATATATGGATGATGCCTTAAAGGCGAATAAAGATGGGCGAAAGGTGGCCTGGGTAACATCAATTGCGCCCAGGGAAATTTTAGAAGCCATGGATGTAATAACTGTATATCCAGAAAATCATTGTGCTGGTATTGCAGCTAGGAAAGGCTCCTTGGAATTATTGGAAGTTGCCGAATCCAATGGCTACTCTAATGATATATGCTCTTATGCCCGGGTTAATTTAGGCTATGTAGAAGTTGGTGATTCTGCAGCTGGTCAACTACCTAAACCTGATTTGTTAATGTGCTGTAATAACATTTGTAATACCGTTACCAAGTGGTATGAAATATTAGCACGCAGGCTAAATGTACCTTTAATTATGATTGATTTACCATTCAGTTATAATCCAGCTCCAGAAGGACATGCACTTAGGTATATCACTGGGCAAATTGAATACGCAAAAAGACAGCTGGAAGATATTTGTGGCCAACCCTTTGATGAAGATAAATTCTTAAAATCCCAGGAACTTTCAAATGAGGCTGCTTCCCTATGGAGAGATGTTATCAACATGGGTAAGGCTAAACCTTCACCTCTTAATGGTTTGGATATGTTTAATTATATGGCACAAATTGTTTGTTCTAGGGGAAACCAAGTAGCCGTGGATTTTTTTACTTTATTAAAAAATGAATTACAAGAGAAAAAAGAGCGTGGTGAAGGCTATCTGGAAAATGAAGAGCACCGCATCCTATGGGATGGGATTCCATTTTGGTTTAATTTGCGCTTAATGAGTAGATCCCTAAAAGAACAAAATGCTTGTATGGCTGCCTCTACTTACAATGATAACTGGGCAGTAAATTATGAAGTAGGTAATTTGGAAAGTATGGCTAAAGCCTATATGGGTAACTTTACTAACCGGGAATTTGGTTTTAGGTATAAAAACATGTTGAGATTAATCGAAGAATTTGATATAGATGGCGTAATTATGCATTCTAACCGTAGTTGTAAAAATCAAGACTTTGTCCAATATGCTTTGGCTAAGGAAGTAACTAAAGCAGTTGGGACACCAGTTGTTATTGTTGATGGTGACCAAGATGACCCACGTGCCTTCTCAGCAGCTCAATATGAGACTCGTGTTCAAGCTCTATTCGAAATGATTGAGCAAAATAAGAAGTAGACAATGCAAATCGATGAGGAGGTATTTAGATTATGACGAATATAGAAAAGATTTTAAAACAATTTGAATACGCTGCAAACAATCCAGCCCTAATGGTTGAGGATTGGAAGAATGAAACTGGTGGCAAAGCAGTAGGTTGGCTACCTATACATTGTCCAGAAGAAATAATACATGCAGCAGGAATGTTACCGGTTGGTATGTGGGGTGGAGATGTTTCCATTAATAAGGCAGGAGAATTTTTACAGGCATTTTGTTGTTCAATAATGAAAGCTGTAATGGAATTAGGATTAAATGGAGCATATCGACAATTAGACGCAATTGTATCCCCTAATACCTGTGACACAATGAGATGTATTCCATTAATGCTCGACTATGCTTTGCCACACCCTCCCGTAATCGGCCTAGCACTGCCAGATAATCGAAAAATAGAAGTGGGTATTAACTATACAGCAGAGGAATATAGGAAAGTTGCCACAGAGTTGCTCAAAATTGGGGGTAAAGAAATTACCGAAGAAGCCTTGAGTAAAAGTATTGAAGTATACAATATGCACCGTGAAATTATGATGAAGTTTTTTGATATAGCAAATGATCATCTTGACATAATAACGCCCTATTTCAGGCACATGATTATTAAATCCTCCTTCTTTTTACCCAAAGAAAAACATACTTTATGGGTTAAAGAATTAATTGAGGAACTAAATATGCAAGCAGTCCATGAATGGCAAGGCCATAAAGTAGTTGTCACTGGGATAATGGAAGAACCATATGAATTATTGAGGATAATGGAGGAATTCAAGATTGCCATAGTTGCTGATGATTTAGCCCAAGGCAGCAGGCAATTCCGGACGCGGGTCCCCAGTGGTAATAAGCCTTTTAGTCAGTTGGCGGAAAAGTTTGCTACATTTGAAGGTTGTGCTTGTGTAGCTGATCCTTTGAAACTTAGAGGTTCAATGTTGGCGGAAATAGCCCAAAATAAAGATGCAGACGGTGTTGTAGTTTTAATGATGAAATTCTGTGATCCGGAAGAATATGATTATCCATTTATAAAACAGGATCTAGATGAGGCTGCTGTACCCCATGTCTATATTGAATCAGAGCAGCAAATGGAATCTTTGGAACAGGCTCGTACGAGACTACAAGCTTTTACTGAAATGATCGCAAAGCATTAGAAACTGTCATTAAAATATTTAAGAAAACGATTTTATAAGGATTAAAACAAGGTATTTACAATTGATGGGAGAGTGGATTACGAATGAGTTGGAAAGATTACTTTAAATCTCGTACAGTCAGCGCGGATCAAGCTGCTTCTAAAATCAAAAGCGGTAGCAATATAAGTTATGGACATGCAACCGGAGAACCCCAATTAATGGCTGCAGCTATATTGAAATTGGAAAAGGAACTCAGGGATGTAACTTTTATTCATGGATTGGCAATGGGTCCAGGGCTATATTGCAATGATAATGTAGATCCCAAGCATATTAATCATGAAACTGTTTTTGCGGGCGCTAATACTAGAAAAGCAGTGCAAGAGGGTAGGGCATCTTTTGTACCCATGCATTTTTCAGATTGTCCTGCTGCATATAGGGAAGGAATAATTCCGATAGATGTAGCAATTATTCATGTATCTAGACCAGATAAATTCGGTTATTGCACTTTTGGTATTTCAGTCGATTATGAACGCGCTGCTGTAGAAACTGCAAGCCTAGTCATAGCTGAAGTTAATAGTAAAATGCCCCGGGTTTTTGGTGATACATTGATTCATGTATCTGAAATTGATTACTTCGTGGAAAGTGACAGAGATTTAATAGTAATGGAAAAACCCAAAATTGGCCCTATTGAGGAGGCCATAGGCAAGAACATCGCGGAACTAGTTGAGGATGGTTCTTGTTTGCAGTTGGGTATGGGTGCCATCCCTAATGCAATTATGGAGTTTTTAGGGGAGAAAAATGACCTCGGAATCCATACGGAATTAATTTCTGATGGCGCTATGGAATTAATTAAAGCTGGGGTTATAAACGGCAAAAGGAAAACCCTACACAAAAACAAGGCTGTTGCTACCTTTGCATCCGGAACCACTGAATTATACGAATGGTTAAACGAAAACCCTGTTATTGAATTTTATCCTGTCGATTATATCAATAATGCCCATATTATTTCACAAAATGAAAAAATGTTTTCTGTTAATTCTGCCCTACAAGTAGATTGTATGGGACAAGTAGGTGCAGAAACCATAAATGCAAGGCAGTTTAGTGGAATCGGTGGACAGATGGATTTCGTGCGTGGGGCTACTTGGGCTAAAGACGGGAAGTCAATTATAGCTATGCCAGCTACCGCAAAAAGCGGAACTATTTCGAGAATAGTGGCAGGGTTTAAACCAGGCGATGCTATTAGTACACCCCGTAACGATGTAGATTATGTAGTTACTGAATATGGAATTGCACATCTAAGGGGGCATAATATACAAGAGAGGGCTAGACGCCTAATAGCTATAGCGGCCCCAGAATTCAGAGATGAAATAAAAGAACAATTTAAGGAAATATATAGGCTAAGTTTGTAATTATATGGACATTTGGCTGTTTGATGTTGACAATTAATCAACACTGAGCAGTTAGTAGAACAAACGTCAACACTTACCATAGTAATATCAACAAATATTGTTTAAAGTGAAGTTGATAAGTCGAAATATTTTGAAAAAATCAGGATTTAGGAGGGTGGCTGTGTACACTCTAGGAATAGATATAGGTTCAGCATCATCAAAAGTTGTGATATTACACGATGGCAAGGAAATAGTAAGCAGCGCTGTGGTATCCGTTGGAACAGGTACTAGTGGTCCAGACCGTGCTCTGGAAGCTGCACTTTTAGAGTCGAAACTAGACCTGCAGCGGATTGATAGGATTATAGCAACAGGCTATGGGCGCAATAATTATGAAAAAGCCCATAAACAAGTTAGTGAAATTACTTGCCATGCCAAAGGGGTATTACACCTGATTCCAACTGCAAAAACTATTATTGATATTGGTGGACAAGATGCCAAAGTAATCCGCGTTAGTGGCAAGGGACTAGTAAGCAACTTTGTAATGAACGAAAAATGTGCTGCTGGAACAGGTAGGTTTTTAGAAGTTATGTCGAGAGTTTTAGAAGTGGATATAAATGATATGGGTAAAATAGGTCAAGCCTCCCAGTCTATTGTTCCTATAAGCAGCACATGTACTGTTTTTGCTGAATCCGAAGTCATATCACAGCTAGCATCTGGTCAAGATAGAGCAGGTGTAGTCGCAGGGATTCACCAATCAGTTGCTAAACGCATTGCGGGATTAGCTGCTAGGCTTGGAATTTTGCCAGATGTAGTAATGACAGGTGGGGTAGCCAAAAATCCTGGAGTAGTAGAAGCCCTAAAAAAGGAATTAAAAACCAATGTTATAGTTTCACCAATATCACAACTAACAGGTGCACTTGGTGCAGCAATTATTGCCTATGAAGATTTGCTACAATCTTAAACAATTTTTATAGGATGATTTAAGCTCTATTTATATCACTATTTAGACCTTATTTACTAAAAAATATATAATAAGGGGCTTAAAAATAATAAGTGAGGTGGTGAAAGTTCTAAGGAAAAACCATTAAAATCACCAAAGAATATGAATTAATTAAAGAAAAGGGGTTAAGTAATGAGAAGCAAAAACATCAGGTTAATAGGTTTAGTAATGTTACTAGTATTTTCTTTAACTATTGTTGGATGTGGTGGCAGTTCCAACGGTAATGGAGATGCCGCAGATGCAGGTGACAAACAAATAGCTCTGCATATGGCAGCTACAGTACCCCCAGATCATTCATATACTGCCGCAGCTGAATGGTTTGCCAAAGAAGTAGAGGAAAAGACTAATGGAAGATTAAAACCAATTGTTGATTTCGCTGGTGTTCATGGTGGGGACGTAGAAGCAACCCAAGCTGTTATGCGTGGGGATTTGGAAATGACCTGGACTTCCGATATAGGTTTAGCTGGTATTATCCCAGAATTAGGTTTTGCTAACTTACCCTATCTCTTTGCAGATTATGATGAAGTGGATAGAGATTATCGTAATGGATGGGTAGGAGAAATTATTGAGGAAAAAGCTGCTGGCAAAGGTATTATAGTTCTTGCTCATGGCGAAAATGATTTTCGGGGATTAAGTAATTCTAAGCATGCTATCACTAAACTATCCGATTTTAATGGTTTGAAACTGAGAGTACCTGAAACACCGATGTATATGGATTTCTATGAAAGGCTTGGAGTATTGCCGACTCCAATGTCAATAACCGAAGTAGCTACTGCATTACAACAAAAAGCCATTGATGGTCAAGATAATGGTGCAGTTATTACTGCCTCCAATGGTTTTGGCCAGTTCCAAAGCTATGCAACTAAATTAAACCACATGTATAGTGCTATGCAGATTTGTATAAGCGAAAAAATATGGAACCAATTAAGTGCAGATGAACAAGAAATTTTACGTGAAACTGCTAAGAAAGCCGCAGATATGCAAGTAGAACAAAATCGCAAAGATGTAGATCGCTATTATGCACAAATGGAAGGTGAAGGGGTAGAAGTAATTGATATTACTCCCGAATTGAAAGCTGATTTACAAGAAATTGCGAAAGAAATGTTTGCAGATCCAAAATATGAAAAACTTTATGGTAAAGATATAATGGATCGCATTAAACAAGAAAAACTGTAGAAATAATTATAAATTCAACATCAAAAAGTCAGAAGAAAGTTAAAAAAGTACGGTGTACATCCCCAGCGGATGTACACCACTTTAATTAATGGGGAGATGTTACGTATGCTAAATATCACAGCTTTCCCTGGACGCTACATTCAAGGTGACGGTGCCATTGATAGGCTAGGTGAATTTGTCTCGCAATTTGGACAAAAGGGCTTGGCTTTATGTGACCCATTTGTTGTCGATAATATATTAGGGGATTTTGCAGATCGTCTTAATGAAAGTGCGGAAATAGTCTGGGAGAGATTTGATGGAGAATGCTGCGATGAAGAAATAGGTAGGCTAGTTAATTTAATTAGTAAATTTGCTTGTGATGTTGTTATAGGTATGGGTGGCGGAAAAACTCTAGATACGGCTAAGGCTGTAGCAGACCAAGTTGGACTACCTATAATTATAGTACCAACTGCTGCTTCATCAGATGCACCTTGTAGTGCGGGAGCAGTTATATATAATTTGGATGGAAGTTTTAACCGAGTAGTACACCCCATTCGTAACCCCGATGTGGTATTAGTTGATACTCGAATTATTGTAAATGCCCCAGTAAGGCTACTGGTAGCTGGTATGGGGGATGCCCTGGCAACATGGTTTGAAGCTGAATCTGTCCAAAGTAGTTATTCTCCTAATGTGTTAGGGGGTAGGGGATCTTTGGCGGCCTATAATTTATCCCGACTTTGCTTTGATATTTTAATGGAAAATGGAGTTTTGGCCAAAATGGCATGTGAAGCAAAGCTAATAAGTTCAGCATTCGAGCAGGTGGTAGAGGCCAACATTCTTTTAAGTGGTTTAGGTTTTGAAAGTGGTGGTTTGGCTACTGCACATTCGGTTTATAACGGATTGACTATCCTGCCTGCTACTAAGCAGTATTTGCATGGTGAAAAAGTGGCTTTTGGGGTATTAGTTTCCCTATTCTTAACTGGTAAGTCCTTGCGATTGATAAAAAAGGTCTATGGATTTTGTCAAGATATAGGTCTGCCTATTTGTCTGGATGATATTGGACTAGGAAAGGTTACCCGCAAGGAACTAGAAGAGGTAGCGCAGACAATTGTTCAGGAAGGTACGAATATACACCACGAGCCGATGGCGATCAATTACCAAAATGTTCTTGAGGCAATTATTATGGCTGATAAATATGGCAGGACCCTAATTTAACGAAAATTAAGTTCTTTATAATTCTGAAACAGTACTTTTAAGGAGGTAAACATGGTAGATAAAGTTAAAAAAATAAATGATGCAATTACCTCAGCAGAATATTTGGTAACAGTTACCCTATTCGCAATTATGTTAATACTAATGCTTATTCAGGTAATTTTTAGATATTTCCTGGAAATACCTCTTGGGTGGTCAGAAGAAGCGGCCCGCTATCTCTATATCAGTACCACATTTTTGGGGGCAGCTATTGCTGTGAAGGAAAGGGATCATATTGAAATTAATTTTATCACAGTTCTTTTCAATAAGTTTGCAGACCAACCTCAATTTCGTGAAAAACTTATTAAAATCGGCAATTTAGTCCGGGATGCTTTAGCTATAATTTTTTTAAGTATAGTGTCTTACCATACCTGGTTTTTTGCCCTAGATCAGTATCTATATAATATCAGATCTACGGCCATGTTTTTCCCTATGTATATTTTGAGTGGGACAGTTTTGCTATCCTGCCTGTTAATGGTTTTGCATTATATTTTTACTATTTATTTAAATCTAAACAACAGTGGAATTACAGGATATGAACCAGTAGAGGAGGATGCATAAAGGTGCTACTTATACTAGTCTTTATAATAGTATTTCTTTTACTAGCTATGTTAAGGATACCAGTAGGTTTTTCAGCTGGCTTTGGAGCCCTAATTGCAATGCTGATAGGGGGGCAAAATCTCAGTGTCATACCAGGAAAAGTGATTTCGGGTTTGGACTCATTTGCCTTTTTGGCAATACCAGCTTTTATTTATGCAGGTGACTTAATGACTTTGGGGGGCATCTCCAAAGCTTTGATGAGTTGGATTAGGGCCATTTTAGGACGTATTAAAGGCAGTGTTGCCGCAACAGTAGTTGTAAGTTCAGCCTTATTCGGCACTATTTCTGGCTCATCGGTTGCTACCGTAAGTGCCATAGGTAACATGATGCTCCCCGAAATGCTTAAGGCAGGTTATGATAAAAAATACTCCGCCTCTTTAATTGCTGCTTCAGGTTTTATAGGTATTTTAATACCCCCTAGTATTCCCGGGGTTATGTACGGTGTTGTAGCTGGAGTACCTATTGCTGATGTCTGGTTGTCTACTGCTAGTGCGGGTGTCTTAGTTACCATTGCATATATAATTTATAATAGAATATTTTTCGCTGATCAGGAGACAATGCCAACGGAAAAGTTTACCGTCAAGGGCTATTTTAGTGGCATCAAGCAAAGTTCAGCTAGGGCTGTGGTTGCCCTGTTGATGCCAGTTATTATTTTTGTTGGAGTATATGGTGGTATTTTAACCCCAACTGAAGCTGGAGCAGTTGCTGTAGCATATGGCTTGTTAGCAGGTTGGGTTATTTACCCCCTATTATTTAAGGATAAGGATAATGTAGGTTTTGTTGAAGTTACAAAAAAGAGTGCGGTAACTACTGCTACTATCAGTATTCTAATTGGTTTTGCTGCTATTGCGAGTGCCATGTTTACCTATGGCGGTTCTGCTACGATATTAGCCAATTGGTTACTAGGCATTACAGAAAACCCTATAGTATTTCTATTGGTTGTAAACTTAGTTTTACTTTTGGTCGGAATGTTTATGGAAACTAATACTGCTATTCTTTTATTAGCTCCTATATTAGTACCAGCTGCTAAAGCTTATGGCATTGATCCTATACATTTTGGAGCAATAATGCTTTCAAATCTTGAAATAGGCATGATTACTCCTCCTTTTGCGAGTAATTTGTTTGTAGCTTGTAAGATTAGTAATTTAACTCTAGATCAGCTTTTAAAACCAATCTTAGGATTTATAGTAGTATGTATTCCAATTCTGCTTATTATTACCTATGTTCCAGATGTAGCCTTGTTTTTTGTACACTTAATCGGTAATTAATTATTAGTGTCTGGATAAAAAATCAACCAAGCAAAGGAGAATTAAATATGAAAATATCTTTCAGGTTAGATGACAAAGTGGCTATTGTAACTGGAGCGGGGCGGGGATTAGGTGAGGCTATGGCAAAAGGCCTCGCTACGGCAGGAGCCAAACTGGTAATAACAGATATAGACTATGCCGCTGCGCAAAAAGTTGCTACTGACATAAAGACTTTAGGAAGTGAAGCATTAGCCGTCGAAGTCGATGTGACTAAGAGCATGAGTGTTGAAAAAATGGTAAATCAGGTGCTTAGTCGATGGGAACGAATAGATATATTAGTTAATAATGCTGGGATAAACCGCCGCGGTTCTTGTGTTGACATGCTAGAGGAAGATTGGCAAGCTGTAATAGATGTCAACTTAAAAGGTGCTTTTTTATGCTCCAAAATGATAGGCAGGGTTATGCTAAAACAGCAACAGGGCAAAATTATTAATATAACCTCACTGCTTGGAACAGTTGCCCAGCCTAATAGGGGGCCATATGCTGCCAGTAAAGGTGGTCTAGTACAACTAACTAAAGTATTAGCCTTAGAATGGGCCAAGTCTGGCATAAATGTAAATGGATTATGTCCAGGTTATTTTTTGACTGAATTAAATGCCGCGTTAATGGAAGACAAAGAAGTATTTGCCCAATTAACTAGTCGTATTCCCATGGGAAGATGGGGTCAACCAGATGAGTTATTAGGATCTTTGCTATTCCTTGCATCTGATGCATCAAATTATGTTACAGGGCAGGTACTATATGTTGATGGTGGCTATCTATGTATGTAAAAATTTTTTTTTAGAAAGGCTTAAACAAAAAAAGCCTTTCTTTTTTTTACCTAGTCTGCACGAATTAGACTATTATAATTAAAAATCAATATTTACTTTACGAAATATCTGCTTTTGCTATACTTGTAGAGTAACCATAATTCTAGGGGGCTTAATAGTGTATAAGGATATGTGGCTCTTGTTTTTAAAAGGAATCCCCATAGGTATTTCTAATGTTTTACCCGGTATTAGCGGTGGGACCATCGCAGTTATTCTACGTATTTATGATATCCTTATAGAAGCTATTAAGGAATTTAACTTTAGAATAATACTACCTATAGGTTTTGGTGCCTTTCTAGGGCTTTTATCAACTGCTAGTCTTATAAATTATCTGCTAGATACCTATGCTAGTTTTATGGCTGCCTTTATTTTTGGTTTGATTATTGCATCGGTCAAGGTAACTATTATGGAAGTTAAGAAATTTAATCTCATGATAACAACCTACTTAATAATTGGTTTACTTATTGCATTTAATCTAGGCCAACCCCCTTTTGATATAGGCCAAACCAGTGGAGTGGTAAGTAGTGGTAAGTTAATATTTTCCGGTGTATTTGCTTCTGTCTCTATGCTTTTGCCTGGAATTAGTGGGGCCACAATTTTGGTTCTACTAGGCATATATGAATTTGTTATCGAGGCCCTATTGGCCTTTAATATTCCGGTAATTCTAATATTTGGTTCTAGTGCAATAGTTGGTATATTAGGATTAGCTTGGGTCTTGTCCTATTTTCTCAAATATTACCGAAGTGAATTGATGTCGCTCCTGTCTGGACTTATTTTGGGTTCTGCCCTTGTAGTGGTGCCTAAGACATTATCTCTAATTGATCTAGGGGGTGTAATTACAGGTATTATTATTGTTCTTCTCCTTAGCAGGCCGACTGCAAATTAATATTTACATTAAATTTGGTCTTATTGAACAAACTAAAGAAAAACAGGAGGAATGAAATGCATTCTAAACATGTTTTGCAGAATTTAGTGGAGGATTTAGACCGAATATCGGATATGATTTGTGACCTTGCTAGTTGCAGTGAATTTCAAAAGCAAAGGGATGAATATCTGAAATATTACCATGATATAAAATATATAGAAAAAGAATTACAAAAAAATTGTAATAGTATAGCTGAGTATGAAACATACACGGGGACATTAGATAGAATATAATTTGACTAAAATCATTTGCCTTTTAAATATTAGGTAAAACAAGGGGGGCTTTTAATGGGCCATAAAGTTATAGTAGAAATTCTGCAAGGGACAACACCAATGGGGAGCGGATGTAGTGGATGCCCCGCATCTGCAGGTTGTAGCCCCACTGTTAATGTTGAAGAAATTGAAAAGGAAATAGAAGGCTTGACCAAAAAATTAAATGAAAAATTCGGGGACAAGGTAGAAATGAAGTATGTGGACATTGATAAGGTTGGTTTAGAGGATTATCCAGTTATGAATAAGATCATGCAAATGGGCTACCCTTTCCCCATTACCCTAATTAATGGTGAACCACGTTTTGCTGGAGGTATTATGGATACTGAAATTGAAAATTCAGTTGAGGCTATATTGGAAGGGGAGGGCAACTGAGTAAATTACTTTGGGACCTTTTTTCCTTTTATAAATCTAAACAAATTTAAAGCATATCTATTACCTGGTTAGATATGCTTTCTCTATTTATGGAATCATTCATTCCTTTGAGTAATAATTTCATTATTTTATTAACTACGCTAAGATCAAATTGGGCTTTTTTAATAAAAGAATTAGCCTAAGCTAGTTTTATTTTTACTTTCAACTAGGGTAATATAATATTGTGTCAAATACTAGATTTCCTAAAAAGGATGATGAAGAATGTCAATTAATCAATTAGAGTTAAAAAATAAATACCATTTGTTAACCTATGGCTGTCAGATGAATGTCAGGGATTCAGAAACTATTGGTGGATTATTGGAAGGCATGGGCTATGTTGAGACAGATGATCTAGATGAAGCTAATCTAGTAGTTTTCAATACTTGTAGTGTTCGTCATTCAGCAGAAAATAAAGTTTACGGTAAATTAGGGGAAATTAATAAGTTAAAAAAAAGCAAGCCTGGGTTAATGGTCGCCTTTGGCGGCTGTATGGCTCAGGTAGCAGATGTTCGTAAAAGACTAAAAAAACATGGGGTGGATGTCTTATTTGGTACCCACAATATTCACGAACTTCCCTATCTAATTGAGGAAGTCAAAAATACAAATCAGAAGCTATATCAAGTTTGGGATAATGCAGGCACTGTTATAGAGCCTTTACCTGCTAAAAGGCAGTCGGGGTTGAGTGCTTTTGTAAATATAATGTATGGGTGTAACAATTTTTGTAGTTATTGTATTGTGCCATATACAAGGGGGCGGGAAAGAAGCCGTTTACCTGAGTTTATTATCGAGGAAGTTCAAAATGTGGCGGCACAAGGCTATAAAGAAATAACTTTGCTTGGGCAAAATGTCAATTCATATGGTAAAGGACTAGAAAGACCCATAGATTTTGCAGATTTGTTAAAGTTAGTAGCTGATAATAGTGGGGGGATAGAAAGAATTAGATTTATGACTTCTCACCCTAAAGACATATCGGATAAGCTAATAGACACTATTGCCCAAGGTGGTAAAATATGCGAACATGTGCATGTAGCACTCCAATCAGGCAGTAATAATATTTTAAAGCTTATGAATCGTAAATATACTAGGGAACATTATATTGACTTAACTAAAAAAATGAAAGACAGAATTCCTGGTGTGGCAATAACTACTGATATAATCGTGGGATTTCCTGGAGAAACAGAAGAAGATTTTGCCCAAACCTTAGAACTTGTAAATAGAGTCCAATTTGATGCGGCCTATACCTTTATGTATTCTCCACGTAGTGGAACAAAAGCTGCTGATTTTACTGATCATATTCCTTTAGAAGTAAAAAAGGCTAGATTAGCCGACCTTATGGAAGTCCAATATGAAATAGCTGCCCGGATTAATAAGAAATTAGAAGGTGAGCTGGTGGAAGTCTTAGTAGAAGGGCCAAGTAAAACCAATGAAAAATTTTTGACTTCTAGAACCCGAACTAATCGCATAGTTATATTTTCTGGGCAAAACACCTTAATTGGAAAGCTAATAAATGTTAGAATAAAGGAAGGGAAAACTTTTTCACTCAAAGGTGAATATGTTGGAGTGTTATAAACACAAATTTTTTATAATTGGAGGATAATTAATTGACAACTGAAACGATTATTAAACAGGCCTTTGAACTCGGTGATTCCATAGCCCAATCAGATGAAATTACGGCTTTGAAAGTACTGCAGCAGAAACTTACAGAAGATCAAGCTTCGTATGACTTAATTATGCGCTATCAAGATGCTAGAACAAAATTAGAAAACAAGAAAAACAGTGGGTTAATAGTACCTACAACTGAGGAAGACCATATAGCCATTTTAGAACAACAATTAAATGGTAATGCTTTAATTAATGAAATGATACAAGCCCAAGAAAAGTTTGACAATTTGATGCAAGCTGTATATTTCGCTTTAAACCAGGCCATTTCTGGGGCAGCCAATTGTGCGGATGGTTGTGACTCTTGTGGGGGAAGTTGCTAAATTATCACCTAAGAAACTATATAATGAATAAGCAAGGAAGACTTAGTATACTAAGTCTTTCTCTTTAGGGAGGTACATTTTGTGTCAGGAAAAAACACACCAATGATTCAACAATACTTACAAATTAAAGAAGCTTACCAAGATGCTATCCTTTTTTTTCGTTTAGGTGATTTTTATGAAATGTTTTTTGATGATGCTGAAAAGGCGGCTAAGGAATTAGAAATAGTTTTAACCTCCCGGGATGGGGGCAAAGCAAAAATTCCTATGTGTGGTGTCCCGCATCATTCGGCTACTAATTATATAGCTAAGCTTATCGATAAAGGGTATAAGGTGGCTATATGCGAACAAGTTGAGGACCCTAGAACTGCTAAGGGGATCGTAAAAAGGGAAGTGGTACAAGTAATCACCCCAGGAACAGTTCTTGAAAACAGCATGCTAGATGAAACTATTCCTAATTATTTAGTAGCACTATTTGGGCTTAATCAAGTTTTCGGTTTAGCATATTTGGATGTATCTACGGGTGACTTTTGGCTAACAGAATTTGCAGAAAACGAATCGAAATCTGGGCTGGTCAGTGAATTATTAAGGATTAATCCTGTTGAATGCTTAATTCCGAAATATCAAGAATTTCAACCTGAATGGCATGAAATTCTTGATAGCTTAAAATATACTTTTATAACCTACATAGAAAAAGACAATCTTTCTGTGAATGAGGCTAAACAAATAGTTAAAAAACACTATAAAATAGCAACCTTGGAGAGTTTCGGTTTGCAGGATTTTTCTGCGGGTATAAGTGCTGCAGCAATCATTATTAATTTTCTTGAGGATACGCAGAAAACAAATTTAAAACATATTAAACCTTTAAGGCCCTATACAACTAGTAATTTCCTAGAGATGGATTTTTCCACCCGAAAAAACCTAGAACTAACTTCCACATTGCGGGAAAATAAAAAGGAAGGTTCATTATTATCCATTTTAGATTATTGTGCGACTGCCATGGGTAAACGTACTTTAAGAAATTGGATTGAACAGCCCTTAACCAATGTTGACCATATAAACAAACGCTTAGATGCAGTAGCAGAGTTAAAAAATGATTTATCTTTACTTAATTTATTAGGTCAAGCGCTAGATGAAATTTATGATTTGGAGAGATTAGCTGGTAAAATTGGAAGTAATCTTATTATGCCACGTGATTTGACAGCCCTAAAATATTCATTGCAAAACATCCAGGAAATTGCTGATATATTATCACCTGCAAAAAGCAAAAAATTGCAAGATATAGCCCAGTTAGATAAAATGCAGGATTTATATGAACTTTTAGATAAAACTATTATAGAGCCAGCACCCCTGAATATAAGCGAGGGTTATATATTTTGCGAGCAGTATAATAGTGAAATTGATGAACTTAGGAATTTAACTAAGCAGGGCGGTAAATGGTTAATTGATTTTGAAAACCAGGAGAGGGAAAGGTTGGGCATTAGGAACCTGAAAGTTGGTTTTAATAGGGTATTTGGTTATTATATTGAAATATCGAATGCTAATAAACATTTGGCCCCACCAGAATACCATCGTAAACAAACATTAGTAAATGCAGAGCGTTTTATATGTGAAGAACTCAAAAATTATGAGGATCGTATATTAGGGGCTAGGGAAAAGTTATTTAATATTGAATATGAATTATACAATAGATTAAAAGATGACCTAATTCCTTATATTTCTCGTCTCCAATTTGTAGCACAACAAGTAGCTAGTCTGGATGTTTTGTATTCTTTAGCCCAAGTTGCATACTATCATGATTATGTAAGGCCCATAGTAAACAATCAATTGCAAATAAGCATAAAAAGTGGCCGCCATCCAGTAGTAGAAAGATATCTAGTGGATTCCCGTTTCGTTCCCAACGATACATACATGGATGGGGAGGATATAAATTTTGCTATAATTACTGGTCCTAATATGGGGGGTAAAAGTACCTATATGCGACAAACAGCTTTGTTAGTTTTGATGGCTCAAATGGGTAGTTTTATCCCAGCCCAATCCGCTTTAATAGGTATTGTTGACCAGATATTTACTCGAGTGGGGGCCTCTGATGATCTGGCTGCAGGCCAAAGTACTTTTATGTTAGAAATGGTGGAGCTAGCTAACATTTTAAATAATGCGACTAGCCATAGTCTAATAATATTGGATGAAATCGGCAGGGGTACTAGCACCTACGATGGTCTAAGTATAGCTAAAGCAGTTAGTGAATACATAATTAACCATATAAAAGCTAGAACCCTTTTTGCTACCCATTATCATGAATTAACCTCATTGAGTGATGATTACCCTACTATGACTAATTTATCCGTTTCGGTAAAAGAAACTGGTGATACAGTAATTTTTCTAAAGAAGGTATTAGCAGGTCAAGCAGATAAAAGTTATGGAGTGCATGTGGCCAGGCTTGCTGGGCTGCCCAAACAGGTTGTCAATAGAGCAGACGATATATTGATGGAGTTAGAAAGGAATATAGATAAAAAGCCGGTCGAAATCATACAACAACCATATCTATTTGGTGATGAACCAAATTTCGTCAGGGAACTTAAGGAGCTGGATATAGATGGTATAACCCCACGGGATGCATTAGCATTTCTATACAAATGGAAAAAAGAGATAATCTGATAAAGGAGGAAGATGTTTATGTATCTTATAGGTATTGATGTTGGTGGTACCTTTACAGATGGAACATTAATTAAGTCAGATACGATTGTAACTTCAGTAAAAAATCCTACAGATAATACTAACATAAGTTCTAGCCTTTTTAAGACCCTAGATCAATTGTTAACCAATATTACCGATTTACAACTTATAGAACGGGTTGTTATGAGTACTACTGCGGTTACTAATCTTATAGCCACAAAAAGAACAGAACCTACGGCTTTAGTATTGTTGCCTGGACATGGGTTACCCCTTTCTTATTACGAAATAGGTGATAATTGTTACTTTCTACAAGGAGCCATAGATTTTAGGGGTAATATTACGGAGGAAATAAGTCTTAGTGAAATAAAAGATACTATAAAGAAGATAAAGGACCAAGGCATTAAACGGATTGCCATAGCAGGCAAATTCTCCAACCGTAACAACGAACATGAATTGTTGGTAAAGGAAATGTTTGCTGCTGATTATCCAGGGGCCCTAGTCCTAATTAGTTCTGAAATTTCCAATCAACTGAATTTCAGAAGGAGAGCTGCCACTACATTTTTCACCGCCTTAATCTATCATGAATGGCAAAATTTTGTGGAACATGTGCAAAAGGCTGTAAGCAGTCGGGGAATTTCTGCTGAGGTTCAGGTCTTAAAGGCAGATGGAGGCACAATGCCCTTGGAAATTTCCCGTACGCTACCTTGCCAAACTATTTACTCTGGGCCTGCAGCTAGTACTATGGGCGGTGTAGCCTTGACTATGGACCAGAAAAACTCGGTAGTAATAGATATTGGCGGTACTACAACTGACATATCTTTAGTAATCGAAGGACAGCCATTATACGCTTCTAAGGGGGCTAAAATTAATGAGCATTATACCCATGTAGATGCTTTTTCCTTGACTTCACTACCAATCGGAGGAGATAGTAAAATAGCATTTATTGATAATGGGGTAGAAGTTCTTAATCGTGAGGATTTTGCGGTTTGTTTTGGTGGCCACCATTTAACGGTTACTGATGTTTTTAATGTGTTTTACGATATGAAAATTGGTGATTATAAGAAATCGGTTAAAGCCCTAGATGATTTCGCCAGCCAGGATAATTTAAGTAGTGAAAATCTTGCCCAAAAGGTTATTGATCAAGTGATAGACAGATTGGAAACCGCCGTTACTAATATGTTTACCAAGTGGGAGCAAGAGCCTGCCTACAAGGTATGGGAAGTGGTTAATGAACGTAAATTTAAATTGCACCGAATCATCGGGATCGGGGCAGCATCTACTGCTATTGTACCAGTATTGGCACAAAGATTAGGAGTTACACATTACATGAACGAATATAGCCCAGTAGCTAATGCTATCGGAACAGCTGTAGTAAGACCAACAATTAATATCAGTTTGCATGTAGATACACAGAATAGGTTTTATACTACTCATCCGGGTGGGCAGTTTGGCAAGCTTAAAAGCCCAGCTAAATTCAGACTTGAGGATGCGAAGAAATTAGCAGCGGATCATTTAGCTAGTATTTTAAAGGAAAGAAATATGGCGAACTACGAAGGTGAGGCAGTATTTTATATGGAGGAACAATTCAATGTAATTAGGGGATGGGATACAACTGGTAAAATTTTTGATATAGGCATACAAGTAAAACCGGGCTTTATTCCGGAATTTATGGGGGTGAAGTAATATGAGGAATACTGGGGTATTATTTTTCCCTGCTTTTGATTGGGCCATATCACCAACACATCCGGAAAGGGAAGAAAGATTATTATATACTAGGGACCAACTTTTTGAAGAAGGGATTATGGATTTACCTAATATTTTTGAATATAGACCTGAACTATGTACTGTGAAAGATATTCTCCGGGCCCATTTTTGTGTTCCCAATGTTCATGCCCATTTAACTGAAGCCCATTTTATTGCAGCAGGGTCTAGCATTTTGCTAGCTGATGCAGTAATGGATAAAGAAGTAGACAATGCCTTTGCTATAGTGAGGCCACCTGGCCACCATGCTATGACTATAACTCATGGAAATCGCGGTTTTTGTAATATTAATAATGAAGCAATTATGGTGGAACACCTGCGTAAAAAATATGGGCTGAGAAAAATAGCCATAATAGATACTGATGTGCACCATGGTGATGGTACCCAAGAAATTTTCTATGATGATCCTGATATATTGTTTATATCATTTCACCAAGACGGTCGTACTCTGTATCCTGGTACTGGTTATGTTGAGGAACTAGGGGGGCCCTTAGCCCACGGTGCTAATATAAATATTCCACTAGCACCACGGACCACAGATTATGGTATTCATTTTGTCTTGGAAGAATTGATAATGCCGATTTTAGAAGATTTTAACCCAGAATTAATAGTAAATTCGGCTGGACAAGATAACCATTTTACTGACCCCTTAGCCAATATGGCATTTTCTGCCCAAGGGTATGCAAAACTAAATGAGATTTTGGCTCCAGACATTGCAGTATTGGAAGGGGGCTATTCGGTGGAAACTGCTCTGCCCTATGTTAATGCTGGGATCATAATGGCCATGGCTGGTATTGATTATTCCAATCTCAAAGAACCTGGGTACATACCAGGTCAACTCAAAGAGGATCCAAGGAACATTAAGTATCTAGAAAAAATCATAGATTTACAAAATCATAATTACCATACCCGCCATGAAGTAGTAAAAAAACATCGCCAGGAATATGGTGATTTCAAACAAAAGGTTAACCGGATATTTTATGATACAGACCATATTAGTGAAAAACAAAATGTCCAACTAAGAATTTGTGCTGAGTGTTTAGGTTTTAAGACTACAAAATCAACTGCCCAACAAAGAACAGGCAGAACTTATAATGTGTTTTGTATTACCATACCTATTTTCGCTTGTGAAAGTTGTCAGGATCAAGCTAGACAAGCCTATCATGATAAAACGCAAGACGGGCATTATGATTTTGTTTATCTGCAGGATAAAGCTAAAGATAATTATCATATATACAATTTTGCCCAAGATAAGGAGACCGTTTATTAATGTCAATCAAATTATTGAATGATGATTTAATTAACAAAATTGCAGCAGGGGAAGTAATTGAAAGACCTGCATCTATAGTAAAAGAATTAATCGAAAATGCACTAGACGCTGAAGCAACTAATATTACTGTTTCAATTTTAAATGGCGGTAAGGATTATATTGAAGTCGAAGATAATGGGGTGGGGATGTCAAAAAAGGATATTCCCTGGGCATTTTTAAGGCATGCTACCAGCAAAATTTCTGAAGAAAATGACTTGTTTAATATTGGTACTATGGGGTTTAGAGGGGAAGCCTTGCCTAGCATTGCTTCAGTGTCAAAAGTCACCTTATACAGCAATAAATCCGAAAAGGCAGGACTAAAGGCAGAACTCGAAAATGGTATTATAAAGGAACTTGAGGATTACCCCCATCCTCAGGGCACTCGAATAATTATAACTGATTTATTTTATAATACACCTGCCCGGAAGAAATTCCTAAAAACCACTGTAACGGAAGGCAATAGAATTAGCGAGATAGTTAACAAGTATGTCTTGGCACGCCCAGATATCTCCTTTACCTTTATAAGGGAAAAAAAGCAGTATTATAAGACACCTGGTAATGGAGATTTATTAGATGCGGTAAGATTTGTTCTAGGCTATGAACTGGCAGAATCCTTGCTAGAGATAGATTATGAAGGCTCCGTATATAAAATTAAGGGTCTTATATCTAATCCCGATTTTACCCAAAAGAATCGCAGAAACCAATATTTTTTTGTAAATAATCGCCCTATAAGAAGTCCTATGTTATATAAAGCTATCGACACTGCCTACAAAGGCTTACTGATTAGTAGGGAACAACCTGTAATAATCTTATCCATTTCACTGAATCCCGTGGAAGTAGATGTAAATATTCATCCCCAAAAGATGGAAGTGCGTTTTAAAGATGAAAAAAGTGTATTCCAGGTGGTTTACCAAGCTATAAGAAACAAATTAACTAGTATTGATTACAGTCCGCTACATAAGTGGTCAGATCAAATTGCTGTCCAGCCCCAGGAAAAAATAATGGGGGGACGCATTTTGGAATCCGCCCCAAAACAGATTGTGGCCCTTAACGATGGAACAGAATTTATTAGGCCGGACCTTACCAGCCACTTTAAGGCGAATAAGGTATGGACAATTGGAGGGGATGTTCCTAATTTATATGCCAATAAACAAGTATACAAGATAATTGGTCAATATGATTCTACCTATATTCTCATGGAGCATGCTGAGGCCCTATGGCTTATAGATCAACATGCAGCTGAAGAAAAAATAATATATAACCGACTGAAAAAACAATATGAACAAAATCATCCCATATCACAGCAGCTAGCTTTTCCCGTCACCCTAGACCTATCATCCCAGGATACTGGGATTGTAATGGATAATATAGAATTATTCAATCAATTAGGCTTTAATATCGAACTTATTGGTTATGATTCTATAATTTTAAGAAGTGCACCAGCTGTCAGTTTGGGACAAGAACGGGAATTGATCTTGGGGATTATAGAATTAATAAAAAATGAGGAATCTATAGATATATATGATGAAGCAATAATAACTATGGCTTGTAAACAAGCGGTAAAAGCCGGGGACAGATTAAACTTCCATGAAATGGAGACAATAGTAATGGAGTTATTAAAAACTGATAATTATAAGAATTGTCCCCATGGAAGACCAACCTTAATTAAATTAAATTCTTCAGATATTGCCAGAATGTTTAAGAGGTAATCATATGAATTATATTGTGACTACTACCCGCTCTATGGTAAATACTAATCATTTATTAATGGAGTTTTTGACCGAGGTAGGTTTACCTTTTGTGGAGCGCAAAGGACAAAGCATTAGCCAAATTAAAAAAAATTATAATGCTGAAGGGGTTATTGTTTGGCAGGAAGGTGGGCCAATTTTGCATATAGGGGGACAGAAATTCTTTTATCACCCTAGCATGGCAAAAAACCGGATAGCTATTTTTAGAAAAAAAGGTTTGCTTGATCCCCTTATTGAGGCCCTGGATCTTACAAACGGTGATAAAGTTCTAGATTGTACTTTAGGTTTGGGTGCTGATGCTGCTGTAATAGCATATTTTAATCCAAATGGATATATTGCTGGCTTAGAATCATCTTTTATAATTGCAAATATAATTAAATGGGGCATGAAGTTATATAGCTCTGAATTAACTTGGCTTAATGAAGCAATAAAAAGAATAGAGGTAATAAAAGTCGAGCATTTATCTTATTTGCAGTCCTTACCTGATAATTCTTTTGATCTAGTTTATTTCGATCCTATGTTCAGAACTCCGCTCCTAAAAAGTGAACCATTATCACCCCTGCGGCTTTTAGCTAACCCCAAACCCCTATCTTCGGCCACGGTTAATGAGGCTTGTAGGGTAGCTAGGAAAAGGGTAGTAATTAAGGAACTAGCAGGAAACCAGGAGTTTAGTAGGTTGGGAATTACAAGATTTTCTGGCAGTCCCAACAATAAAATAACTTACGGAATAATTAATTTATAAGATGGAAAAAGTGGTGATATTTTGCTTAACTTAGGAGCCATAGTAGGGCCGACTGCTGTGGGTAAAACTGAATTATCCTTATGTATTGCCCAGGAGCTAGGGGCGGAAATAATATCTTGTGATTCTACGCAGGTGTATAAAGGTATGGATATAGGAACTGCAAAAGCAACTTTATCAGAACAGAAAACGGTAGCACACCATCTAATTGATATTAAAAAACCCGATGAATATTATAGTGTTGCTGACTACCAAAAGGAGGCCAAGCAAATTATAAAGCGACTAAATGAAAAAAACATTTTGCCTATTTTGGTAGGGGGGACGGGTTTGTATTACCAAGCAGTCGTAGATAATTATGTTTTTTTCCCCCTGGAAACTAAGCATGCAATTAGGGATAAATGGAAGAAGATTATTAACGAAAAAGGGCTAGAATATGCATATGAATATCTTAGACAAATTGATCCAGAATATGCAATTGCAATTAGTGGCAATGATCAAAGAAGAATAGTCAGGGCTATTGAAGTATATGAATTGACTAATAAGCCTTTTTCTTCTTTGCAAGAAAAGAAAATTAATACCTATAATTTAGCCAGTATAGGTTTTAACATGAATAGGGCAGAACTCTATAACCGCATAAATAAACGGGTTTTACATATGTTAAATAACGGATTAGTCGAAGAAGTGATTAAACTCAGAAAAAATGGATATAATGTGGACCTGAAATCAATGCAAAGTTTAGGTTATATCCAGGTAGCATATTACTTAGATGGCTTTTTGACCAAAGAACAAATGATAAAAGAAATTCAAAGGGAAACTAGAAGATTTGCCAAAAGACAGCTTACCTGGTTTAGAAAAGATAAAAGAATCACCTGGTTTGAACTCGACAAAAATACTGATAAAAGCTTGCTAACCAAAAAAATTTTGAGACATATGGAAGGACAATTATGTATAGTGTAGAAGTAACATGTTAAGGTGAATGGGGGTAAATTAAATGAGCAGAAGCCAAATAAATCTACAAGATGCTTTTTTAAACCAAGTTAGAAAGGATAAAATACCAGTAACAGTTTACTTAATTAATGGTTTTCAAATAAAAGGATTAGTTAGGGGATTTGATAATTTTACTGTTATAATCGAAATGGAACAAAAGCAACAGTTAGTTTATAAACATGCTATTTCTACAGTATCACCGAATAAGCCATTAGGCAATTTTTATCAACAGGATATAAAAAGTGATGAATAAATAAATAAAAACCTATCAGCCACGGGAAATGTTCATTGGGGAGGATGGGTTTTTCTATGTTTACTTTTATTAATTTTATCACCACTTTTGTCTATTTTTCATATAATATTTTAGTAATTAGGGAAGTGGTGATATGTTTGGAAATTTCCATGAAATTTGTAGATGCAGATGCAGATCACTTACGCACTGCCGAATCGTATGCACTACGAAATACGTTTCCCCAAAGTGAATCATTTAAAAAACTAGAACAATTAATAGGCTTAAAGGAAGTAAAAAAGACTTTAGCAGAAGTAACTGCTTTTTCTATTATTCAAACCCGCCGAAACTTGCTTAATTTGAAAACCCATCCCACAGCTTTGCATATGGTCTTTAATGGTAATCCTGGGACTGGTAAAACTACGGTAGCCAGAATTTTAAGCAGAATCTTTAATGAAATAGGCATATTATCTAAGGGACATTTGATTGAAGTTGAAAGGGCAGATTTAGTAGGGGAATATATAGGGCATACGGCTCAAAAGACTAAAGAAATGCTTAGAAAATCAGTTGGTGGAATTATGTTTGTGGATGAGGCTTACTCATTAGCCCAAGGGGGAGAAAAGGATTTTGGTAAGGAAGCAATAGCATGTATGGTCAAAGCTATGGAGGATTACCGAGATAATCTTATAATTATTTTAGCTGGTTATACTTTCGAAATGGATAGGTTCGTAAAGTCTAACCCTGGCCTGCGTTCCCGATTTCCTATACACATCAACTTTAAGGATTATGATAGTGAGGAGTTATTTCAGATTGCTCTACAAATGTATATGGAAAGAGACTATGAATTAACTAATAGGTGCAGGTGGAAACTTAAAGACAACCTACATGAATTTGTTAGAAATAAACATCCACATAGTGGCAATGCCCGCTACGTTAGGAATCTAGTTGAAAAATCAATTAGGTTACAAGCCCTTAGAATAATTGACAGACCTAGCCTTAATCGTAAAGAATTAGTTACAATTGAGGAAAGGGATTTACCCGAATTGGACTCTATTCAAATATAAAATAAAAGTGGTGGTATAAAATATTGAACATGTTAAAAGTTGTTAGAAATGCTGAAAACAATTTAGCTGAAAGCTTCCGATATTATGAAGAAATTGCTTATTTAAATCAAGTCAAAATTTTAAAGGCCTTCAAAAAACATAGAGTTAGGGAAGATAATTTTCACCCCTCTTCTGGGTATGGTTATGGTGATTATGCTAGGGATAGTTTAGAAGCTATTTATGCGGATGTTTTTGCAGCAGAAGATGCCCTAGTTAGAAGTCAAATAGTTTCAGGGACCCATGCGATTGCTTGCTCGATGTTAGGAATATTACAAGCTGGAGATGAACTTATTTCAATAGTCGGTGCACCTTATGATACATTGGGAGAAGTAATAGGAAAAAACAATCCTATACGCAGCACTTTAATAGGCAAAGGAATTATCTATAAAGAAGTACCATTACTGGGAGATGGGAAACCCGACTTTTCTGCTATTAGTAAAGCAATAACTAAAAAAACTACTATGGTTTTTATCCAAAGGTCCAAGGGCTATAGTATAAGACCCTCCTTGAACATAAAAATGATTAAAGAATTAATCACTACGGTTAAATCTGTAAATCCTAATACCATAACTATGGTTGATAATTGTTATGGCGAATTCGTGGAGGAAATTGAACCCCCAGCAGTAGGTGCAGATATAACTGCTGGTTCACTCATAAAAAACCCAGGTGGAGGGTTAGCACCCTCTGGTGGGTATGTTCTAGGCCGACCAGATTTAATCAAGGAAATATCATATTATCTAACTGCACCTAGCTTGGGGAAAGACTTGGGGGCCAGCTTGCTTAACAGCAGGTGGTTATACCAAGGCTTATTTATGGCCCCCCATACTGTGTTGCAAGCTCTCAAAGGGGCAGATTTAATAGCTTATCTTTTTGATATGTATAATTTTACGGTCTACCCCCATTGGAAAGAAAAACGCGCGGACATTGTACAAGTTATTAGATTAAATTCGGCTGAAGAGGTACTTAAGGTCTGCCAGATTATACAAGGTAATTCACCTATAGATAGTGATGTTAGTTTAGAGTATGCACTTTTACCAGGCTATACTGATGATGTAGTAATGGCAGCTGGTACTTTTGTACAAGGTTCAACTATGGAACTTTCTTGTGATGCACCCTTGAGAGAACCCTATTGTGCTTATCTACAAGGCAGTCTTACCTACGAACATATTAGATATGTGGCTAGCCAATTAGTGGATTGGCTGCAGGCTGCAAGATAGGGGTGATGTAATGGCAACAAGTACTATTTTTTTAATTGGGGCAATTATATTGATAATTATCGGTATTATCGGCACTTTTGTTCCACTTTTGCCTGGAGTCCCCTTGGTCTTCATTTCCATTTGCGCCTATGCTTGGTATGAGGGCTTTACATTAATTTCTCCCCAATTAGTAGCTTTATTTGCCGGGTTTACGATCCTATCGATATTTTTAAATTATTTGTCTGTTGCAGTTGGTGCTAAGTACTTTGGTTCGAGTAAATATGGTGTGATAGGGGCAATATTAGGTCTTTTTATAGGAATTTTCATTTTTCCGCCTCTAGGTATTTTTATAGGCCCTTGGTTAGGAGCATTCATAGGAGAATATATTAATAATAATGATATTACTAATTCACTTAAGTCTGGGGTAGGTGCAGTTATTGGATTGGTATCTGGTATATTTTTTGATTTGGTTATCGCCTTAATTATGGCAATTTGGTTTATAATCAGAATTATATAGTTTGTAATAATTAAATTAATATGCTAACTTAAATCTGTTAATAATTGATATGTAAATTTTGCTGGAGGGGTAACTTAATGACTAAAGAGGAAATTCTAAAGATAGTAAAGGAAAAAAACATAAAATTTATTAGACTCCAGTTTACGGATATTTTAGGAGTAATGAAAAGTATCTCTATCACCGATGACCAACTGGATAAGGCTCTGAATGGTGAGTTGATGTTCGACGGTTCCTCTATAGAGGGTTTTGTACGTATTGAGGAATCAGATATGTATTTAAAACCAGACTTTAATACTTTTTTAATTTTACCCTGGAACAGCAATAATTCTTCAGGCAAAACAGCCAGACTAATCTGTGATATTTATGATTCGGATAACCAGCCTTTTACTGGCTCACCTCGCTATGCCTTGAAAAAGGTTTTGGGGGAGGCCAAAAAGATGGGTTATTCCATGTTTGTGGGGCCAGAACCTGAATTTTTCATGTTCCATTTAGATGAAAATGGTCAACCTACACTAGAAACTAATGATAAGGCGGGTTATTTTGATTTGCCGCCCGTAGATAAAGGTGAAGATGCCCGTCGGGACATGGTAGAAACCTTGCAGAGCATGGGTTTTGAAATAGAGGCATCCCATCATGAAGCCGCACCAGGCCAACACGAAATTGATTTTAAATATAATGAGGCCCTGCCTACTGCTGACAATATTGTTACTTTCCGGATTGTAGTAAGAACCGTAGCTCAAAAGCATGGTTTACATGCTACATTTATGCCTAAACCGATTTATGGTATTGCGGGTTCGGGTATGCATTTACATATATCTTTGTTTAAGGACGGGGAAAATGTATTTTATGATAGTAGTAAAAAAGATGGCTTAAGCGATATATGCCGGAACTTTGTGGCTGGTATTATTAAACATACTAAGGCTATTTCGGCTATAACTAGTCCTACAGTTAACTCTTATAAAAGGCTAGTACCCGGATATGAGGCTCCAGTTTACATAGCCTGGTCACACCGTAATAGAAGTCCTCTTATTCGTATTCCAGCTAGAAGGGGAATAGGTACTAGGGTAGAACTTAGGAATCCTGATCCTACTTGTAACCCCTACTTGGGACTGGCTGTGATACTAAAGGCGGGGCTTGATGGTATTAAAAACAAACTTGAGCCACCACAAACAATAGAAGAAAACATTTACGAAATGGATTTAGCAGCACGCCAAAAACAAGATATAGAATCTTTACCTGAAAACTTATACGAAGCTATACAGGAGTTAAGTAAAAACAAATTAGTGCAAGAAGCATTAGGGGAACATATATACTCCCGCTTTGTTTTAGCCAAAATGAAAGAATGGGAAAATTATAGTTCCCGAGTTTATGATTGGGAAATTAATGAATATCTCGAAAAATTCTAAATCAAAGGAGGCACATAAAATGGTGCTTCCTTTGATTAAAATCTTCTTAATAAGCCGATTATTTTGCCTGCAATTTCAATATCATCAAAAATCATAGGCTCCATAAAGCTGTTTTCGGGGCGCAGCTCTATTTGAGAATCTATTCTAAAGAAACGTTTAACTGTTGCCTCATCTTCAACTATGGCTACGACTATTTCACCATTAGATGCATTAGATTGTTGGCGCACAATCAAATAGTCACCGTCTAATATTCCAGCATCAATCATACTTTCGCCTTTTACCTTTAGGATGAAGTGGCTACCGCTACTGATAAAATTCACTGGAATAGGTAAATATTCCTCGATATTCTGTTCCGCTAAGATCGGGTAACCAGCTGCAACATTACCCACTACCGGTAAATCAATAGTTTCTGTGCTTAATTCTGGGGGCGTTTCAGTTTCGATAGGAATTATGGCCCTAGTCTTGCTAGGATCACGTTTTAGATAACCCTTTTCCTCTAATTGGATTAAATGATTATGAACTGTGGAACTAGATTTTAACCCTACAGCTTTACCTATTTCTCTAACGGAAGGTGGATAACCTACAGTTTTAATCTGATATTTTATGAAATCTAGGATTTTGCGTTGTCTATCAGAAAGATCAGAATACATATCTTAAACCTCCAGCTTTTTCTAAATTGTATCACAAAAACTGAGATATAAACAGTTGTTCGGCTTATTTGTACCAAAAACTTTTGGAATTTACATTTTCAATACTATATATAATCTTTTTTTTGGCTCCAGGGTGTTCTTGTTCGATAAGGTTAACCAAATCGGCAACTTCATTCCTTTTGGTCAATCCATCCGCAGGGCAATTGTTTTCTATTGGGGTTATCTTTAAGTGTTCGGTTATTTCGAGAATGTTAGTTTCCTCTACATAAATCATAGGGCGTATAACCGTTAAATCAATACGATCCAAATATGTCTTGGGTTTAAAAATATTATAGCGGTTTTCATAGAGTATAGACATTAGCCATGTGTTTACCACATCATCTAAATGGTGTCCCAAGGCTAATTTATTACAGGCTAGTCTTTTTGCAGTGTTATTAAGTGCACCACGACGTAAATTCGCACATAACGAACAGGGGTTTTTTTCTTGTCTAATATCAAAAACAATTTGACCGATATCTGTAGATTCCGTATGCAAGTTAAACCCTAGCCTTTCTACATACTTATTTAATAAAGCAATATCATTACCCCAACCTAAATCAACATATATAGGAACTAAATTAAAGGAAATAGGGGTATATCTTTTCAACAAATATAAAAGGTAAAGTAAGACACTGCTGTCTTTACCACCCGAGAGCCCAACTGCAATTTGATCTCCATTATTTATTAAGTCGTATTTTTGATTAGCTGCACGTATTTTTTTAAAGGTACTTTTTATTAGTTTGTTTTTCATTTATTTCCACCCAATTATCTCTGCTAAAATATAAGCATACTCCTAGCCAAAAACTAGAAATATGCCTAAACAATCTTTATGATTTAAATTAAACTGAAGCCAAGCTCTTATAACTATTACTTACCAACTCAATAGGATGTTGGATTTTGGCTTCCCACTTGTGCCTATTTATCCCATGATTGAGTTGCATCATACAACTCGGGCAACATGTCGCGATAATATCAGCTCCAGTAGACATAGCACTGTCCATTTTTACATCCAGAATTTTCATAGACATATCATAATGGGTAAGACTATAAGTCCCTGAGCCTCCACAACATCTAGCGGCTAAGGGCATTTCCACAAATTCCACTTCAGGAATTCTTTGTAACAATTCCCGTGGTTGCCTAGTAATTTCTTGGGCATTTATTAAATGACAAGGATCGTGGTAGGTGACTTTTACTTTTTCCACCACATCTTTTGGGGGTAAATTTATATCTAGAACATCAATAAGGAATTTGGTTAAATCCATGATTTTATTTGCAAACAATAAAGCCTCATCTTCAATTTTGCGACCACCTAACAAAAACAACATATTTGAAGGTGCAAGTGCTGCAGAACAAGAGGCACAGTCAGTAATAATATAATCAAAATCATAGGAGTTAAACATTTTTATATTATGAACTGCTAATTTCTGGGCAGTATCTATTTTTCCATTAGCTATATGGGGGAGCCCACAACATTTAGCAGTTTTGGGTACAATAACTTCAACCCCATTCCGAGTTAAAACGTCAATAGTTGCCAATGCTACTTGGGGTTGGAGTATATCTGTACCACAACCTAAAAAATAACCAACTGTGTATTTCTTTTCACCTTGGGGTGGATTGACTTCCTTGATTATAGAGCTAGCAGAGCGTGAAGGTAAGGAATCTAGAATTTTCTCCGCCTTGCCTAAATCCCCAGGTAATATTTTAGTTATGCCTAAATTGCGGGCTAGCTTTTGTAATCCCGCTTTTTGGGCACCCCAAACAAATTTTGTAGAAAACCTTAATAATGAAGGTTTAGTCCACAAGGTATCAAAAACTAATTCCTTGCTTACGGTTGGATTATTTTCATATATATATGATCTTGCGGCAGCATTTAACTCATGAATATCTATGCCCGATGGGCAAACTACATTACAAGCTTCACACAGCAAACAAGTAGTTAATCTTTCGTTAACCGCTTTTGAAGGTTCAACCACCCCATCCCTCAACATTTGCACCATAAAAACATGTCCCCTAGGGGCAACTGTTTCGTTTTTTACTTCAGCAAATACAGGGCATGCGCTTCTACATTTACCACACCTAACACATTTCATTATTTGTTCTTTTACTGGCGGTAATTCATGAAACTTCACTATAAACCTCTCCTTTAAGGTTAGATGAGTTTTTTGGGATTCATTATTCCTTTTTCATCAAAACTCCTTTTTATTTTCTGCATATATTTTAAAGCTTGACCATGTTCTAGTTGAGCATACTGTCTCCTGACAGCTCCCACTCCGTGTTCGCCAGTAGTAGAGCCCTCTAATTCAATGGCTAACAAATGGATTTCATGGACTAATTTTTGCGCTTTTTCCACTTCTTCAGGTATTTCTGGATTAATGACAGGGGCGGTATGAACATTCCCATCACCAATATGGCCGTAATTAACAACCTGGACACCATGTTTTTCAGCTAATTTTCTTATAGTACGTAGAGTTTCAGCCACCTTAGCTATGGGTACACTAATATCTTCACCAGCAAATATACGGCTACCATCAGCCCTAACTCTTGTAGCAGCCGTAGCTGTTACACTGCGTCCTTCCCAAAGCTGTGCCATCCTGTTAGGCTCTGTCGACCACTCTACAGTCCTAGCCCTCCTTAGGGCTATCTTTTTGATCATATTACCCTCGTATTCTACACTAGGTGGGTTACCGTCAACCTCAAATAGTAGAATTGCCTCTGCGTCAGGTAAATTAATTTCAGGTTTAAACAAATTGACGGCCGAAATAGCTGAACTATCCAGAATTTCAATACCTGAGGGCAGAATACCAGCTTGGTATACATCCAAAACAGTGGCTGGTGCGTCATCGAGTTCATTGAATACCGCCATGGCAATTCCTCGTGCTTGGGGTTTGGGCCAACATCTTAATCTTATTTTAGTTATAATTCCTAATATGCCCTCTGAACCTACAAAGAGTTTGGTTAGGTTAAGTCCAGATACACTTTTTATAGCTTTTGACTTGACTCCACCAGTAGTTATAATTTCGCCGTTAGGCATAACAACTTCCAAACCCAATATATATTGTTCCGTAGCGCCATATTTAACTGCCCTAAGACCACTCGCATTATTGGCAACCATGCCACCAACTGTACACATTTGACTACTACCAGGATCAGGTGGAAAAAACAAATTATGTTTAGCTAGTGCCTGGTTAAGTTCAGCATGAATAATTCCGGGTCTAATTACTACTTGCATATTTTCAGTATCTATTTCTACTATTTCGTTAAATCGGCATAAATCAAGCACAATACCACCTTCAATCGCAATGCATCCACCTGTTTCCCCTGTGCCAGCACCACGCGGAATTATGTTGATATTGTTTTCATGGGCAAACAAAATGATTTTTTGCACTTCTTCAGTAGAGCTAGGAAAAACTACTGCAGTAGGGTTTTTAGGCTCTAATTTAGTATAAAATGAACTGTCATAGGAATAATACATTAGGTCTAATTCTTCAGTTAAAACCTTATCTTTACCTAGCATATTAACTAGTTGTTTTCCAATAGCAAGATTATCCACTTTTTTCACTCCTAAGCATAGTTAGCTTCAAATATATGGCCTATTATAACATAGATGAAAAGGATGGTTTATAAAATTCACAGTATTTATAAAAAGTGACCATACAAGTATGGATACTTCAAAAATTGAGATATTATCATTATTTCGTAATAGTTGTGCATCTGTGATAAGGGAAAAAACTTACAATTAGCAGTATTGGAAATGCATGGAATTGCAACACTAGATGCTAATAGGTTGTTGAAATGGAAATTGGTAGCAGAGGGAGGTTTAATGGCATTAAAACAATTATAATGGAGTAAAATGTAGATAAATGTTCCATTTGACAGAAAGATGAAATCTTAGTAACCTACAATATAAGTATTGGTGTCAAAATAGATGATAATAGTCTCTTAGTCGTATGATTTTGCTTAGGGGTGAAAGCATGCCTAACTATGTTCGGGATAAAAATCTGGAAACAGACTTATTACAAGATGGACAGATCGGCGATGTAGATACTTTTAGTTCCCTTTTAGAAATATACAGACCAAGACTTTTAAGCTATTTAAAGCGGAAGGTTTATAATCAAGATTTAGCTGAGGAACTTATTCAAGAAACCTTCCTTAAGGCCTATTTAGCCATGCCAGCAATTGATAAAAATTTTAAATTTTCTTCTTGGATTTTCACTATAGCCCGAAATGTATGTATAGACTATTGGAGATATACAAAGATAAGGCCTATTCATGTCCCCTATAATGCAGAACAATTAGCCCCAGAACAAAAACACACCCATAGTGAAAAAATTCTAGAATCTAATGAGAGAAAAGGAATTATTCTAAAAACATTAAACAAGCTTCCAATACGCCAAAAAACAGCTATCACCCTAAGGGATATTGAGGGTTATTCATATAGGGAAGCTGCCTATATTATGAGTCTAACTGAAGCTGCTTTCACATCTCTTCTATATAGGGCCAGAACCAATTTCGTGCAGGAAGTCATTCCCATTCTTTATCCGCGGGCAAAAAAATTGGTTTCGGTTATAGGGAGTGCCTAACATTATTGAGGACATTTTCCCTAACTAGCTGGCCTGATAATCCCGCTAGGGAGATAGCCCTAATGTCCCGTAATTATTTTGACCAGATAGCTGAAATGTATGACCATTACAGATCGGAAGGCTATCCGGAACAACTAGATGAGTATCTACTTTCCAAGGCCCGGGTTGTAAATAATCAGGTAGGCATAGATTTTGGAACTGGTGCAGGACATTTGGCAGTTAAAATGGCAAGGAGATTCAGGCAGGTAAAGGCCATAGATATTGCCCCTAAAATGATAGAATGCACAAAAAGGCGTGTTGAAAGGAAAAATATTCACAATGTTACCCTTACTTTAGGCAATATAGATCATCTACCCTACCCAGCTGAAAGTATAGATTTGGGTTACTGTGTCCTGGTACTACATCATATTTTTGATCCTGGCAGGAGTATTAAAGAAATGGTTAGGACTATTAAACCCGGTGGCTCACTAATAATAGCGGATCTTGCTAGACACAGTGAAGAGTTACTGCATAGAAAAATGCGGGATTTTTGGTCGGGTTTTGATATGAAACAATTTGCCAATTGGTTGGAAAAGGCTGGTTTAGAAGAAGTTTGGATCGAAACTCCTAAAAATTTTAAGTTTGAATATGATAAGAATGGCAAAAAAGCAGATCTATCCCTAATTATCGCAGGGGGAAAAAAACGCTACAATAGTTAGTTTGTCTTCTATTTTAATTAATAAGGGCGAATTATGTATTCCTGCCTTTTTGTTAAACATTTTTAATAACGAAAGAAATCATTTTATAATACGTTTTAAGTAACAAACCATAAGTAAAGGGGGGACAAGCAATGCTAGACAAGCAAAACCGATGGAAGTGGATAAGGTGGGTATTATTCCTTTTAGGAATTTTGATTATACTGACTCCTTATCAATTAGCACCAGTTTGTACAGATTTTTTAGAATTAAAATCTGGTAAATTAGTATACATGAAATGCCAATATAGCGCCCGGGCCGTTATCCTATTAGGTGGAATGTTAATTCTAAATAGCCTGTTATTTTTTACAAAAACGAAAGGGAAAAAAACTATGGGGATATCCATTGCAATTATTGGTTTAGCGATTATCTTAATACCCCAACAATGGGTGATTGGAGTCTGTTTAAATGAGACTATGAGTTGCCGTACTACATTAATATGGTTTTGTGTAGAGGGTTTCTTAGTTATCTTGTTGGGGTTAGGAATTGCTTTCAATGGGAGAGATGTATAAATGTTATTACTAGCCTGGAGAAATGCTACCCGGCGTAAAAACCAAACTATAACCACCATTTTAATTACCCTGATAACCGTTTCAACTTTTGTTTTAGCCTATGGTATTATCTCAACCTTAAATGAAGGCTCAAAACTTGCCAACTCACGTCTAGGCGCGGATATAATAGTACTTCCGCATACCGTACAAGCCGACGCTTTTCAAACATTATTCACTGCAGATCCAGTTAATATTTATATGTCAGAACAGGTCTTAAATAAAGTCAAAGAACTTCCTGGTGTTTACCTGGCTACTCCCCATTTTTTTGCCCAAACTCTTAATCAGAGTTGCTGTTCAGTTGGTGATGCCAAAAGATTGGTGGGCTTTGATTGGGATAGTGATTTTATAGTACGCCCTTGGTTAGAGGGACTTGAGTTAACTGAATTAGCACCCGACGAGGTACTCACCGGAGGTGCTGTACCCCCGTTATTGGGAGGGAAAGCAGTTATTCTAGGGGATAGTTTCTGGGTCGCGGGGAGTCTGGAGACAACTGGGACAGGAATGGATGAAACCATTTTTATCGATATAAATATAACTAGACAACTGGCTAAAAACAGCCCCTACTTACAACAACTTTGGGATAAGGAGCTACCTGATCATCTTATCTCTGCAGTATTAATCCGAGTGGAGGAAGGTGTAGATCCTTTACTAGTTGCCGATCTAATCAATTCCCTAGATACAGGTGGTAATGCGGTTGCGGTTAGTAAGGTGGTAAGAAATGCTCGGGATCAAATGGATACTTTGACTAAGGTATTACTACTACTATGGGTGGCAATTGCTCTTATAGCCCTATTGGGACTATTTGGGCGCTTTAATTCCCTGGCCCAAGAACGAAAACAGGAAATTGGTATTTATAGGGCTATAGGAGGAAAACGAAGTGAAGCTTTTGGGCTAATCATAATTGAAACCCTAATTATTGTCCTGTCTGGAGGCTTAACAGGTGGCCTTATCGGCGTTTTATTAGTTTCCCACACACTTGATTGGATTAGGGGTCTTATACAGTTACCTCAGGGAACTTGGTCATTAACATCGGCCTTTTTTAGTGTGGGCCTGGGGTTGGGGGTTGCTTTAATTCTAGGTATTGCTAGTGCTTTATATCCAGCTTGGAAAAGTGCCAGACTAGATCCCCAAGAAACCATTTCTCGAGGAAGTTTGGATTAGGAGGGGATAAAAGGTGATTATTTGTTACTTAGAAAATGCTAGCAAGGTCTATTACGGTGGTGAAACAGTTCGCCCAATTAATGATCTAACCCTAAAAATTTACCGCGGGGATTTTTTAAGTATAGAAGGCCCTTCTGGAAGTGGTAAAAGTACCCTTTTGTATCTTTTGGGTGGTTTATTAAAACCGACAACTGGTAAAGTTTTTATTGGTGGGCAGGACACAACACTATTAAAGGATAAAGATCTAACCTACCTTAGGAGTCAAAATGTTGGCTTTATCTTCCAAGAGGGTGGACTTTTTCCTGCTTTGACTGCATTGGAAAATGTGGAATTGGTGCAAAAAATTAAAGGTAGACCTACCTCCAAAAGGGAACGCTTAGAAAAGGCAACCTGCATATTGATTGATTTTGGCTTGGAAGAAAGGCTACACTTTTTGCCTCATGAACTAAGTGTAGGCCAAAGGAGAAGGGTCTTAGTGGCTAGAGCTCTAATCAATGAAAATCCATTGATTTTAGCTGATGAACCTACTAATGATTTAGATCCCTATTGGGCCAAACGCGTGATAGATCTGTTGGAAAATGCCACAAAAAAAGGCCAGGCCGTAGTGATGGTAACCCATCATTTGGAATGGGCCCAAAGAGCTAACCAAAGATACAGCCTACATGATGGGGGGCTAATGCCATGCTAAATAAAAAAGCTTCAAAAGTCTTTATAGTAATCACCATATTCCTGACAATGTTTTATCTGGGATGTCAAAAAGAGACTACCGAGGACAAGATCCACCAAATGCTGCAGGAACAAGGGGAACAAAAGGGAGATATAAATGGTGATAGCTTCTCCCTTCCTGCTGAAACCTTATTGGTGTGTTTAGGAGCAACAAATCAATTAGGAATAGTTGACTTAGAGGAAGGCGAATTAATATCTGAAATTCAGGTAGGGGGTAATCCAATTGATGTTATAAAATCCTTAGATGGAAAAAAGGCCTATGTAGCAAATAGCCAGACTGGGGATGTGACTGTTGTAGACTTAGTTAAAGGTAAAACTGTTGACATCATTCCCATAGGGGTGACCCCTACGAAAATGCTTATGAGCCCTGATGGGGAACTACTTTATTTAACTGATTATCAAATGAATGGGGTGCGGGTTGTATCTACTGAATTGCTTTCATTAACCAAAGTACTAGGTCTAAATAATGCGGGTTTTGAGGCTAGGGAGGTACCACTTGCTTGTTGCCTAGACCCTTTTAACTATCCAGTTGCTATCGGCCGGGGACCAGTTGCACTTACTTTGGCTGGTGATGGGGGGGTAATCTATGTCGGTAATTTAGCCACTAGGGACATTGCTTTAATAGACATTGAGAAAGAATGGGAAGTTAACACCTGGGATGGTGCAGTTGGGATTAGAGATATGTTAGTTGCTGGTTCCCCACAAAAATTATATGTAGCAGCTATAGGTAGTGAAGAAATTTTGGTAGAAAACCTACTGGAAATTGATCTGGAAACAGGTGAAATCTCTAAACAAATCAAAATAGGGACAGAACCGGCAGCACTTGAACTTTCACCAGACGGAAAATTCCTATATGTCTTAGTGAAAGGTGACAACAAAGTAGTTGCGCTTGATGTGGCTAGTTCTACTATTGTTGGATCTTACCTAACAGGACCCGAACCCGAAGGTATTTCACTGTCTGATGATGGGAAGCAAATTTTCGTTAGTGATAATCTCGAAGGCAATATAATGGTTTATGCAACCAGTAGTATGCAATTACTTAAAACTATTGATGTGGGGATAAATCCTAATCGTATGGCTTATGTAAGGAATTAATTTGATTGAGGAGATTTTATAAAAAACGAAAGGAAATAAAAAATTAGACGTTATGTTTAATGGAGAGACAAATATTTCTTAATAGGGGGTATGCATTAATGATCGATGCAAAAAATGAAAACCTTGGCGGTAAAAACAGAAAATTCACCATTAGTCGCCGGGGCTTTCTACAAGCCACCGGTGCATTAGGTGCTACTGCTGCTTTAACTAGCGGAGGATTAAAAATAGCTAATCAGCAAACTTCAAATGTAATTGCAGCTGACCCAAAAACGGTTGAAACCTTCCGTTCTAGTTGTGCCATGGAATGTTTGCATTGTAACCTAACTGCCTATGTAATTGATGGGAAATTGGAAAAGGTAGAATCGAGTAAAAATTTCCACGTAAAAGGTTGTATAAGAGGTCTTAGTAGGAGCGAATGGGTAAATCATAAAGATCGCTTGCATTATCCCATGAAAAGGGTAGGTGAAAAAGGTCAAGGTAAGTTTGAGCAGATTAGCTGGGATGAAGCCCTAGATGAAATTGTAAACAAACTAAAGGAAACTAAAATGGAACTTGGTAATCAGGGTCTTTTATTCTCTGCTCATGCAGGCAATTTTAGTTCTTTAACTAATGCGGTAGGGAGTGCATTTTTCGACTTCTTTGGTGGTGCCACTAGACATGCTGGGCAACTATGTTGCCAGGCGGTTACTGAGGTAATGACTCCCATGTTGGGGACCCGATATGAAGATACTAGGGATACAATTT
Organism: uncultured Syntrophomonadaceae bacterium; assembly: GCA_964623245.1. Classification (GTDB taxonomy): domain Bacteria; phylum Bacillota; class Syntrophomonadia; order Syntrophomonadales; family Syntrophomonadaceae; genus JAAYRQ01. The sequence continues at coordinate 44,018 of CAZUSS010000004.1, forward strand.
CTGAAAGTGAGTATCTTTTATGCTGGGGAAACAATCCAGTGGTAACGATGCAATCCTATTTTAAGGACTATGAAGAAGCAATAAAAAAAGGTGCTAAATTAATTGTAATTGATCCACGTTTTAGCGAAACAGCGGCTAAAGCTCATGAGTGGGTACCTATTATTCCGGGTACTGACACTGCCCTAGCCCTAGGCATGCTAAATATTATGGTTGAAGAAGACTTGCACGATAAAGAATTTTTAAGGAAAAATACTGGTGCACCTTTTATATTAGATAAACAAGGTGAACTAGTGCGGGCGGACGAGGATGACGAAACAAGTTATCTGGTTTTTGATGAAATTAGCCAACAATTAGTCGTACACAATTCTGTAAATATTGTGCCTGCACTATCTTTAACCAACACAGAACATAATGATACTTATACTACGGTCTACGATCTTATTGTAGAAGAGGCAAGTCAATGGACGCCAGAAAAAGTTGAGGAAGTTACTGATGTTCCTGCAGGTACTGTTGTTAGATTAGCATTAGATTTCGCCAAAGCGAAAGCGGCAATGATTGTGGCAAACATGGGTGGACCACAGCGTACTGAATTTGGTTCTTATATTGTTGGTGCACATTTTTATCTATTAGCTTTCAGTGGTAATTTTGGTAAAGTTGGAGGCGGCTATTTGGATGCTGGTGGTGTAACTAATAACTTTAGTGCAAAACCAGCTATACAGGCACCTAAACCAACCCCAGGTCTGCCGAGTATTCCCGTCCCTGAATTAGGCCGTTGGGTTTCAGAGGATAGGCCTAATAAAATCGGTTTTTGGTGGATAATGACTTTTAGTGCCATGACCCAGGGACCCAACACTAACGCTATTAAAGCAGCCCTAAAACATGTGCCTTTTGTAGTCGTGGTAGATAACATGATGACATCTACTGCCTTATACGCCGATATTTTGTTACCCTGTTGTACTATATTCGAGGAAACCAATTTGATGGCATCTTCCCGCAGCCATTATGTTCAACTTATGGAGAAGGCAGTTGAACCAGTTGGTGAAGCTAAATCAGACTTATGGATTTTCACTGAATTAGCTAAGCGTTTAGGTTTTGGGGAGGCCTTTGATAAGACACCTGAGGAACATATTGCAGCAATTCTTGAGGGTACTGGGGTCACTTTGGCTGATCTTAAAAAGGGTCCTATTAACCCTATGGAATATCCTTATATACCTTATAAAGATGGTATATTTAAAACTCCTACAAAGAAAGCGGAGCTCTATCTAAAAAAATGGAAAGATAAAGGCTTAAGCCCTGTAGTCAAGTATTACCAAGTGAAAGAAAGCCCCTTGGGTTCGCCAGATTTAGCAGAAAAGTACCCCCTAATGGCAGTGCAAAGAAAACTACATCGTGGCATTCACTCTAGTTTTGGTACTTTGCCTTGGATTGTAGAGGCAACAGGTGGACATGCCAAAGTAATGATTCACCCCGATGATGCTAAGGAACGCGGAATTAAGGATGGGGATTATACTACAGTATATAATCACCGTGGTGAACACAATGCTTATGCAATTGTAACTGCTCATATTAAAAAAGGTGTAGTCTGCTTAGAAAATGGCTGGTGGGAACAGCAAGGAGGTAGCAGTAGTTATGTTACTAATGATGCCTCTGAAGCGGTTGGTCCCGGGCATGTTTGTAATAGTACTCTGGTAAATGTAAGAAAGGGGGCTAAATAATGGCGGATAGAATGGGTTTTTATATGGATATGCAGGCATGTTACGGTTGTCAGACCTGCGAAATTGCTTGTAAATCAGAACATAAATTACCACAAGATATAAGATGGAGGAGAGTACGTTTTTTCGAAACTGAAAGTCCTCCAACTATCAGTACATTATCAATGGCTTGCAATCATTGCGAGAACCCCCAATGTTTAATAGCCTGCCCAACAGGGGCCTATACCAAACGTCCAGATGGCATAGTTGTCCAAGACCATAATAAATGCATTGGTTGCCAAATATGTATTATGGCCTGTCCATATGGGGTTCCTGTATACGATCCGGTAGAAGGCAAAACTAGTAAATGTGATTTGTGTGCTGATCGTCTTGACCAAGGTCTAGAACCAAAATGTGTTGAGGCATGTCCCTGTAACGCTATCGGTTATGGCAAATTGTCCGATCTAGAAAGACAATATGGAAAGATAAAAGGAATCAAAGGAAGCCCCGATCCTTCCATTACTAATCCATCCATAGCGATTAATCCTACAGATGTTATAAAATAGAAAAGGGGGAATATATAATGAACCATTTTGAAATACCATTAGTTTTATTTACGATTACAGCCCAATTGGCTGTTGGTATAGCATTAATACTTGTTATAACTGACCTGTTTTTGGTCAAATACTCCCCTGATGGGCATCAAGGGTTAAGAATAGGGGGTATGTTGGTACTTCCGCTTTGCGCACTAGCTGTCCTATTCTCTATATTTCACTTAGGCCAGCCTTTGGCAGCATACAAGGCGTTAGGCAATTTGGGAAACTCTTGGTTAAGCAGGGAGATTCTTGCTACAATCCTTCTCGGTATCTCAGCCTTGGCTTATAGCTTTATTTGGTGGAAAAGTCCGGAAAAGGAATCAGCTCGAAAGGGTTTGGGGATTATAACTGCCGTCATAGGTCTAGTGACAGTAGTAATTTCGGCAAAAATTTATACCATGCCTGCGCATGAAACCTGGAACAATTGGCAGACTATGGCATCATTTATACTCAGTTCCTTTTTCCTAGGTTCATTGACTATACTGGTTTTATTAAATTCATACAGTAATAAAACCGAACAAAAAGCTAAAAAAACGTTGGCAGGGATTACAATTATTGCTTTGATTGGACTAGTAATCACTTTATCGGCATTTACAGCTGGTTATGGGGCAAGCGCAGAGCAGACTACAGCGGTAGGGTTAGTAGTATCCTCCAGTTTGTTCTGGTTTAGAATTTTTTGTGGTTTGATTGTACCTGGGGCTATAGCTTTTAGTTTATTAGGTGAAATTGAATTATCTAGGGGTATATTAGTAGCTGGCTTACTAATAGCAGTATTAGGTGAATTAAGTGGCAGGGCACTATTTTATTATTCAGTTATGGGTCAACAGCCTTGGTTCTAAAGTGGTAAGAATGTAATATAGGTATATAGGCGAGGCATATTCTGGAATGTGTCTCGCCTTTTTTATACTAACTCCACTTATATTTTTCTTTTGTTACGAGTTAATGGGAGAATTTATAAAATTCATATAAGTAAGGTATAATTTATAAGGGTAAAACAATTAATTTAAACACATAAAAATTTATGTTAGACAATAGAATATCAAAAAATAGCTAAGGGGGAGTTAAATGTACTCCGAACTTCTAAGTTTCATACCCGTCGAACAGGTTAAGCTTGATGAACCTATGAAAAACCATACTAGTCTGAAAATAGGTGGCCCAGTTGATCTGCTAGTTGAACCAGATAATACTGATTTAATTATAAATATTATAAATTGGTGTAAAGAAAAGCAAATACCTTTATTTATATTTGGACAGGGTACTAACCTATTAGTCAAAGACCAAGGTATACGAGGTGTTGCTATAAAGCTAAGTAAAAATTTTAATCAAATTAAAGTTAACCAAACAGAAATTTATGCTGAGGCTGGTGTTAGGCTATCAGCCCTGGCGAAAACAGTAGCCCGCCATAGTTTAACTAATTTCGAATTTGCCGAGGGAATACCGGGTAGCTTAGGTGGTGCTGTGGTTATGAATGCAGGAGCCTTTGATGGGGAAATGAAAAAAGTACTCAAAAGTGTAATTGCCATCAATCCTGAGGGGGAGTTAAGGGAGTTCCCCTTAACAGAGATGGAATTAGGATATAGGCATAGCATTTTCCAAACTAATGGTTACTATGTTTTGTCCGCTTTATTACAATTAGAAGCCGGTAATAGGGCTGAAATTTTGGCTAAAATGAAACAATTTGCCGAAAAGAGAAGGGTCCGCCAACCTTTGGACTACCCCAATGCAGGCAGTACCTTTAAACGCCCAACTGGACATTATGTAGGCCCCATGATAGAGAAACTAGGTCTGAAGGGTTTTACCATTGGAGGTGCTCAAGTATCAGATAAACACGCAGGCTTTATTATTAATATAAACAATGCGACTGCCCAAGATGTCTTGCGCCTAATTGCCTATATTCAAGAAAAAATATGGGCCGCTTATAAAGTAAAGCTGGAACCAGAATTAAAGATAGTAGGGGAGTAGAAAGGTTAATTATTTATGAAAGTTCTTTTGACCACGCTAAATGCTAAATTTATTCACTCATCGCTGGCTTTAGCCTATTTAGAAAAGTTTTGTAGCTCTACCACATGGGAAATAGAAGTAAAGGAATATACAATTAATGAACCATTAGAAGATATCTTGGCTGATATGCATATGATTAAACCCGATATAGTCTGTTTTTCTTGTTACATATGGAACATAGAGGCAATCCTTAGTCTATGTAATGATTTTAAAAGTGTTAACCCTGACATTCCTATCGTTTTGGGTGGACCAGAAGTTTCCTATGATGCAGCAGAAGTCCTAAATAAAAATCCTATAGATTTTGTTATCAGGGGAGAAGGGGAGAAAACCCTAAAGGAATTGTTAGAAGCAATTAAATTTAAAGGTAACTATACCCATATAAGGGGACTGATCTATAAAGATGGTACTGAGATTATAGAAAATCAGGAACGGGAATTAATCAGCAGTTTGGATATGATCCCCTTTCCCTATAAAAGTAATTTACCCAAGTATAAAAATAAAACCATTTATTATGAGTCCTCTCGGGGATGCCCTTTTAATTGTAGTTACTGCTTATCATCTACTATAAAAGGAGTCCGCTTCTTTTCCTTGGATAGGGTTAAAAAGGATTTGGCCTATTTAATGGAAAACGAAATAGAAGAAGTGAAGTTTGTTGATCGCACCTTTAATTGCAATGAAGATAGAGCCATACAAATTATGCAGTATATTTTAGATAAGAACATTAGGACTAAATTCCATTTTGAGATCGGGGCAGATTTAATTTCTACTGAGTTTTTGGATTTTCTAATGAAAGTACCCGAAGGTATATTTGATTTTGAAATAGGCATACAATCCACATTTACTCCAGCCCTAAAGGCAGTAAATCGTACATCTGACTGGACTACCTTATCTAAGAATATTAAGAAATTGATTGCTTTGGGCAATATTCACATTCATTTAGACTTAATTGCTGGGTTACCCCACGAAAACTTTACTAGATTTACCCAATCCTTTAACGATGTATATAATCTTAAACCAGATAAATTACAACTGGGTTTCCTTAAATTACTCAAGGGTTCTAATATAAAAAAAGAGGCTAGCCAATATGGATATATCCACCAGAGCCGGGCTCCATACCAGGTCCTGGCTAATCATGTTTTAACTTATGATGAATTAATTAAGCTAAGCCAGGTGGAGAATTTGATAAATCGATATTATAATACCCATATGGTTACAGATACTTTGGAATATATAATTACAGAAATATTTGTGGGCAATGCCTTTGCTTTTTTTGCAGCATTTTCCCAGTATTGGGATGAAAATGATTTATTTTATATCGGACATAGGCGGGAGAGGGAATACAGTCTAATCCAAGAATTCATAACACTTAATTTTCCGGCCCATGCCCAAAAAACCAATGAAATTCTCAAATACGATTACTTTAAATATAATAAATCATATAAACTTCCAGATAAGATCAGTTCAGATGACCCTAAAGATATGGTGAAAATATTAAATAGTATTCTAAAAGATGATTTGTTCGTTTCCCAATATATACCGGGCATGCTAGGCCAGACGATTAGGGAAATGAAAAAACGACTGCACTTGGCTCATTTTTCATATAATCCCCTTAGCAGTTACAAACACTCGGGCTATTTACTATTTGTCTATGAAAGTAGGCATAAGGCTAGTCAGATTATAGATGTAAGTTCCTATGTTGAAAAAACTACATACTAACCTTGTTTCGTCCGGAATTTTTAGCCCTATACATAGCCTCATCTGCCCTCCTAACAATTACATCCCATCCCCCTTCTTCACCAGGTGAATATGATGCCACACCCGCACTGATAGTCACAATACCGAAATTTGCGTTTTTTTCATGCAGGATATTTAGATCCCTAACTGCCTTAATAATGCGTTGGGCAAAAACATAGCCTGTGGTTTCCTCAGTCTCAGGTAATATAACTACAATTTCCTCCCCACCGTACCTGGCAATAAAGTCAGTAATACGACAAGACTTATTTATTGCCTGAGCTACTTTTTGGAGTACGACATCGCCAGCTTGATGTCCATACAAATCATTGTAGTTTTTAAAATGATCTAAATCTGCTATGACTAGGGTATAGGGACTATTATATCTTACTGAATAATTGTGGGTTCGCTCCATTTGCTCATTAAATGCCCGCCGATTCCAGATCTGCATCAGTTCATCTTTGCGTGCCATTTCTTCTAGTTTGGCATTTAACTTTAACAATAAATCGGAAAATTCTTCTAGTTCACGGTTTTTAAGTTTGAGTTTATTTTCATATTCTTTTAATTTCAGATGTATTTTAATTCTAGCCAAGACTTCCCTAATATAAAAAGGTTTTATAATGTAATCAACTGCCCCTGCCTCTAGGCCCTTTACCCTATCTTCATCATCAACTTTGGCAGTAAGAAATATAACGGGAATATGACTTGTTTTTATGTTGTTTTTCAATCTTTCCAAAACTTCATATCCATCAATTTCGGGCATCATTATGTCCAAAAGGATTAAATCGGGACTATGTTTGAGTGCCATGTCATAACCTTCAATACCATCAAAAGCCGTTAGAACCCTATAGCCCTTTTCGCTTAAGACAGATTTTAGCAACTTGCGTAGGCTTTCTTCATCATCAACAATAAGGATTGTATCTTTATCCATTAGCTTTCCCCCCGTATTCAGTTATAACTTTTAGTATGTTTTCAGTCGAAACGGGTTTGTAAATAAAATCGGTGAATAAAGTGTTCCTAAAGCTATCATCTGGATTGAGGATCCCGATTAAATACGAATAGGGGAGTAAATCCAATTTTTCATACAATTTGTTCCCGTATTTTTTTATCGCTTCACCATCAATAAAAACAAAGTCGAAATTTTGTCCTTTGCCAATATCATTAAACTCTATAAAATTGGTTACAGCCTTTACAGTATAATTTTTACTTATTAAAATTTTTTTCATTAGGAGGGCATTCAAGGAATTTTCATCAAATAACAAAATGTTTTTTTTGATTTCTTCTGCTTTAGTAAAAGTGTCCAAATCAAGAGAGTCAAATTCACGAATTAAAGCATCTAGGGAATGAACATATTTAATATGTGGTTGGTCAAATGATGGGCTAGGAATTAAATCTGATTGGTTATTCAAAACATAGATTCTAAGGGGAAGATTATAAGATTCTAGACCCAAGTCATGCTGTAATGGATCGTGAGTTGAATCCACTAAATCTATTACTACAATTTTGGGCTCATAAAAGGAAATTAAGGAAGACAGTTTATGATTTTTATCCCGATTCCATATTGGTTTTATATTTAAATCTATCAAAACAGTAGACAAAAGTTCAAATAACTTTGGACTGGGAGATATAAGCAAAAGTTTACCCGATGAAATATTGTTATTATCATGTAGCTGAGGTTCTTTGGTAGGGGGTGTGATTCCTTCTACGGGGATCCTAATGGTGAATTCCGAACCCTTGCCTTCTTGGCTTTCTACTGCAATTTGACCACTAAGTATTTCCACAAGTTTTTTGGAAATTGATAAACCTAGGCCTGTGCCCCCATACTTTCGGGTAGTGGAGCTATCAGCCTGGGTAAATGGTTCGAATATTGTAGGCAGTTTAGAAGGTGGAATACCTATACCAGTATCTACTACCTTAATTACTAATTCGAATTTTTCCTTTTCTATTTGTTTGTCCTTCATAACATATATCTTTATATAACCTTTATGGGTGAATTTCACTGCGTTAGACAATAGGTTGCTTAAAACCTGTTTTATTCGAATATAATCGCTAATGATTTGTTCCGGTAAGTCGGGTTCTATTTCCACAAACACCTTTAATCCCTTGTTTTGAATAGACGGTTCAAATACTTTCAATACAGAATTAATTATTTCCTTTACATTAAAAACATTTCTTTCCAAGACGAGCTTATCTGCATCAATTTTAGCTAGATCTAGAATATCATTTATAAGTTCCAAAAGCTGTCCAGCGCTTTCCTTTATTGATTCTAAATACTCATTCTGTAGTTCATCCATAGGCAGGTTACCTAATAATTCTACATAGCCAAGTATACCAGTCATTGGTGTCCTAATTTCGTGACTAATATTAGCTAAGAATTCTTCTTTGCTGCGTAATGCTTCTTCAGCTTTAATACGCAATTCCATTAATTCAGTAACATCACTTATTATTCCTACTAAGTAGCTAGGTTTATTGCTATAATCATTCATGGCGGAGACGGAAACATTAAAATACTTTTTTTCCCCAGACCTAGTAAGTACGGGAATTTTCCCTGTCCAAAAGCCTTGGTATATTTCGTTAATATGTGTAGGTATTTCTTGAGCATTTTCCCCAAAATAATTAGCAAATGGTTGCCCCATTACTTCCGCTGCTGATAAACCAAAGAGGCGTTCGGAGCCCTTATTCCAATAAATTATAAGGCCATTTATATCAGCAACGATAATAGAATCATTTACTGCCTCCAGTAACTTATAATGAAAAGATAGCTCTTGCCTGATGTGTTCAGGGTAATCATTAAAACTTTCCATAATTATTCCCCTTCCAACTTTCTTCATCCCAATTGCACTACTTATAGATAATAATACAATACTTTGCTAAAATAGGACTATATAATATTTGATGTTATTTTAATAAAAAATGGGGGTTTGAGTAGTGGATCTTAATCAAGGTCGAGTGCTAGCGGTAAACATTTCCAAGTCCAAGGGAGAGAAAAAACAAAACATCAACCAAGCATATTTCAAAGAAAATTGGGGTATTGAGATTGATGCCCATTCTGGTTTGGGTCATCGGCAAATAAGCCTCCTGTCCTTATCTAGTGTAGATAAAATGAAGGAAATGGGAGTGGATGTTCAGTTTGGTGATTTTGCAGAAAACATTACTTTAGATGGTATAGAAGTATCTAATTTGCCATTAGGAACTAAGCTTAAAATAGGTGAAACTATATTAAAGGTGACCCAAATCGGGAAAGCCTGTACCAACAAAGGTTGTGCCATAAGGAAACAAGTTGGAACTTGTGTTATGCCAACCGAAGGCATATTTGCCCAGGTAATAAATTCTGGTCTAGTTAAAGTGGGCGATAGTATAAAAGTTGTTAATTAAAAAATCTTCCTTTCAATCGCATAGCAAAAGATAAAATGGTGAAAATAAGCATAAAGAGCTATGTATTGAAAGGAGATATAAAAATGGGAGCTGCTTATTTAAAAGGTGGAGTAAAAATTGAACCCATGCCCCCCAGCAATGGAAGTCTAGTAGAGGTTAGTTATATGGGCAAATTAGCCGAAAGCAACAGCATTACCCTAAACGTAGGTTATGGTGAACCCAATAATTTTTTTAAAACCCAAAAGATAAGTATGGATAAATCGGGTAATGAATTCCTGGCTAGTTTTACCGTAGAAGCCTCTGATAGAATGAATATGTTTTTTGAGGATGCAAATGGTAGCAGAGATGACAATAACGGGAGTTTCTACCAGGCCGTGGTTGATTCAGAAAACTTATCTTATGGCTAACTATTATGTCGAGAACCCCAGTTAAAAACTGGGGTTCTTTGTCTATATATTCTTATGTAAGAAAAATGAACTTGTAGCGTATTTATAGTAAATAGGATCAGGGAGGAGAAAATATGCGGAAAATAATAGCGATAGTATTAATGGTAACATTTACAACCCTAAGTTTGTTACCACAAGCTGCTATTGCTCAGCAGAAGACTACAGTAGAAGAGGCTACCAAAATTGCCAAATCAATAATTACTATACCCGAGGATATTAAAGATTTTAAATCCAATTATTTCGAATATAATGATAGGGGTGTATGGCAATTACAATGGCAAACAGAAGAAGGAGATATCACTGTAAATGTAGATGCTTTGTCCCAAGAGATTACACAGATGCATAAGTACAAGAGCCTGCCCAACCAAAGTAATAGGATTTATTCCATTGAAAAACGAAAAGCCATTGATATAGCACACGAGTTTATGGCTATGGCTCTACCAAGCAAACATCATGATTTAAAATTATTAGAAGCAAGGAATGTTGAGATTAACAAATATGAACAAAGCTATATTTTAAACTTTCATCGTACTGTGAATGGTATACCCTTTATGCAAAATTCCGCTCATATATCAGTTTCAGCCCTTACTGGAGAAGTTCTAAACTATAACCTTAATTGGGATTATAACCTAGAATTTGCATCTAAAAGTGGGTTAATAGGGGAGCAAAAAGCTAGCCAGTTATTAAAAGATAATGCTTTTGAGTTAATGTACCACAAAGTCATAAAGGATAAAAAAACCGAGATATTTCTAGTTTATGGAATGCAAGAGTCGACGAATCCTTTAGTAAATGCCCATACGGGTGAATATAGTGAATCACCTTTTTATTATGCCAGGCTAAGTGATAAGAATATGGCGATGGGCGCTGGCGAGATGGCAGTAAAGGAAGAAGTGCAATTAAATCCTATTGAATTAGAAGAAGTAGATACAATCAAAGGCTTATTGGATAAAAACGCTGCAATTGACCTAGCAAAAAAATATTT